>JBIKVK010000092.1:0-11805 GCA_044356835.1 Burkholderiaceae bacterium
TATGCCTTCTTGAGGTCATCGTCGCTGGCGTTTTTCGCCACGCCCAACACTTCGTAGAAGTCACGTTTCGCCATTCAGACTGTCGCCCGCGTTGTTGTTCGGATCGCTGCTGCCCGGTGGTGCGGATGATCAGCGCTTGACTTCCTTGAAGTCGGCGTCGACCACATCATCGGTCTTTTGGCGCTTGGCCTCGGTAGCACCACCCATCCCACCGGTAGGATCGGCTCCACCGGCGGCACCGCCCGCCGCCGCCGCATCTGCGCCGGCTTGACCATACATGATTTCGCCCAACTTTTGCGCAGCCGAAGACAGGGCTTCACTCGCCTGATCAATACGGTCCTTGTCGTCCGTCTTGATCGCCTCCTCGGCCACCTTGATCGCGTCCTCGATCTTGGTCTTCTCGGCGGCATCGATCTTGTCACCATGCTCGGTCAGGGACTTGCGCACCGAGTGAACCAATCCGTCGGCCTGGTTGCGGGACTGGGTCAATTCGACCCGCTTGCGGTCTTCGTCGGCGTTGGCCTCGGCGTCCTTCACCATCTTGGCGATCTCAGCCTCCGACAGGCCCGAATTGGCCTTGATGGTGATTTTGTTTTCCTTGCCGGTCGCCTTGTCGCGGGCCGAGACGTGGAGGATGCCGTTGGCATCGATGTCGAAGGTCACTTCGATCTGGGGCGTACCGCGCGCTGAGGGCGGAATGCCCTCGAGATTGAATTCGCCCAGGAGCTTGTTGCCGGCGGCCACCTCGCGCTCACCCTGGAACACCTTGATGGTGACGGCAGGCTGGTTGTCATCGGCAGTCGAGAACACCTGCGAGAATTTGGTCGGGATCGTGGTGTTCTTCTGGATCATCTTGGTCATCACACCGCCCAGGGTTTCGATCCCCAAGGAGAGCGGGGTGACATCGAGCAGCAGAACGTCCTTGCGCTCACCCGACAACACGGAGCCCTGTACCGCCGCTCCGACCGCAACGGCCTCGTCGGGGTTGACATCCTTGCGCGGCTCTTTCCCGAAGAACTCCTTGACCTTGTCTTGCACCTTGGGCATCCGGGTCATGCCGCCCACCAGAATGACATCATCGATCTGCGACGCACTGACCCCCGCATCTTTCATCGCGATCCGGCAAGGCTCGATGGTCTTCTCGATCAGGTCCTCGACGAGCGCCTCGAACTTGGCACGGGTCACCTTGAGGTTCAAGTGTTTGGGCCCGGAGGCATCTGCCGTGATGTAGGGCAGATTGATTTCCGTCTGCTGGCTCGACGAAAGCTCGATCTTGGCTTTCTCGGCAGATTCCTTGAGGCGCTGCAGGGCGAGCACATCCTTGCCCAGATCGACGCCCGAATCCTTTTTGAACTCGGCAATGATGTAGTCGATCAGGCGCTGGTCGAAATCTTCGCCACCGAGGAAGGTATCGCCGTTGGTGGACAGCACTTCGAACTGCTTCTCGCCGTCCACATCCGCAATCTCGATGATCGAGACGTCGAATGTGCCGCCGCCCAAGTCGTAGACGGCAATCTTGCGATCCTTGCCCCCGGCCTTGTCCAGACCAAACGCAAGCGCAGCCGCGGTCGGTTCGTTGATGATTCGCTTGACTTCGAGCCCGGCGATGCGACCGGCGTCCTTGGTCGCCTGGCGCTGGCTGTCGTTGAAGTAGGCCGGGACCGTGATCACCGCCTCGGTGACTTCCTCGCCAAGATAGTCCTCAGCGGTCTTCTTCATCTTGCGCAGGACTTCGGCCGAAACCTGCGGCGGCGCAAGCTTCTTGTCCCGAACCTCGACCCAGGCGTCACCGTTATCCGCTTTTACGATCGCGTAGGGCATGAGGCCGATGTCTTTCTGGACCTCTTTCTCCTGGAACTTTCGCCCGATCAGTCGTTTGACCGCATAGAGCGTGTTGCGAGGATTGGTGACCGCCTGGCGCTTGGCCGGGGCTCCGACCAGGATCTCACCATCTTCCATGTAGGCGATGATCGAAGGCGTCGTACGGGTGCCCTCGGAGTTTTCGATCACTTTGGGCTGACCGCCCTCCATGATGGCCACACAAGAATTGGTGGTGCCGAGGTCAATGCCGATGATTTTGGCCATGGAATCGATTCCTTATTCTGACGGAATGGCAGGTGTTGACTGCGCAGATGGGTATGGCACAGGCCAAATCAAGCCTGAGCCACGGTCACCATCGCCGGACGCAAGACCCGGTCGCTGATGAGATAGCCTTTTTGAAGCACTGCCACCACGTGGTTGGCCGGCACGGGCGGGTTGAGCGACGCCCCGGGGACCATCGAGATGGCTTGATGCTGGTTGGGATCGAACCTCTGACCGACCGGATCGATCTCGATCAACTTGTGTCGCGCGAAGGCCGCCGCGAGCAACCTCAAGGTGGCGTCCACCCCCTCTCGCAAACTCTCGGGCGTCGGCGCTTCTGATTTGAGCGCCATTTCGAGGCTGTCTTTCACCGGGACCAGACTTTCGGCAAAACCTTCAATCGCGAACTTGTGCGCCTTGGCCACGTTTTCCTCGCCCCGGCGGCGGGTATTTTCAATGTCGGCCTTGGCCCTCAGGTACAGGTCACGCAATTCGGACACTTCTGCCTGGGCCCGGGACAAAGCCTCTGCGAGCGCGGCGAGACCCTGCGCCGAGTCGGGCGCGGCGGATGCTTCGACACCGGCCGCAACCGTGGCAGCTTCCCGTGCCGCTTCCGCATAGGCTGCCGCCGCAGTGGCGGACGCTGCGGAGTTGGTCCCCGACACGGAGGGGTCTTTGGGATCTGTGGATGGCGACGGATCGGACATGCTGATTGCTCTTGTGAATCAAGGCACTAGAAATAAACCGGGGATTAGAGCCCCCGCCCGGACAGTGGGATATGGGGCTTCAGACCCGCTTTTCAAGGCGCCTGTCACGGCAACGGGCCGAGCAGCTGATCACGCCCCGCGGGCTGCTATCGCTCGGCGCCGATTGCGACGGCACGGGCTCGGCGCTCGGCCAGCGCCTGAGCGCGCCGCGCCTCCTCCCCGGGCCCAAGGCGGGCGATCGGCCAACCCGCGCTGTGCGACTCGACCAGTTGGGCCATGGCCATGGCAAAACCCTCGGAGTCATTCAGACAACCCAAGTACCGAAAGTCCCGCCCGCCCGCCTCGATGAAGGTCTCGCGACCTTCCATCGCGATCTCTTCGAGCGTTTCCAGGCAGTCGGCCACGAAACCGGGGCAGACGACGTCCAGCCGACCCGTACCTGCGGCGCCCAGCTCGCGCAGCGTCGAGTCCGTGTAAGGCTGAAGCCACTCGGCCTTGCCGAAACGAGACTGAAAGGTCACGCGGTACTGATCTCGGGTCAGATTCAATCGGGTTGCGAGCAGTCGAGCCGTGACCAGACACTCGCAGTGGTAGGGATCGCCCAGCAGCAGCGTACGGCGGGGGACACCATGGAAGCTCATCATCAATTGGTCAGGCCGGCCCTCACGTGCCCAGTAGGCCTCCACGTGGGAGGCCAAAGCCTCGATGTACGGCGCGTACGAATGGAACCCACGAATCAGCCTCAATTCGGGCTGATTGCGCCACTGCATCAGCTCGCGAAACACGGTGTCAAAGGCTGTCGCGCTGGTCGAACCGGCGTATTGAGGATAAAGGGGCAAGACCAGCAGGCGGGTGACATTGCGCTCGCGAAGATCGCGCATCACTTTGGGTATGGACGGATTGCCGTACCGCATGGCCCACGCCACCTCGAAATCATGACCGCGTGCGGCGAGAGCTTCACCGAGTCGTTCAGCCTGCGCAATCGTGTGACAGAGAAGGGGCGACCCGTGCTCGGTCCAGACGGTCGCGTACTTCTGAGCCGAACGGGCCGGCCGCACATTCAGGATGATGCCGTTCAGGATCAGCGCCCACACGAGCCGGGGAATCTCAACGACCCGGGGGTCCGAGAGAAACTCTCGCAGATACCGCCTGACCGCGCTGCTTTCGGGGGCGTCCGGCGTACCCAGCTGGATCAACAGCACCGCAGTGCGTTCGGGCTGGGCATGATCGAAGGCGCTCGCCGAGGTGAACCTCGCCATCGTCTGAAGACTCGTCGGTTGAAAAACCGAACACTATACGTTGTGTGCGAGCGCGCTCGAGACCAGCTTGGCGGTAATGTCAACTATTGGGATCACTCGATCATAGGACATCCGGGTCGGACCGATCACCCCCAGCGTACCGACCACGCGGCCCTCGGCGTTGGTATAGGGTGCCACGACCACGCTCAGCTCTTCCATTGGTACAAGATCGGACTCGCCGCCAATGAAGATCTGCACACCCTGGGCGCGGCTGGAGGAATCGAGCAACTCCATCAGACGGGTTCGCTGCTCGAAGAGATCGAACAGCTGACGCAGCCGGTCCATGCTGTGCGCAAGATCGACCACCCCGAGGAGATTGCGCTGACCGGAAATCACGACGGGCTGGACGTCTTCCTGACGGGCGAGGTTGCTTGCCTCGACCGCGGAGGTCATCAGGCCGGTGATGTCGTCGCGAAGCGAACTCAGTTCCTCGTGCAGCCCCGACCGAATCGCCTCGAAATCCAGACCCGCATAGTGGGCATTCAGGAAATTGGACGCTTCGGTGAGTTGTGAAGGCGTGTAGTCGCGCTCGGTGAGCAATATCCGGTTCTGGACGTCTCCCTCGGGCGTGACGATGATCAACAAAATGCGCCGGTCTGACAATCTCAGAAACTCGACCTGACGGAAAAGTGATGACCGGCGGGGCGTCATCACCACTCCCGCGAAGTGAGACAGATTGGACAGCATCGTGGCGGCCGCATTGAGAACGCGCTGCGGTTCGCCGGCTCGCAACCCCCCCTCAATACGGGCGGTCTGCTCGACTTCGAGGGGTTGAACCTTGAGGAGGGTATCGACGAAAAGCCGGTACCCCCTGGGCGTAGGCACGCGACCGGCCGAGGTGTGCGGGCTGGCGATCAAGCCCAGTTCTTCGAGGTCTGCCATGACATTGCGGATCGTTGCCGGGGACAAGTCGATTCCGGCATGGCGCGACAGAGTTCTCGAACCAACGGGTTGGCCGTCGGCGATGTAGCGCTCGACCAGAGCCTTGAGCAGCGTCTGAGCACGATGGTCAATCATGCGACCGTATTTTAGGGATAGAGGCGCTTGTTGCAAGCACCGTTGGAACTTGCAAGCTCCCGAACCCACCAACGGCCGACCGCAAACGGCCTGAGGCGCGCGCTGCCGGGCGGCGAGCCTTATGCTCTAATCCGCACCATGAATCCAAGCTTTCGCAAGGTGGCCGTGATCGGTCGCGCCAACACCCCGGGCCTGTCCGAGACGCTGGGCCGGATCGGCGAGTTTCTGGCCTCCCTCGGCGCCGAGGTCATTGTCGAACCACGGATGGCGCAAAGTCTGCCGGCTGGTACTGCCCGTCCTCTGGAGCTCGACCAAATGGGTCATGAAGCCGACCTTGCTGTGGCGCTGGGGGGCGACGGCACCATGCTGGGTCTGGCCCGGACACTGGCCCCCTTTGAAGTCCCGGTGGTCGGGATCAATCATGGCAGGCTCGGGTTTATCACCGATATCGCACTCTCGGAGTGGCGGGCGGCCCTGACCGCCATCCTCGACGGACGCTATCAGGCCGAAGACCGTACGCTGCTCGCCTCGAGAGTGGTACGGGACCAAAAAGTGATTTGGCACGAGCTTTCGCTGAACGACGTGGTCGTCAGCCGGTCTTCCAGAAGCGGCATGATCGAACTGCAAGTTGAGGTGGACGGCCTTCACATGTACAACCAGCGGGGCGACGGCCTGATCATCGCCACCCCCACTGGGTCGACCGCGTACGCTTTGTCCGCCAACGGCCCCATCCTCCACCCTTTGCTGAAAGGGTTCGTATTGGTGCCGGTGGCTCCCCAGACCCTCTCGAATCGCCCGATCACACTGCCCGATGACCTCCCGATCAATATCCGGGTGGTCGACGGCCGCGAGCCCCGGGTGGCCTGCGACATGCAGGTATTCACCGACCTGCAGATCGGCGACGACATCATCATCGAACGGGCGCCGTTTTCGGCTCGCTTTCTCCATCCCCCGGGCTACAGCTATTTCGCCACGCTGCGCGGCAAGCTCAACTGGCACGAGCTGCCGACCTGGCGGGGCGGGTCCGACTCCGCAGCGTGAGCGCGAGCGATGCTTCAGTCGCTGCATCTGCGGGATTTCGTGATCGTCGAGCGGGCTGACCTCGACTTTTCTGCCGGTTTTACGGTCCTGACTGGCGAAACCGGAGCCGGCAAATCCATCCTGCTCGACGCCTTGGGGCTGATCCTGGGAGGTCGAGGCGACACGGGAGTGGTCCGTGAAGGCTGCGCGCGGACAGACCTGGCCGCGAGCTTCAGATGCCCTCCCGAGCTGGAGGCATGGCTCGATGAGCGCGAGCTCAGGGGCGATCCTGGCAGCGTGCTGCTGCGTCGGGTCATCGAGACGGATGGACGCTCACGGGCGCTGGTCAACGGCCAACCGACCACCGTCGCTGTGCTGCGCGACATTGGCGAGCGCCTGGTGGACGTCCATGGTCAGCACGCCGCGCAATCGCTGGCTCGACCCAGCGCCCAGCGCGAACTCCTGGACGCGTGTGCCGGGCTGAATGAGAAGCTCAGACCGCTTGCCGAGGCCTATCAGGCTTGGCAGGCATCCGAACGCGCTCTGGCCGAGGCTCAGGCGGGAGACCGCGCGACCCGACTCGAGATCGAGAGGCTGACCTGGCAAGTCAGCGAATTGGATGCGCTCAAGCTGGGCCCCGAGGAGTGGCCCGCTCTGAACGATGAGCAGCGGCGGCTGGCCCATGCGGCCACGCTCGCCGAAGGCGCGCAGGCGGCCGCCGATGCTCTGGCCGGCAACGACCATGCGCTCGACGGACAGCTGCAGTCGATCCTTCATCGACTGAAGCCACTCGCCCAGATTGATGCGCGACTCAATGAAGCACTCGAACTCATCGACAGCGCCGCGATCCAGGTCGACGAAGCGGCCTCATCGCTCGCGCAGTACGCGCATCGAATCGACATCGACCCGATGCGACTCGCCGAAGTCGAGCAGCGGGTCGGTGCCATTTTCTCTGCGGCTCGAAAATTTCGTCTCGAACCTCAGACCATTGCCGCCGAGCTCGACCGCATGCGCGAGCAACTACGGCAACTTGAGCGCGCCCAGGACGTTGCAGCTCTCGAGCGCGAAACCGCCCGCGCCCGCGACCACTATGACCGCCTTGCAGCAGCGGTCTCGTCGCGGCGTGCCGCGCAGGCCGAACCCTTCTCCCAGGCCGTCACGCAGATCTTGCGAGAGCTGGGCATGGGCGGTGCCCAGCTGGTGGTATCGGTCGAGCCTTCCGCGCCCGGCCCCTCGGGCAAGGACAGTGTCGAGCTGAAGATCATGCAGCACGGATCGCGTTCACTACGTCCAATTGCCAAGGTGGCCTCGGGGGGCGAACTCTCGCGCATCGGTCTCGCGATCTCCGTCGTGGCCGCACAGGGCAATCCGGTGCCCACGCTCATCTTCGACGAAGCCGACGCCGGTGTGGGAGGCGCGGTCGCCGAAGTCATCGGTGCGCTGATGCGCAAGCTCGGCGCCGAACGCCAGGTGTTGTGTGTCACCCACCTTCCTCAGGTGGCTGCCTGTGCCCACCAGCACTTCAAAGTAAGCCTCCAGGCGATTGAGCGAGGTCACACCAGCCGGGTCGCGGGTCTGGACCGCAACGCCCGGGTCGAGGAAATCGCGCGCATGCTGGGCGGGGTCGAGATTACCGCCACCACCCGCAAGCACGCGCGCGAGATGCTGACCCTCCAGCGTGACTAGCGGAACGCCGTCTCGCGGGCTGACCGTTCGGCGCTAAGTAGTCATCCAGTCCGGCGAGGGCAGGTCATTGAAGACTGTGCGCAGTCCCTGGCTCCATCCGGTTCTGATCGCAGCGAAATAGGCATCGCCCGAATCCACCCGATGGCGCAATGAAATCGAACGTGCGTCGCGACGGATCAGTGCAATATCGATCGGCAAGCCCACCGAGAGATTGCTCCGCATCGTCGAATCAAACGACACCAGGGCGCACTTGAGCGCCTGCGCAAGCGAGGTATCGGGCTTGACCACCCGATCGATGATGGGCTTGCCGTACTTGCTCTCGCCAATCTGAAAAAAGGGGGTATCTTCTGAGGTCTCGATGAAGTTGCCTTGCGGATACAGCAAAAAGAGCCGGGGCGGTTCGTCGCCGATTTGCCCTCCGAGCAGAAACAGGGCGCTGAAATCGATGCCGCTTGGCTGCATCTCGCCCGCCGAGTGATGCTGAATGACTTCGCGTAGCTGCCGACCCACCAATTCGGCGGCGTCAAAGAGCGAGTCGACACTCATCAGGTTGACGGAGTCGTGGGCAATCTGTTTCTTCAAGCGGTTGACAACCGTCTGCGTGGTCGCCAGATTGCCCGAATTGAGCAACACCAGCGCCCGCTCGCCGGGACGCTCGAACACACTCATCTTGGAGAACGTGGAGACATGGTCGACCCCGCCGTTGGTGCGAGAATCCGAAGCAAAGAGCAAGCCCTGCTCAAGCGACATCGCAACGCAGTAGGTCATGGGTCGATCATCCTTCAGGCCGCGCGATCGGAGCCCGGACGACCCGGCCGGTGCTCGCAATCGAGCTTGACGCAGTTGCCGTAGAGCGCAAGGGCGTGATCCTGTAGCGCAAATCCCCGATCCCGGGCGATGCGTTGCTGCCGCTTTTCGATCTCGGGGTCGATGAACTCCTCGACCCGACCGCATTGCAGGCATACCAGGTGATCGTGATGCTCGCCCTGGTTCAATTCGAACAGGGATTTCCCGGACTCAAAATTCGTACGCTTGAGGATGCCTGCCTGCTCGAACTGCATCAGCACCCGATACACGGTGGCAAGGCCGATGTCGCTGTTGTCGGTCAGCAGCTCTCGGTATACATCCTCGGCGCTCATGTGCCGAAGCCGTCCCTGCTGAAAGACCTCTAGAATCTTCAGTCGGGGAACCGTCGCTTTGAGACCCAGGCTCTTGAGTTCGGGGGGCGACATCGAGAAATGGTCGATTTGTCTGGAGAAGCAGTGGTTCCTCTTTGTATCATAAAGACTTCGCACTGCGGTCCGATTCCCAAGGGTCAGCCCATGTCAGATTCCCGTTCGGTTTGGCGGTCCTCGCTCATTGCCCCGGTCGCTTTGACGCTCGGGCTCGTGTCCGTCCTCGGGGGCTGCAGCAGCAATGACCCTTCCCGCAGCGGGCTCTTGCAGCCCTACCGGACTGAGCTGCCCCAAGGCAACTACATCACCCGCACGATGGTGGAACAGATCAAGCCCGGCATGGCGCGGGAACAGGTTCGATCCATCCTGGGCACGCCGCTCCTGGGGCATGTCTTTCATGCCGATCGGTGGGATTACACCTTCAGGTTTCGCCATGCGAGCGGCAAGGCCGAGCAACGCAACGTCAGCATCCGCTTCAAAGACGGGGTGGTGAGCCAGGTCATTGCGGACACCCTGCCCGAGCGCGAAGACCCGACCGACCCGGCATTGCCGGGGTTCAAAAAGCCGCGCTGATCACGCACCTCTGAGGGAATACTCGATGACGATGAAGATTGCGATCGCCGGCGCGGGTGGGCGAATGGGGCGCATGCTGATCGAAGCCGTACTGTCCGCACCGGACGCTCAGCTGGTCGGGGCCTTCGACCTGCCGGGCAGCGCGTCGATCGGGCGCGATGCCAGCGAATCAATGGGACGCGCGAGCGGGGTGACAGTCACCGGAGAACCCGAGCGCGCGCTCGAACAAGCCACGCATCTGATCGATTTCACGCGCCCGGAAGGCAGTCTGAGACATCTCGAAGCCTGCGTGGCCCGGGGCGTTCGCATGGTGATTGGAACGACCGGCTTCGATGAGCAAGGCAAGGCGCGCATCAAAGCCGCCGCGGAATCCGTCGGGATCGTCTTTGCCCCGAACATGAGTGTGGGCGTGAACGCGACGCTGAAACTCCTGGAAGTCGCCGCCCGCATACTCAGCACGGGTTACGACATCGAGATCATCGAAGCCCACCATCGGCACAAGGTCGATGCCCCTTCGGGCACGGCTCTTCGCATGGGCGAAGTGATTGCCCAGGCGCTCGGTCGCGACCTCAACGAAGTCGCGGTCTATGCGCGCGAGGGCATCACCGGCGAGCGGGACCCATCGACGATCGGGTTTTCCACGATCCGAGGCGGTGACATTGTGGGCGACCACACGGTGCTCTTTGCGGGCACGGGAGAGCGAATCGAGATCACCCACCGCTCGGCAAGCCGGGTTACCTACGCGCATGGCGCGCTTCGGGCCTGCCGGTTCCTCTCCCAACGATCCTCGGGTCTTTTCGACATGCAGGACGTGTTGGGCCTCTAGCCCGCGCGAGCCGGCGCGAACTGTTTGCGCAGTCGCTCGCACGGATCTTCTCGCCGCAGGGCAGGGACCGACCAGACCGCGTCGTAGAGCGCATTGCCTGCATCGCCGCCATCCTCGATCAGGCCCACCGAAAATACCCGCAGGCCAGGCTGCAAGGCGCTCAAGTGCAGGGGCAGTCCGTAGTCGCGGCGCACATGGCCGTTACCGGCGAGGACCACGACCAGATGGCCCGCCCGGCCGGCGCGGAGCGCCACTTCGGCCATCTGGGCATCGCGCGCGCGCTGGGCGAGCGCCATCGGAGCGAGCATCGCCTCGGGAAGCAGGCCGCAGTGCCCCTCGGCGATACTGCGCAAAAGGGCAGTCTGCTGGGCGTCACCCCAGCCCTGCGGTGCGTGAGTCGCGAGTCGATGCGGGGCACCCCGCGCGATCTGCATGGCCTCATCGCGAGACAGGTTGCCCGCATAAAGCGGGAGATCGCGCTCCAGGGCCAGTTCGATGAAGGGTCGATAGTCGATCCAGTTCCAGCCACTGAAACTGAAGCCCGCCGCCTGGGCCAACCGGCGCGCCCTGGCACCGAGGCTTTCGTTCTCTTCGGGAGGCGCCGCACGGGCTTCATCCAAGGCCGCCTGCCCTCGGACGTCGAGTTGCTCCATGACCATCGCTACAGGGCGGCGTTCGGCCCACTGGGCGATCCAGGTCAGGCGCTGCCGATGATGGAGCGGCTGGTCGTGCAACTCCCCGAGCAGAACCACATCAGCCTGCGGCATGCGCTCAAACCACTGAGGATCCGACGGCTCATGGGCTTTAGGCGGAAGTGCACAGCCGGACAGTCCGAGGCAGAGCGCCCAGGCGAGCGTGAATAGCTCCGCGGCGAAGCGAAGGTTCAAGGGCCCCGGCGAGGCTGCAGGCGAAGGCATCGGATGGCTGGCATTGATCATCGGACAAGCTCGGTGATAATCGGCGAATGGCGTTGATGCGACAAGCCCCGGAGCTCGATCTGGCCGCCCTCGCGACACCGGTGGCCGAACCAGGTCGACCCAGACGAGCGATTGCGGGTCCGGTCGGAGCGTTACTGTTCGCCCTGATCGTACATGCTCTGCTCGCATGGCTTTTGATCGGCGGCTCGCTGCAGAGTGAGGAAAGGCTTGAGCGCGGCAGGGTGGTGTCCGTGTTTCTGATGGAGGCCCCCGACGATGGCGCCCATCGCCCGGCCCTGGCCGAGGCGCGCAGTCGCGGGCAGCCTCCTGAACGTGCGTCCGAACGCAGGGCGCAGGCTCCTGCTCCGGTTTCGAAATCCGAGCCGACCCCGACCCCGACCCCGACCCCGACCCCGACCCCGACCCCGACCCCGACCCCGACCCCGACCCCGACCCCGACCCCGACCCCGACCCCGACCCCGACCCCGACCCCGACCCCGACCC
>JBIKVK010000355.1:0-3287 GCA_044356835.1 Burkholderiaceae bacterium
GGGCGGAGCGCTCACGCTATTAGATGATCGAGCCGGTCGAGCCGCACGATGCGGGGCCGGCTGTGCCTGCAGAAGAGATTTACAATCATAACCGACTCGTCGACTAGGATCCCTGCATGAATTCGAACACCCCAAGCGGCCTGCGGGGCCGCCTCGCCCAGCCCAACCCTGTGCTCGCCCCTGGCGTTCACGACACCATGACGGCTCTCCTTGCCGAGCAGGCCGGCTTTGAGGCGCTCTATTTGTCCGGGGCATCAGTGGCCTACAACCGGATCGGGCGCTCCGACATCGGACTCACGACGGCCACAGAGGTCGCAGACACCCTCGCGCGCATCACCGAGCGCGTGGCGCTCCCCGTGATCGTTGACGCCGACACCGGCTTCGGCAATGCCCTGAACACCCAGCGCACGGTCCGCGCGTTCGAGCGCGCCGGCGCTGCGATGATTCAGCTGGAAGACCAAACCTTCCCGAAACGCTGCGGCCATCTTGACGGCAAGACGGTCATCCCGGTCAAGGAAATGTGCGGCAAGCTCCGGGCGGCGCTGGATGCACGGGCGTCTTCCGAGACCCTGATCCTGGCTCGCACCGATGCCCTGGCGATCGAAGGCTTCGAGGCGGCCATGGACCGGGCCGAGGCCTATCTCCAGGCGGGCGTGGACGCCCTGTTCATCGAGGCCGTGCGATCCCCCGAGCAAATGGCCATTGCCTGTGGGCGCTTCGCTCAGCGCGCACCCATGCTGGCCAATATGGTTGAGGGCGGCAAGACACCGATGCTGCCCGCCACCGAGCTGGGCCGCATCGGTTATCGCATCGTGATCTTCCCCGGGGGCACGACGCGCGCGCTCGCCCACGCGCTGCGCGGCTATTTCTCGCATCTGCACACCCATCGCTCGACCGCAGGCTATTCAGATCGCATGTTCGATTTCGATCAGCTGAACGAATTGATCGGTACCCCCGAACTGCTCGCTCTGGGCAAACGCTATGAGGGCTGAGCGGTCGCGAACCCATCGCGCCGGATCGGTCCACCACCGGCCGGGTGTTGCTCAATGGCCCTGAAATCGACGATCTTCAAGGCGAGCATCCAGCTCGCCGACATCGACCATGGCTACTACGCCGACCATGCGCTGACACTGGCCCGGCATCCCAGCGAGACTAATGAACGGATGATGGTGCGCATTGTGGCGCTCGCGCTCAATGCATATCTGTTGGTGGATTTATGTTCTGGGGATGGCCGGATCGGCTTCGGGGCTGGGCTCTCCGACCCGGACGATCCGGACGTATGGCTCGATGACTTCACCGGGCGACGCCGCCTCTGGATCGAGGTTGGCCAGCCCGACGAGAAGGCCCTGACGCGGGCGCGCTCGCGCACCGAGCGGATTGCCGTGTATGCGTACTCGCAGGCAAGCCCGATCTGGTGGGCGGGACTGGAACAACGCGTGCGACGCTTCGACGCGCTGGAGGTGTGGCAACTGGACGCCGATGCGTCAGCGAGCCTTGAGCGCATGGCCGACCGCAGCATGCAACTGCAGGCGACCGTCCAGGACGGTCAACTGACGCTCAGCTCACAGAACGCCGCCGTCAGCCTCGAGCCCATTCGCCTCAAGTAAGCGAGTTTCAGCGATCCAGCCAGCAGGCGGTCAGCACCTCGCCCTGGGCCTGAAGCAGGGGTCTTTCCTCTGCGCAGCGCGTCATCCGCTCGGGACAGCGTGTGACGAACGGACAGCCCTGAGGCGGGTCGAGCGGACTAGGCAGCTCCCCACTCAAAATAATGCGCGCGCGGGCCCGCTGACGGACCGGGTCCGGCAGGGGTATCGCCGACAACAGCGCACGGGTGTACGGGTGCCCCGGCTGGGCGAACACACGGGTCGATGGCCCCTGTTCCACCACCGTACCGAGATACATCACCAGCACCTCATCCGCGATATGCCGCACCACGGACAGGTCATGCGAGATAAAGACGTAGGCGAGCCCAAGATCTTTCTGCAACGCCATCAGCAGATTGAGAATCTGCGAGCGAATCGATACATCGAGCGCGGACACGGGCTCATCGAGGACCAGCAGCTTGGGCGACAAGGCCAAGGCGCGGGCAATGACCACGCGCTGCTTCTGCCCGCCCGAGAGCGCATGCGGCTTGCGATCGGCAAATGACTGGGGAAGACCCACACGTTCGAGCAGTTCGTCGATCCGGGCAGCGCAGCGCTCGCGGCTCCAGCCCTGGATCATCATCGGCTCGGCGATGCTCTCGCGAACGCTCATCTTCGGATTCAGGGCCGAGGCCGGATCCTGATAAACCAATGCAACCCGCTCCGCCAGCGCCAGACGCGAGGCACGGCGCTCGACCTCGATGGGACGCCCCTCGATCAGCACCTGACCGGAGGTCGTTCGCACCATGCCGAGCAAGGCGTAGGCAAGCGTCGATTTTCCGCAGCCACTTTCACCGACCAGCGCCAGCGTCTGACCCGCAGTGAGTTGGAAACTCACCCCGTCGACAGCCTTGACGATCGACCGCCCGCGCTCGCCGCCACGCACCGGAAAATGAACGCGAAGCGAGTCGACCTTGAGGAGCGGCTCGCCGGAACCGACCGAGGTCTTGACGAGCGGATCGCCGGAGCCGACCGAGGTCATGGCTCGACTCCAGAGCGGGGGGACACCCACCAGCACGCCACCTTGTGGTCAGGCGAGAATTCGGACAGCGCCTTGAGCTCAGGCCGGACCGTGCATTGCGCCATGGCATTTGGACAGCGCGGCGAGAACCGACACCCAGGGGGCCACTCGTCGGCTGCAGGCACGCGCCCCTCAATGGTCGGCAAGGTCTGCCCGGGCTCACCATCGAGCCTCGGTATGGTCGCAAGGAGTAAGCGGGTATAGGGATGAGCCGGCGCCTCGAAAATGTGCTGGACCTCGCCCTCCTCGATCACGCGGCCGCCATACATCACGGCGACCCGATCGGCCATCTCGGCCACCACGCCCATGTCGTGCGTGATCAAGATGACCGCGCTGCCAACCTCCGCTCGCAGGGTCTTGATCAGGTCCAGGATCTGAGCCTGGATGGTCACATCCAGCGCAGTGGTCGGCTCGTCCGCAATGAGCAGCAAGGGGCGGGCGATCAGGGCCGATGCAATCATCACCCGTTGGCACATCCCGCCGGACAATTCGAACGGATACTGCCGGGCACGCACCGCAGGATCGGGAATGCCCACGCGCGCCAGCATCTCAAGGGCTGCCGCCTCGGCGGCACGGCCGCGCAGCCCCTGGTGAATCCGCAAGGCCTCGGCCACCTGTTCACC
>JBIKVK010000356.1:0-3286 GCA_044356835.1 Burkholderiaceae bacterium
AGATCCTGACTGCGCAAGCCATCGCCGGTGAGGGGCCTTCACGCGACTGGCTCAACCCCGCTCTGCGTTATGTCGTGAGCCAGCGCGCGCGAACCAAGGTCCGGCAATGGTTTCACGCGCTTGAGCTCGAGCGTGATCAGGCGGTGGGTCGTGAACGGATCGAGCGTGTGCTGCAGCGTGAAGGCCGAACAGCCCTATCGTTTGAGGAACTCGCGCGTCGGCTGCAGCAGACGGACCCGGGGACGATGTTTGTCGCCGTAGCCCGCGAGGAGATTGGTCCCCGGCAGATCGAGGAGGCGGTCCGGTGGACCGCCGCGCACAGTGGGGTGCCAGGCCTCGCAGGTTCGACGGGTGTCTCGGAGGCCTCGGTAGAACTGACGGACCAGATTCTCAAGACCCGACCCGAATCGCGCGGACAGGATCGCTCGGGGGTGCTGGTCGTGGGCGTCGATTCGCTGATGAGCCAGCTTGCGCGTTGCTGCCGACCCGTGCCCCCGGACCGGATATCGGGTTTCGTGACCCGAGGTCGCGGAGTATCCGTCCACCGGTCCGACTGCCCGACCCTGCAGAGGATGTCTATCGACGCCCCCGAGCGCGTGATTGAGACCGATTGGGATCCTCGAGCCATGGAATCCCAACGCCGCCTCTCAAATGCCCGATTCGCTGCCGATATCGAGGTGCTGGCGCAGGATCGTCAAGGGCTGCTTCGCGACATTTCCGAAGTGTTCGCTCGCGACCGTATCAATGTGACCGAGGCCCAAACGGTGTCCAGAAACGAGCAGGCCAAGATGCGATTCACCATCGAGGTTATTGATGCTCAGCAGCTGGTCGCCGCGCTGTCCGCTTTGCGACAGGTGATCGGCGTATCGTCGGCCCGAAGGCGGAACTCTGCGTAATCTGGTTATGGCGCCGGGTTGGGTCGGATGGCCGACTTGGGTCGGAACGCCTTGCATACCAAGGGGTCGGTTTCTACCCAGGCCGCTCCTATGAGGTCCAGGCAGTACGGCACGGCAGCGAATATCCCATGGACCTTCTGGCTGCCGTCGGGGGCCTTCAGACCCTCAAGGGTTTCGCGGATCGATTTGGGCTGGCCGGGCAGATTGATGACCAGACAGTGCCCCCGAATGACGGCCACCTGACGCGACAGAATGGCTGTAGGGACGAAATTCAGACTGATTTGACGCATTTGCTCGCCGAAACCCGGCATCTCTCGGTCGGCGATTGCGAGGGTTACCTCAGGCGTGACATCGCGGATAGCCGGGCCCGTGCCGCCCGTGGTCAGAACCAAGCCACAGCCCTCTTGATCCACCAGTTCGATGAGCGTTTTCTCGATCATGGCGCGTTCATCAGGAATGAGCCGACGGACCGGAACCCAGGGTGTCGTCAGGGCGGTGCTCAGCCAGGCCTCGAGCGCCGGCAGACCCTGGTCCTCGTAGACACCGCTCGAAGCGCGGTCGCTGATCGAAACCAGACCGATCCGGAGGGCCGAACTGTTCATACGGGTCTTTCTCCAAGGGGCTCTGCTTGCGACGGCGGGGAGCGATCGCCGTGCGGCTCGGCGAGCGACGCTCGAATAAATCTGAACAATTCGCGGTAGTGTCGACCCCGCACGCCGACCGCCCACTCCGATCGGGCCGAAGCCAGAGCGGTGTCCAGGTGCGCGCGCGAATCGGGCGCACGGACGAGCCAGCGCTCCACTGCGGCTGGGTCCGTGAGCAGCTGATCCCGCCAGCGCTCGGCTTCGTGCATCAACGCGGTATCGACGCGGTGTTGGTGATGCTCGTCCTCGAGCGCGCGGCGAATCGCCTCGACATCGGCCTCCTCGCGCATCAGACGCCCAATGAACTGCATTTGGCGTCTCCGACCTTCGTGAGCCCGAATGGTCCGAACCAGTTGGATGGCGTCGACCAGTCTTTCGGGCAGCGCCAGGCTTCGCAGGCGCTCGTCGGACAGGGTCACCAGGCTCTCGCCCAGGTCCTGAAGCGCGAGGCTGTCGCGCTTGCGCTGAGACTTGCTGGGACGGTCGGTGAGGTCGCCGGTAGGTGTCCGATCAGGGCGGGGCATAGTGGGACGTTTGAGACGGAGAGGGGGCTCGATCCGCGCGCTCACCGCACAGGGTCAGGGGCTGAACAGCGCTGTCGAACGAGCCGGGCGTTATGATACCGCGCTCATCAGAAAAGGCAGGCAGGATGTTCGATTACGATCAGGCTCAACTGCGCGAATGCGCCGAGGTGATGCTGCGACGGGCGCGCGCAGTGGGCGCCTCGGGTGCAGCCGTCGATGTTTCCGAAAGCAGCGGATTTTCGGTCAATTTGCGCAAAGGCCGTGTGGAAACGATCGAGCAGCATCGCGACAAGGGTATCGGGGTGACCGTCTACATCGATCACCGCAGGGGGCATGCCAGTTCGTCCGACTATTCGCGGCAGTCCCTCGAGGAAACCGTCGATGCGGCGTACAACATTGCGCGCTTTACCGCCGAGGATCCGTGTGCCGGCTTGCCTGATCCGGACACACTGGCGGTCGATCCGCCCGACCTGGATCTTTTTCACCCCTGGGCCATCGACGTCGAGCAGGCGGTCGAGCTCGCGCGGGCGGCCGAGGCGGCTGCCTTCGCCACGAGTCCGATGATCAGAAACTCCGAGGGCGCATCGGTCCATGTGGGCCAGGGCCAGTTCCTCTCTGCCAACTCACTGGGCTTTGTGGGCGGTTACCCCTACAGTCGCCATTCGATTTCCTGTGCGCCGATCGCTCGACGGGGCCGGGCAATGCAGCGCGACGACTGGTACAGCAGCCATTGCGACCCGTCCCGGCTCGCCGACCCCGTGCGGCTGGGGCGCTACGCGGCCGAACGCGCCTTGTCCCGATTGGGAGCTCGACGACTGTCCACCCGTCGCGCGCCGGTGTTGTTCGAGGCGCCGATCGCATGCGGACTGCTCGGACACTTCGTCCAGGCTGCCAGCGGCGGCGCGCTCTATCGCAAGACGAGCTTTCTCACCGACAGCCTGGGGATGCCGCTCTTTCCCTCGCATGTCGGCATCGTCGAGGACCCGCACCAGCGGGCCGAGTCAGGCAGTGCGCCCTTTGACGGCGAGGGCTGCAAGACCTACCGTCGCAAGGTGGTCGATGCGGGCGTGCTCCAGGGCTACTTCTTGTCAACCTATTCCGCGCGCAAGCTCGGCATGAAGACCACCGGAAATGCCGGCGGGTCTCACCATCTCAGGTTCCTGAGCTCGCGCCGCCGAAAGACCGATGACCTGCCGGCCATGCTGCGCAAGCTCGGCACCGG
>JBIKVK010000093.1:0-11759 GCA_044356835.1 Burkholderiaceae bacterium
AACGCCGGAATGTCCAAGCGCTCTACGCCGCTTTGCTCAAGGGCTTCGACCTGAGCGGCAGCGCTGGCCCGGGGATTGCGCCAGATGGTCGGCTCCTCGTACTGACCATAACCGTTGCCGCCCAACACAGCGTTGTCGGTCCCGGTTCGCACCTCGCGCTGGGGTACCAGCACCGGGCGCGCGGCTCTGCGGCCAATGCCTGTGGCCACGACAGTCACTCGCAGACTGTCATCCATATCATCGTCAAACACGGTGCCGTGGATGATGGTCGCATCGTCGGCGCAGAAGGCCTGGATCGCCTGGATGACCTCGTTGATCTCTCGCAGCTTGAGGCTGCGGCTTGCCGAGATATTGACGATCACACCCCGGGCGCCCTGCAGGTCGACACCGTCGAGCAGGGGAGAGGCTACCGCCTGTTCGGCGGCCAGACGGGCACGGTCAAGTCCGCTTGCCTCGCCGATCCCCATCATGGCCTTGCCCTGCTCACCCATCACCGTCCGTACATCGGCGAAGTCGACGTTGACCAAACCGGGCACGTTGATGATCTCGGCAATGCCGGCCACCGCGTTATGAAGGACGTCATCGGCGCGTTTGTAGGCGTCGATAAGGCTCGCGTCCTCCTCCATCACCTCGAAGAGCTTCTGGTTGAGGACGACGATCAGGGAATCGACGTGCTCAACCAGCTGCTCGATGCCAGCGTCGGCAATCTGCATCTTGCGAACGCCCTCGAAGGCAAACGGTTTGGTGACGACACCCACAGTCAGGATGCCCAGTTCCTTGGCAATCTCGGCAACGACCGGAGAAGCGCCGGTGCCTGTGCCCTTGCCCATCCCCGCGGTCAGAAAGACCATGTGAGCGCCGTGAAGCGCCAGACGGATCTCATCGCGCATGGCCTCGGCCGCACCCCGACCGGCCTCGGGCCGAGCGCCCGCCCCCAGGCCGTTGCCGCCGAGCTGAATCTTGTGCCCGGCGAGCGAACGTCCGAGCGCCTGCCCGTCCGTGTTCAGAGCGATGAACTCCACGCCCTGCACTCCGCGCTGGACCATGTGATTGACGGCGTTGCCTCCGGCACCGCCGATTCCGATCACTTTGATCACCGCGCCTTCCACCTCGTTTTCCATCATCTCAAAGCCCATTGCTATCTCCCAGGAATCAAAAGCTGCCCATGAACCAGTCTTTCATTCGGCGCAGGGTCTCCTTGAACGAGCCCGACTGCTCCGCCGCCTTACGACCGCGCAACCGCTGCTGGCGGGCTTCCTCAAGCAACCCGACAGCCGTGGCATAACGCGGTGATCGCACCACATCGGCAAGCCCGCCCGAGTAGATCGGAAGACCCACTCGCACCGGCTTGAGAAAAATGTCTTCGGCCAGTTCGGCCACCCCCGGCAGCAGCGCAGTGCCGCCGGTCAGGACAATGCCCGAGGAGAGAAGTTCGGCATGCCCGGACTCGCGAATGGCCTGCTGCACCAGGGTCAACACCTCCTCGACCCGGGGCTCGATCACGGCGGCCAGCGCCTGGCGGGAGAGTTGTCTGGGGCCACGATCGCCCAAGCCCGGAACCTCGATCCGCTCCGAAGGGTCAACCAGCGCCTGCTTAGCGACGCCATAGCGCAGCTTGATTTCTTCGGCATCCTGCGTGGGCGTATGAAGCGCCATCGCAATGTCGTTGGTGATCAATTCGCCCGCAATCGGGATGACCTGAGTATGGCGGATCGCTCCACCGGTAAATATCGCGATGTCGGTGGTGCCCCCGCCGATATCCACGATCGCCACCCCGAGCTCTTTCTCGTCCTGGGTCAGGATCGATTCGGCCGACGCCAGAGGCTGAAGGATCATGTCCTGAACCTCAAGCCCGCAGCGCCGGATGCACTTGACGATGTTCTGAACCGCCGACACCGCGCCGGTGACGATATGCACCCGAACCTCGAGCCGGACCCCGCTCATTCCGATGGGTTCGCGAATGTCCTCCTGCCCATCGATGATGAATTCCTGAGGCCGCACATGCAGGATCTGCTGATCGGTCGGAATGCTGACCGCCTTCGCGGTCTCGATCACACGGGCGACATCGGCCGCACTGACTTCCTTTTCCTTGATCGCCACCATTCCGCTCGAATTGAAGCTTCGGATGTGGCTACCTGCAATGCCCGTGATCACGTTGCGGATCTTGCAATCGGCCATCAGCTCGGCTTCTTCAAGCGCACGCTGGATCGATGCGACCGTCGTCTCGATGTTGTTGACCACACCGCGCTTGAGCCCGCTCGATTCATGCTGGCCGAGTCCAACCACTTCGTAGTGGCCGTCGGCATGCATCTGCGCGACGATCGCAACGATCTTGGATGTGCCGACATCCAGCCCAACAATCAGGTCTTTGACATCCTTGGTCATGGTCGTGTTCCGCTTGCTCTGTTCGCCCTTGCCGCCGGATCGGTCGGGGGATGCGTCGCCTCTCGCCCTGCCGCTGCGCTCGCCAACCGGATCGAAAAGCCGGCTGGATAACGAAGGTCGACGACGACGTTCTGGCCGGGGAGACGACGGGCCAGTTCGGGCCGCAACTCGATCCAGCTCGCGATGCGCTGGGCGATGGCCGCCGATCCCTCTCTGCCGAGCAAGAGCTCGGTGCCATCGGAAAGCAGCACTCGCCAGGCCCGGCGATCTGAGAGTTCCACCTCTTCGGGGTGAAGCTTGGTCGGGGCCAGCATGCGCAACAGGTCCAGATACAGTTGCTGAACCTTGCGCTCCTCGCCGTCGGGGCCACTCAGGCGCGGCAGCAACCCGTCTTCATCGACGTCCGCTGGGTTGGCCGAGAAGGACTCGCCGAACGTATTGATCATCCGATCGCCGTTCCACAGGGCAAAGGGCCGGTGCTCTTCGATCTCGATAGCGAGCGTATCGGGCCAGACACGGCGCACCTTGGCCGAGCGCACCCAGGCATGCATTTCGATCAGCGATCGGACCTGACGCAAGTCGGCCAGGAAGAAATTCCCGGCGATTCGATCCAGGGGCAGGAGCCTCAGGGTGGTCTCCTGGACGCGATTGAGGGTCTCGGCGGGTGGCGCAGACACCAACAGTTGACGGATCGCAAAGCTCGGACGTTGCGAGAGCCACCACAGGCCTGCGGCCAGACAGGCCGCCAGCGAGATCGCAAAGAGTCCGTTCGCTGCGGTATTGATCACGCGGATGTCCTGCCAGGCCTGACTCATGAGGCAACCCTCCGAGCTCTTGCCGAGCCCCGTTCGGATGCGCTCGGCACGGGGAGCTTCAGACGCGCCTCGCCCAGGATGGCAAGGCACAGGCGGGCGTAGTCGAGACCGGCGGCGCGGGCGGCCATGGGTACCAACGAATGCGAGGTCATACCGGGGCTCGTATTGACCTCCAGCAACCAGGGCTCATTGCGCTCGGGGTCGAGCATCAGGTCGACGCGCCCCCAGCCTTCGCAGCCGAGCGCCCGATAGGCATCAAGCGCAAGCGCCACTACCCGGGCCGTGCCTGCGTCGTCCAGCGGTGCCGGGCAGAGATACTGGGTGTCGTCGCTGAAATACTTGTTGTGATAATCGTAGGCACCGCCCCGGGCGCGAATTTCGATGGGCGGGAGGGCCATCGCCGCATCGCCCTCGCCCAGGATGGCCACGGTCAGCTCAGGTCCTCTAATAAAGCGCTCGATCAGGACTTCGTCATCGTAGCGAGCAGCCAGCTCGTAGGCAGCCCCCAGCTGATCGGCGGTGTCGACCCGGGAAAAGCCCAGGCTCGACCCTTCGCGACAGGGCTTTACTGCAAGGGGCAGCCCTAAAGTTTCAAGTGCCGAGCGGGCCTGAGCCATCGAGCGGGCAAGAACGAATGCAGGTGTTGCAAGACCTCGTGCAAGCCACAGGGCCTTGCTTCGAACCTTGTCGATGGCGAGCGCAGACGCGAGCACGCCCGACCCGGTATAAGGCAAGCCGAACAGTTCAAGCGCGCCCTGCACCGTGCCATCCTCCCCGAAGCGGCCATGAAGCGCGATGAATGCGGCCGCGAAGCCGCCGCGCCCCAGCTCGGCCCAGTCACCCTCGGCCGGGTCGAACGGCTCAGCCGCCACGCCCTGAGACTTGAGTGCGGCGAGGACCCCGTGCCCCGACATGAGCGACACCTCGCGCTCGGCCGAACGCCCGCCCATCAGGACGACGACGCGGCCGAGCCCAGAGGGCTCGGCAATGCCGCTCCAGAGCCCGGTCTTGGCGTCGCGTCGAACGCTCATGCAACCCTCTGCGTGGCAAGACTGATCGGCTGCTCATCGGGACCGGCCACCGCGAGGGCCAGCTCGCGAATCGCAGCCGGGATGGTGCCGACCGAGCCTGCGCCCATGGTGAGGACCAGATCGCCGTCTCTCACGGTGTCCAGGATGGCCTGCGGCATCTGGCCGATGCGCTCGACGAAGCGGGGCTCGATGCGCCCGGCCACCCGTACCGCTCGAGCGAGCGATCGTGAATCAGCAGCGACGATGGCCGGCTCACCGGCAGGGTAGACCTCGGCAAGGAGCAACTCATCGACCGTTCCGAGCACCCGGACGAAGTCCTCGAAGAGATCACGCGTGCGGGTGTATCGGTGCGGCTGGAAGGCAAGCACGAGGCGCCGCCCGGGGTAGGCGCCTCGTGCCGCGGCGATCGTCGCCTCCATCTCGGCAGGGTGGTGACCATAATCGTCGACCAGGAGGAAACTGCCCCCCGCCGGGCGGGGCACGGCAAAGGCGCCGTGGCGCTGGAATCGCCTTCCAACGCCCTTGAAGTCGGCGAGCGCAGCCACGATCGCCTCATCGGCCACGCCCAGCTCGTCGGCTACGGCGATCGCCGCAAGCGCATTGCGAACGTTATGCACACCGGGAAGGTTCAGTACGATCGGCAAGGCGGGAGATTCCTCGCGCAACACCTTGAACGACATGCGGGTACCCTCGGCACGCACATCGACCGCCCTGAAGGCCGCGCCTTCGGACAGTCCGTAGGCGATGGTGGTCCGTGAGATGAACGGGAGAATCTCGCGGACGTTGGCATCGTCGACGCAGAGCACGGCTGCGCCGTAGAAGGGCAGTCGCCGGGTGAACTCGACGAACGCCTGCTTGAGTCGGGCCGGATCGTGACCGTAGGTGTCCATATGATCGGCGTCGATGTTCGTGATGACAGCGATCATGGGTGTGAGATTGAGAAACGAGGCATCCGATTCGTCGGCTTCGGCCACGATGTATTCGCCCGTCCCCAGCCGGGCATTCGCACCGGCGCTGTTCAAGAGGCCGCCAATGACAAAGGTGGGGTCGAGCCCGCCGCGGGCGAGTACGGAGGCCACCAGGCTGGTGGTGGTGGTCTTGCCGTGAGTGCCGGCGACCGCGATGCCCTGCCTGAGTTTCATGAGTTCGGCCAGCATCAGGGCGCGAGGCACCACCGGCACGCGGCTCGCACGTGCCGCGACCACCTCAGGGTTGTCTGCGGGCACTGCAGTTGAGACGACGACGCAATCGGCGCCCTTCACATGCTCTCGCGCATGGCCCACGAAGACCTCGGCGCCCAGCGCGGCCAGTCGCCTCGTGCTCGATGACTCGCCCAGATCGGAGCCGCTGATGGCGTAGCCCAGGTTCAGGAGCACTTCGGCGATACCGCTCATCCCGGCGCCGCCGATGCCGACAAAATGAATCCGCCGGACCCGGTGCTTCATCGGGCAATCTCCTCGCAGACACGCGCCACCGCGTCGGCGGCTCCGGCCTGGGCGAGAGCGCGGGCGCGATCGGCCATGACCTGCGCCTCTGGGCGGGTGTGCGACTCCAGGATCTCGGCCAGGGTTTGCGGGTCAAAGGCTGGCTGCGCAATCAGTCGGGCCGCCCCACGATCGGCCAGAAAACGCGCATTGGCCGTTTGATGGTCGTCGACCGCATGGGGATAGGGCACAAGGATGCTCGCGACACCCGCTGCGGCGATCTCGGACACGGTCATCGCGCCGGCTCGGGCGATCACCCAATCTGCATCCGCGTACGCCCGGGCCATGTCGTCTACGAATTCGACGACCGTCGCCTCGATGCCGGCCTGCGCGTAGCGCCGTGCAACCTCGGCCGCCCGGCCGCGGCCGGTCTGATGGGTGACTCTCGGTCGCCGCTCGGGAGTCATCCGCGCAAGCGCCTCGGGCACGCGCTCATTGAAGACCTGAGCCCCGAGGCTGCCGCCCACGACGAGCAGATTCAGGGGGCCGGATCGCAGGCCGTAGCGGTCCGCCGGCGGCGCAATCTCGGTGATCGCCCGCCGCAAGGGGTTGCCGACACACTGAGCGGCGGCCAGACTGCCGGGAAAAGCTTCCAGCACCCGGTCGGCGAGCTTTGCAAGCACCTTGTTGGTCAAGCCCGCGACGGCGTTTTGCTCGTGGATCACCAGAGGAATTCCGGTCAAGGCCGCCATCATTGCGCCCGGAAATGCAACATAACCGCCCATCCCCAGGACCACCGCCGGCCGCGCCCGCCGCAGCGCCCTCAGGCTTTGCGCAAACGCCCGCAAGAGCGTGAGCGGCAACATCGCTGCCGCAACGACACCCTTGCCCCGAAGGCCGCCGAAGAGGACCGGTTCAAAGGAAATCCCATGCCGCGCGACCAGAGCCGCCTCCATGCCGGCTGGATGGCCCAGCCAGACCACCGACCAGTCCCGCGCACGCATGTGTTCGGCCACTGCCAGTCCCGGCATCACATGACCGCCCGTGCCTCCCGCCATGACCATCAGGGTGCGTGTCATCCGCCCCCCCGCATGAGTCGACGGTTTTCGAAGTCGATCCGCAGGAGGATCGCGATCGCCATGCAGTTGACGATGATCGCGCTGCCGCCGTAGCTCATCAGCGGCAGGGTCAGTCCCTTGGTCGGCAGCAAACCGATATTGACGCCAATGTTGATGAAAGACTGCACTCCGATCCACAGCCCGATGCCCTGAGCGACCAAACCGCCATAGGGGCGGTCGAGCTTGATCGCCAGACGGCCAATGTCGAAGGCGCGCCGGACCAGCCAGAAAAAGAGCACGATCACGACGATGACTGCGGCCAGACCGAGTTCTTCACCGATCACGGCGAGCAGAAAATCCGTATGGGCCTCGGGCAGGTAGTGCAGCTTTTCAACCGAACCCCCGAGCCCGACGCCAAAGATCTCTCCTCGGCCCAGGGCAATCAGCGCATGCGTGAGTTGGTAGCCCTTGCCCAATGCATACTCGGCACTGAACGGGTCGAGGTAAGCGAAGATCCGCTCGCGCCGCCAGGGCGACAGGGTGACGATCAGGGCAAAGATGCTCCCCACCAGAATGATCAGCGATGTAAACAGGCTGGCGCTCACACCGGCGAGAAACAGCATGCCCATCGCCACCGCGGCAATCACCACGAAGGCGCCGAAGTCGGGCTGCCACATCAGCAGCACTGCAACCGCCGCCACCGCGATCCCGATGGGCAGTGCGCCCTTGATCCAGCGCTGGATCACATGCTGCCTGCGCACGGCGTAATCGGCCGCGTAGAGGATCACGAAGAGCTTCATCAGCTCAGAGGGCTGCAGGTTGAACACGCCGAGTGGGATCCAGCGCCGCGCACCCAGCACGACCTTGCCGATGTGCGGCAAGAGCACCAGGATGAGCAGCAAGAGCCCAAAGCCGAACAGCCAGATCGACCAACGCTGCCACTCCCTGATCGGCACCGCGAACGCGAGTAGCCCCAGGGTGAGGCCCACGCTGATCGAAAACAGGTGTCGAACGAAAAAATGCCAGGACGACAGTCGGGCAAATCTCGGCGCATCGGGCAACGCGATGGACGCGGAGTACACCATCACCGCCCCGCTCAGCATCAAAATGGCCACCACCCAAAGCAAGGTCGTGTCGATGGCCTCCGGAGCGGCGCTGTGCGAGCGGCTCTGGGCGAGCCGCACACGAAAGCTTCGAGAGGCAGCGCTCAGCATGCAAGCTCCACCGGCAGGCCCGCCTCGTCGGCCAGACGTTGTACCAGCCCGGCAAACACTTCACCGCGATGAACGTAGCTTCGAAACATGTCGAAGCTTGCGCAGGCCGGCGACAACAGCACCGCATCGCCCGGGCGCGCCACCGCTCGCGCACGCGCGAGCGCCTGCTCGAGGTCCGCGCAGTATTCAATGGGACATCCGGTGGCCGACAAGGCCTCACCGATCCGCCGCGCATCCTTGCCGAACAGGAGCACGCACCGGGCATGCCGAGCGACAGCGCCCGCGAGCGGAGAGAAGTCCTGTCCCTTGCCCTCGCCCCCGGCGATCAGTACGGTCGGACGGGCCAGGCCCTCGAGCGCAGCCACGCTCGCGCCCACATTGGTGCCCTTGCTGTCGTCGAAGTACTCGACCTCGTCGATTCTCGCGATCATCTGACAACGGTGGGGCTCGCCCCGATAGTCTCGTAGCGCCCTCAGCATCGGACCCAGCGTACCGCCCGCCGCGAGCGCCAGAGCGAGGGCAGCCATCGCATTTTGTTGATTGTGCGCCCCTGCGATTCTCAAGGCGTCCGCCGGCATGAGCTTGCGAAAACGCACCGGCTCGCGAGGAGCGGTCGGCCCGGCGCTCCACGGATCATCGGATTCGGCCAGAGCCAGCCAGGCGAGGGGCCCCTCATCCACGATGCCGAGATCACCCGGCTGCGACGGCCGGTCCAGGCCAAAACTGCAGTGCCGGACCAGGTTTGCACTGGGCGCACGCCGCCCTGCCCTCGTCTTGGCGGGTGTCACAGTCACTGGATCCGGATGGCTCGCCTCATCGGCCCGGTTGAACACCACGCGGGTGGAGGGTCCGAAAATGCGCCGCTTGGCCTGCCGGTAGGTCTCAAGGCTGGCGTGCCAGTCGAGATGGTCCGGCGAGAGGTTGAGGAGGCAGGCCGCATGCGGATCAAAGCCCTGGCAGAGGGCCAGCTGAAAGCTCGACAGCTCAAGCACCCACACCTCAGGCAGCGAGCCCGACGCGAGCGCAGCCGCCAGGGCGCTGAGCATCGCTGGGCCGATATTGCCCGCGGCCTGGGCGCGCAGCCCGCTCGCGACGAGCAGTCGCGCCGTCAGGGCAGTAGTGGTGGTCTTGCCATTGGTCCCGGTCACCGCGACCACGCGCGGCCGATAGTCGTTGTGAGCGAGGTGGGCGAGGGCCTGAACAAAAAGATCGAGCTCGCCGAACACCGGGATCGACCGCGCGCGGGCCTGCTGCAGGAAAGCGGCCGAGTCTCCCTGCTCGGTCGACAAGCCGGGACTCCAGCAGACGAGATCGACGCCCTCCAGCCACGCTTCGGTAAAGGCCCCACCCACCCATTGGTGTTCCTGGCCCTCGGCCCAAGACCGCACCGGCTCGGGCATCGACTCGATGCGGGTTGCGCGCGTATCGGCCAGCCGCAGCCGGGCACCGCGATCGCCACACCACTGCGCCATGGCGAGCCCTGATTCGCCCAGCCCCATGACCAGAACCCGGCGGCCGCTCAACTCAAAGAGCTGCATCTGTGCGAGCGGGGCGAAACCGTTGACGGGGGTCATGGGCCTGTCCTCAGCGCAACTTCAGCGTTGACAGTCCGACCAGCACCAGCATCATCGTGACGATCCAGAACCGGACCACGACCTGGCTTTCCTTGACGCCCCCGACTTCGAAATGGTGGTGCAGGGGCGCCATCCTGAAAATGCGGCGCCCCTCGCCGTAGCGATACCGCGTGTATTTGAACCAGCCCACCTGGATCATCACGGAGAGGGTTTCGACAACGAATACGCCCCCCATGATGAAGAGGACGATTTCCTGACGAACCACCACTGCAACGGTACCCAGCGCGCCGCCCAGGGCCAGGGCGCCCACATCACCCATGAAGACCTGCGCGGGGTACGCGTTGTACCAAAGGAAAGCGAGGCCCGCTCCCGCGATGGCCGCGCAAAACACGGTCAACTCGCCAGCGCCGGGGACGTAGGGAACGAGCAGATAGCGGGCAAAGACCGAGTTGCCCGCGACGTAGGCAAAGAGGCCCAAAGCCGATCCCACCAACACGGCCGGCATGATTGCCAGCCCATCGGCCCCGTCGGTAAGGTTGACCGCATTGCTCGTGCCGACGATCACCAGGAAGCTGAGCACAATGAAGCCAAAGACGCCCAGCGGATAGGCCACGTGCTTGAAAAAGGGCACGATCAGGTCGGCCCGGCCGGGCAAATCGATGGAGAACCCGTCGCTGACCCAACGCATGAAGAGGTCGAGCGCCTGCGCCTCACTCTGGGCCGGTACGGCGAAGGCCAGATACACCGCGGCCGCCAGCCCGATCAGCGACTGCCATAGAAACTTCTCACGGGCGCGCATCCCGTTGGGGTCACGCCTGACCACCTTGCGGTAGTCGTCGACCCAGCCAATCAGTCCAAAACCCAGGGTCACCAGCAAAACGGCCCAGACGAACCGGTTGCCCAGATCGGCCCAGAGCAGCGTCGAGGCCCCGACTCCAATCAAGATCAGGGCCCCCCCCATGGTCGGTGTCCCCGACTTGGCCAGGTGGGTCTGCGGACCATCGGCGCGCACCGCCTGGCCGATCTTCATCTGGGCGAGCTTTCGGATCACCATCGGACCGAAGACCAGTCCGATCAGAAGCGCGGTCATGGCTGCGAGCACGGCCCGCAGCGTGATGTAGTTGAACACTGAAAAGCCACGGATATCGCGAGCAAGCCATTGAGCGAGTTCGAGCAGCATCAGTGCGCCTCCCCGGCCGCAAGGGCGGCCACGACGCGCTCCATGCGCATGAAGCGGGAACCCTTCACCAAGGTCACCGTGCCCGTATCGATCCGGAGAGCCGCATCGGCCACCAGAGCCTCGACCGTTTCGAAGTGCCGCCCGGCGGCGCCGAAGGCATCGACCGAGGCGCGGGTGGCCTCGCCCAAGGCGAGCAGTAAGGCTATGCCACGATCGCGAGCATAGGCGCCGACCTCGACATGCCACTGCGGGCCTTGCATGCCCACCTCGCCCATGTCACCGAGGATCAAAATGCTGCGTTCGCCGCTCGCAGCCAAAACGTCGATGGCGGCACGAACCGAATCGGGGTTGGCGTTGTAGGTGTCATCGATCAGTCGACTGCCGTGAGGCCCCTGCCGCTCAGCCAGACGACCTGCGACTGGCCGGAACGCCTCGAGCCCGGCCCGAATCGCGGCGGCATCGACCCCCATCGCATGCGCACAGGCCGCAGCCGCCAGAGCGTTGCGAACATTGTGCGCACCCGCGATCGCAAGGCGAACCTCGATGGCCTGATGCTCGACCAGGATCGTGAACCCATCGGCCTGAGCTTCCCGAAGAGCGCACACCCTGACCAGCGGGTCGCGCTGATCGAATGTATCGACCAGTCCGAACTGAAGTCGCGACGATGCCGCGCTCATCTCGCGCCAGATCGGCGAATGCACGGGGTCGTCCCCAGGGAAGACGGCGGTGCCAGGTTCGGCCAGGAAGGCAAACGAGCTTGCGTTCTCGCGGGCCGACGCCTCGGTCCCCGCGATGAACTCCTGATGTTCACGCTGCGCGTTATTCACCAGAGCCACCGTCGGCTGGGCCGTCGCGGCCAGGCCAGCGAGCTCGCCCGGGTGGTTCATACCCAATTCAAGTACGGCCAAACGATGGTGCTCGCGCAACCGGAGCAAGGTCTGGGGCACGCCAATGTCGTTGTTGTCGTTGCCGTGGCTCCAGAGCACCGCGTCCGCACCCACGGCAGCACGGCCGATCGAGGCGAGCATTTCCTTGACCGTGGTCTTACCGTTACTGCCTGCGACCGAAGCGAGCGGTA
>JBIKVK010000357.1:0-3270 GCA_044356835.1 Burkholderiaceae bacterium
CGATGTGGCGGTAGTGGCGAACCGTGTGGGTCAGGATGGGACGACGAGCACAGCGAACAGCAGCGATGCCCCGCAAAACGATGTCGTGACAACGGGTGCTGGCAACAGGATCTCGATCGTTGTCGACAGCGGCGATCTGACCCTTGCTGGCATGCTGCAGGGCGACGTGGTCGATCTGCTGACGCGCGCCGGCTTTATGCTTGATTCCGGTGATGCTGCGACGCCCGACCTCGACATCAGGGCCCGGCAATTGATCATTGAAGCCGGCTGGGGTTCAGTGCTGGGCAGCTCCAACGCGGTGCTGCTGGATTCGGATCCGAACCTGCGCACGATCGCTGGAACGCCCTACGCTCAGCTGGCCGTCGGCCCGATCGGCACGACGATCGACCAGTTGGCCGGCAAGGAGATCGAATTTGCGATTGGTGAGGTCGCTGCCGGTGTGCGTCGCGAGATTCGCTTCGAGGGCACTCAGCCGGGTGCGCAAGCTCAGCGCGACATCACGTTTGCGCCAATCTCCAAGCCGACGGTCAATACTGCTGGCAGGCCCGAGTCGATTCAGCTCAGGCCTGCGAGCGGGACGACCTCCGCGAGCATCCAGTTCTCGGTTGTGGCCGATATCGCCCGCTTCGAGACGGATCTCACCGCTGAGCGGATCGAAATCGATCTCGGTCAAAAACTCGCCGCCTCGGACAGCAATGTCAAGGGCTTGCTCGTCCAAAAAGGCCGTCTGATCGCAACTGCGCCGACGACTCTGGGCGGTCCGCCGAGCTTGTATTTCTCGCCGAAGCTGATTGATATCAGCACCCCCTCGGTCTTCAGTGTCGATTCAACAGGTTTGGTTGACTCGATTTCGGGTCTTGTGCGCCACGAAGTCCGCGGCCCCGCTCAGGGCGAGATCGCGGTCCGCGCGGTCGCAAGTGGCAGCGATCAGCGTCTCGTGTTCACGCGGGCCGGGGTCAACGATTCAGATCAGGCGATCCCAGCACGCTCTGCGGCAAACAATGCGCCCTACATGCACCTGACGCTTCGAACCGGCGAGGTCGTGACGGGTACCGCAGATGCCCTGGACCGAGTGATTGTCACTGGCAATGGGGCTGTTCGGCTCACCGGGATCGGTGGCGGCCGGGTCGACCTGCAGGGCGTCACCACCGGATCCGCCGCGGATCGCACCTTGATTGTCAATCAGTCGGTGTCCCTGGATCCGCAGACCCGGTTGGGTGGCTTCTCGCCCGAGGTCCGCGCGGGCGTCACCTTGACCTTGAGTGCCGCTCAGGTTCAAGAGCTTTCTCAAGCCGGTCGCAGCATCACGGGCGCCGGTTCGGTGGTGGTGCGCAGCTACGATGGCACGCAGAACCTGTCGGCCGTGCAGGCCACGGGCTCTGTTACCGTCGAAATTGGAAGTGCCGCTTCTGTCGCTGAGCCCGCGGTGACCCTGACCATGCTGAGCCCAAGATTTGCGATCCGTCTGGTCGACAGCACGACGGCTTCGGGCCTGCCCACAGTCGTCCTTTCGAGCACCCTGGCCGACCAGCGCGTGATTACTGGTTCGGGCAACGTGCGAGTGCTCGCAGCGGCATCGCTTTCGTCCAGCCTGGATCTCAGCCGGGTGGAGGTCTCTGCGGGTTCGCGGACACTTGAATTCGGCTCGTCCGTGGCCTTGGGCGACCTGGTCAACCTCGGCGGCTTCGCGTTGAATGTGCTCGAAGGCGTCACCGTGTCCCTGTCGGCCGCTCAGGCTGACGCCCGCGCCGCGAACGGTTCGGGTTCGATTGTTGTAACTGGCATCGAAGATGCGGGCTACGACTTCACCGGGTTGTTCAAGAGCGAGACCACGGGCCCCGTCAGGGTGCAGGGACAGTTGCTGGCCGAACCGGGCTCGACCGTGCAATTGTCGAGTGATGCCCGGCTGGGTCGTATGGCGCTCGAAGTGCCTGCCGGAGTCACACTGTCGATGCCCGCGGCCCGCGCCACCGGTATTCAATCCGACGGGGGCAGTATCGTCGGCGCCGGGACGGTTCGCATCAGTGGCCTGACCGGCACAACAAACCTCAGTGCGATTGCGCCCTCCAAGGTGTTCGCGACCTTGGCCGATGATGTGACAACGCTGGCACAGGCGCAGCTGGCCGCCTCGAACGGTCGCGATCTGGCCTTTGCGGTGCCGGCAGGACGGGTCCTTGCGATCGATGCAGCCCAGCTGGCCGATCTCGAGTTGACCGGGGCCGGCACAGTGCGCGTGACGACCGCTCCAGGCGCCACCCCGCTTGACGGTGCGAACTCCGCCAGCCTGCTTTCCGGCATCAAGACCTCCGTCATCGACCTGACCAGCGCGTCGGTCTCCGGCTCGCGGCTCAACCTTCCGGGCAGCACGACCGCGGCCGAGGCTTCGCTCATCCTGCTGTCCCCGAGCCAGGTCGATGGTCGCGAGATCGTGGGTGACCTGAACTTCAACAATATTGCGATCGACGTGAGCAAGCTGGCTTACAACCTTGTGCCGGGCAGTGGCGGGCGGGCCGAGGCCTCTTTGACGCTCAAGGTGTATGGCGATCAATTGGGCAATAGCCTGCTGACCGGTTCCGACGACAAGATCCGCCTGAGCTTTGCGGGAGCAGTCCTGCCCCAGGGTGCGACGACCGCCGTGATCAAGCTCACGGCCCAGTCCGAGATTCACCTGGGCAAAGGCAGCAACACCCTCGAGTCCAGCAGTGGCACGCTCGACATCAGCCAGCTTCTCCCCGCCAATATCAGCGGCTTCAAGCGAGTGATGATCAACTCGGCCGTCACGATGTCCATGAATCAGTTCTTCGGCTTGCTGGCCGAAGGCAGTCTGGCCGAAGTCTTGGGCGACGGCACGATCGAGGTGGCGGGTAATGTGGCCGCGGGTGGGTTCTCATCCAGCCCGTCGATCATCGACTTGCGAATGATCAGTCGCTTCGAGCCCGGTGGCGTCAACAAACCGGTGTTGAATTTTGTCGATACGCCCTTGAGCGCGGCCCGTTCCCATGACGGCATCAACCCAGGCGAAACGAATGTCGTCGTCCTGCCGGTGCTTCAGCTGGGTGTCGATCCCCCGGTCCGCATCCTCTTTAAGGATGGCCCGGCCGAGGCGTTCGCCAGCGCGACGATGAGCATTCCCGAGGGGGCCCAGCTCACCGTCTACAACCTGCGGCAGCTGTATGAGCTGGCGCAGAACCCGACCCGCTTCAACCTCGCGAGCATCACCCTGGCGGGCAATATTCTTCTGACGGGTGATCTTGATTTGACCGTCCTCGG
>JBIKVK010000358.1:0-3266 GCA_044356835.1 Burkholderiaceae bacterium
CATGCGATCAGGCCGGGCTCCCTGACGCGGCCAGCTCGAAGCCTTCATCGATCCAGCCGGTGATGCCGCCTGCCATGACCTTGACTGGCCGTCCCAGCTTGGTTAGGCGCAGAGCGCCGCGAGCCGCGCCACCACGGTGCGGTCCTGAGCAGTAGGTCACGAGCAGGATGGTCCCCGCGCTGCGCATCCCCTGCGGCTCCGATTTTTCGCCCACCCCCACCTCTGACGTGTTCCCCCCGGCATCGAGCTGCTTGAAGTGGAGCACTCCGTCGAATTGCTTGGGCGCGGTCCCTCCTTGGCGTGCGGGTCTAAGAATGGCTAAAAAGGCCACTCTTCCAAGGAAGCCCACTGTGCGCGTCACTGCCACCGAAGCCAAGAACCGTTTTGGTAGCCTGTCCACTCAGGCCAAACGCGAACCGATCTTCGTGGAAAAAGCGGGACGGCTCGATACCGTGATTCTCTCTGCCGAGCACTATCATGCCCTGCAGGCCCGGCAGGACAAGGCCAGTCGCGCTACTCGAAAGAGGAGATTCGAAGCCGAGTTCGGTGATTGGATCGCTGCTCAAAATGCCAGCTTCGAGGCCCACGGTATTCCGGGAGCCGACCTTCGCCCGTGGTGATTCGCCGATGGCCCAGTACGATGTTTTCCCCAACCCAAGCCACAGCGCTGCCGATGGGGTCCCATACGTGGTGGTGATTCAGAGCGACCTGCTCGACGCTCTTTCAACGAGGCTGACCATGCCATTGGCCAAACTTGATGCGGCGATCAAGGTGCCCACCGCCCTGTGCCCGGGCATTGTGGTCAAAGGCAAGCGCCTTCATGCACTTGCGCACTATGCTGCGCCGCTGCCCGCCAAAAATTTGCGGCGAGCGGTCGACAATGTGTCCGCGCAGGCCAGCGTATTGGAGTCCGCCATGGATGCGGTGATGTCTCGAGTCTAGCGCCTGCGCGGGTTCGAATCCACGATCCCACCCAAAAAAACGATGTCGCGTGCCTGGAGTCGTTAAACACCATTAGCTTCGGCTGATGCGCTACCGTGCGCACCGTGCTTTCAGTCGACGCCTATCTTCCGCTCCCGAACAATACGCCCCCACAAGCTGATCTGTTGTTCGATGAATGCCCGAGCCTGATCCGGTGTGGTCCTCTGCATTTCTCCTCCCAGCTGCGCGACCCGTTGCCGTACTTCCGGGGTCTCGAGGGCTCGCTGGAACGCGGCTGCCAGCTTATCGATGATCACTTGGGGCGTCGCTCCCGGCACAAAAAGGGCATTCCATTCATGGATCTCTGCGCCTTTAACCCCGGCTTCGCTGAGCGTGGGTACCTCCGGCAGGATGGCGGAACGTTTGCTCGATGTGACCGCCAGTGCGCGAAGCTTTCCGCCTTGGACGTGCTGAAGGGTTGATGCGAGGTTGCCAAAAAAGAGGGGCACATGTCCGCCGATCACATCGTTAAGAGCCGGGCCGCCGCCTTTGTAGGGCACGTGAACCATATCGATTCCGGTTGCGGACTCGAACAATGCGCCGGCAAGGTGCTGGGCAGACCCCTTACCGGAGGACGCGTAGGACACGGCGTCTTTGGACTTGCGAGCAATCGCAATGAGGTCGGACAAGCTCTGTGCAGGAAACCCCGAGTTCACCAGAACAACGTTAGGGAAAAGAGCCACTACGCCAATGGGCTTGAAGGCCTTGATCGTGTCATAGGGTAACTTGGGATAGAGCGCTGGATTTACTGCGAAGGACGAAGCATCAAGCATGAGCGTGTAACCATCTGCGGGCGACTTGGCCACCGCAGCCGCACCGATCTGTCCGCCCGCGCCGGGCTTGTTGTCGACAATGACCGACTGTCCCAGGGCTTCAGACAATTTGGGGGCGATTAAACGAGCCATCGCGTCGGCTCCGCCTCCAGGCGGATAGGTCACTACCAGCGTGATTGAGCGGCTGGGATAGTTCGACTCCGCTTGGGCAATTGCCAAGGCCGGGCAGATCAAGGCGCTCATGGCCAAAAAGCCCAAGTAGCTCAATACGCGCGTTAGGGTCTCGCTCATGAATGTGTCCTCTATTTGACGTGGGCCGTATAGGTAAATGAATACGCATCGCCGCGGGTAATTCGCCGTTCGATGCAGCGGCTGGCCACGTCGAATGCTTGTCGTTCGACCAGCACGCAGGGATGACCGGGATCCAGCCGAAGCCTGCTCGATTGAGCGGCATTGAGTTGGGAGAACCGTAGACTGTCCTGCGCTTGCTGGACGACAATTCCACACCGCTCTTGATACATCGGGTACAGCAGATCGTCCCAGTCGTCCGTGTCCGAATCGGCCAATGCGCCAAAGAGAGGCAGAGGCAGGACGATGGTTTCCAGCAGGCACGGCGCCTCGTCGATGCTGCGCAGGCGCTCCAGCTGCATCACCTGTTCGTCGGGCGGCATTTGGAACGCATCGGCTTCGGTCCGCGTCGGATGACGGAATCGGCGTCGAAGGATGCGCGACACGGGCACGGTCGAAGGCGAATCCTCCGAGCGGAACCTGAAAAATCGCAACATGGAGGCGCCATCCAGTCCGCGAGTTACGAAGGTTCCCTTCCCATGTTGGCGCCGCAAGACGCCATCGTGAACCAGTAGCGCCAACGCTTGGCGGATAGTGCCCAGAGCCACCCCGTAACGTTCGGCTAGTGAAGACTCGGCGGGGATCATCTGTCCAGGCTTCCACTCTCCGTCAAGCACCCTCTGCCTTAGCGCAGTGGCCAGGGTTCCATATCGGCTCTGTCCAAGTGCTTTGTTTGATATTTGAATAAGATTCACGTCTAATCCTCTAGAGGTCTAGAATACACTGCAGGAGAAAATCTGCAAAAAACGTCCGCGCCGACCGCCAATTCCAGGTCCTTTAAGCGGGCGTTGCCATGTCGGGTGCACGTGACGTATCGGGCTATTCGGCCTGCTGCCGATCGTCGGTGGCGCTGTGCCGAATCTGCGTGCGTGAGCCACGGTGGGCTGGCCCAGCCGAGCCGTGCTTTTGGATGACTGTTAACTGCAGCTTGCTGTCCATCCGGGAAGGCTCGGGGGGGCGTCACGCCCACTCGTCACAGGTGCGGTGCTGGCAGGAATGGATGCTTCCTGGGGCGGGGCGTCGTCGACTCAACCTTAAAGGTGGGTCGCGAAGGGATCAGGCGAAGGTGAGCGATCGGAGTTGCGGCATCAAGGCGGGCGGCCCGTTGTAGGGCTAAAGTCCCTCGATGCGTCGGACCTGGTAGCCATGTATCCGGGGCACATT
>JBIKVK010000094.1:0-11735 GCA_044356835.1 Burkholderiaceae bacterium
TTGCCGCGACCGGCTACCCGTCGTCCGCAGTGCAGCACGCCCCGGCGGCATATGCCGGGTCTTCGTCCCAGGGCCACGGATCGTCGGCGGTGGCTCTGGCGGGTGGACCATCCGCCTCCGGCCCGCTGACCAGCCAGCCCATGGGCTGGGAGCAACTTCTCGAGCGCGAGGTGACTCGCCAGCTCGCGGCCCAGGCGCCGGAATCGCGCCTGAGCGGCGAAAGCGAGTTGATGGCCAGCCTCACGCGGGCCTTTGAGGCCTCCATCATCCGAACCGCCTTGCGCCACACGCGCGGACGTCGCATCGATGCCGCTTTGCGCCTGGGCATTGGCCGCAATACCATCACCCGCAAGATTCAGGAACTGCGGCTCGAGGACGACGCCGGCGTTGACGTTTGAGCGGGCCGCCCGCTCAGCCCTGGGCTTATTTCTTGCCCAGTCCCAAACGCGCGGCGCCCTCGGTATAGAGCTTTACCCGTTCGGCCATGAAGGCTGCCATGCGGTCGGGTCCGATATTGATCAGTTCAAATCCGCTCTTGGCCGCCAGTTCTTTCATTTCGGGCTGCTCGTTGAGCGCCTGCCACAGTTCGGCCACCCTGCGTCGTGCTTCGGGAGAGGTCGATCGCGGCATGCCGATGCCCCGGTATGCGCCGTCGACCCAGTCCACGCCCAGTTCACGGAACGTGGGGACATCCGGCAGCAGCGGATGACGAGTCTCCATGGCGACTGCCAGTGCCCGCAGCTTCTCCCGGTTGTTGACGGCAAAGGCCGTGTAACTCATCGCTCCGTCGATCTGGCTGCCCAGTACGGCCAGCGCCATGTCTCCAGTCCCTTTGAAGGGGACATAGATGGTCTTGATTGCGAAGGCCGCGTTGAGCCTTTCGTGCGCACCATGGTTGGCCGAATTGAGTCCTGAGCCGCCCAAGGACAATTTGCCGGGATCCTTACGTGCCGCTGCGACAAAATCCGCAAAGGTCTTGATCGGACTTGAAGCCGGGACCACCAGCGCATCAGGCGTGTAGTGGAACCAGAAGACAGGGGTGATGTCCTCGGTCTTGTAGGAGACCTGACCTTCGATGGGCTGGAACACGATGTGCGGGAGGTTGATGCCCACGATGTTGAGCCCGTCCCCGGGCAGGGCGTTCATCTGCGACCACATCAGCGCGCCGCCAGCGCCCGCTTTGTATTGCACGATCGTATCGACCCCCGGGCAACGCTTTTTGAGCACGCTTTGCTGGTGACGTGCCGATTGGTCCGACTCACCGCCGGGAGGGAAGGCCTGCCAGTAGATGATGTTGCGATCAGGGCAGGTCTGCGCCTGCGACCCCAGGGCGCCCAGCAGCGCTGCCGTTGCGAACAGAGCTTTTGTCCAAAGGTTCATTGCCGTCTCCCGTCGTGAGTGTAGTGACTGATTCGTTTGCCAAAGCACAGAGGTCTGGGTGTGCCCTTCAGCCCAGCGCCTCGCATACGGCCCGGGTAACCTGTTCAGTGGTGGCGGGCCCGCCCAGATCGCGGGTATGCAGAGACTTTAGCGCCGTCACCTGCTCGATTGCGCGCATCAATCGTCGCGCTCCGTCGTGCTCGCCCAGATGGTCGAGCATCATCACGCAACTCCAGAAGGTACCGATCGGATTGGCGAGGCCTTGACCCATGATGTCGAATGCGGACCCGTGGATGGGTTCGAACATGCTTGGGTAGCGGCGCTCCGGATCGATATTGCCGGTGGGCGCGATCCCCAGGCTGCCCGCGAGGGCGGCAGCCAGATCGCTCAGGATGTCCGCATGCAGGTTGGTGGCCACGACCGTGTCGATCGAGCCTGGTCGGTTGACCATTCGCGCGGTCATCGCGTCCACCAATTCCTTGTCCCAACGCACGTCGGGAAACTCGCGAGCCACTTCGGCGGCAATCTCATCCCACATCACCATCGCATGACGCTGCGCGTTGCTCTTGGTCACTACCGTCAGAAGGCGGCGCGGTCGAGACTGCGCAAGCCGGAAGGCGAAGCGCATGATGCGTTCGACACCGGCTCGAGTCATCATCGAGACATCGGTGGCCACCTCGATCGGGTGACCTTGATGAGCCCTTCCGCCTACGCCCGCATACTCGCCCTCGGAGTTCTCACGGACGATGACCCAATCCAGATCTGCGGGCGTGCAGCGCTTGAGCGGCGCGTCGATGCCAGGCAGGATGCGCGTAGGGCGGACATTGGCGTACTGGTCAAAGCCCTGACAGATTTTCAGGCGCAACCCCCAGAGGGTGATGTGATCGGCAATCTGTGGATCGCCCGCCGAGCCGAAGAGGATCGCATCCATGTCCCGCAAGGCATTGAGCCCGTCGGCGGGCATCATTTCCCCGTGAGCGCGGTACCAGTCCCCGCCCCATCCGAAGCGGCTGAACTCGAAACTGAGGCGGCCGTCCTGCCGGGCAAGCGCCTGTAATGCCTTTTCCCCGGCTGGAATAACTTCCTTGCCGATCCCATCGCCCGGGATGCTGGCAATCCGGTATTTCCTGTTCGGTGGTGTCATCGAATGACTCGTTCTTGGTTTTGCAATGGCCCATTGTGCGCCGGCGGTGCGCGACTGATCAATCGAATTCAGCCCAAACAGGCGCATGGTCCGAGGGCTGCGCGAGCTTGCGGGGCTCGCGGTCGATCGAACAGGCCCGCAAGCGGCCTGACATCCGAGCGTCCATCAGGATGTGGTCGATCCGGAGACCAGCATTGCGCCGGAAGCCCAACTGGCGATAGTCCCACCAGCTGAAGCTCCTGGGCGGCTGATCGAATCGGCGGTAAGCATCGACCAGCCCCGCGTCGATCAGGAGGCGAAAGCGCGCCCGTTCCGGTTCGGAGCACAGCACCAGCCCTTCCCAAGCCGCCGGATCGTGCACGTCGATGGCCTCCGGCGCGATATTGAAATCACCGAGCAGAACGGTGGGCCTCACCTCTGCATCGTGCGACGGAGCCTGACCTGATGCCGGCAGGCTGGGCCTGAGCCACTCGATCAAGGCGTCGATCCATCGCAGCTTGTATTGATACTTGTCGCTATCGACCGATTGCCCGTTCGGAAAGTAGGCGCACACCCAACGGATGCCACCCACTTCCGCGCTGATCAATCGCTGTTGCTCGTCAGGGAACAGCGGGTTGCCGATGACCACCGAGCGGGCCGGGCCAACCGTCTGCGAGCGGCTGAGAATCGCGACGCCGTTATAGGTGGGTTGTCCGGCAAAGACCGCGCAATAGCCCGCAGCCTCGATTTCGGCGAGCGGGAACTTTGCGTCGACCAATTTGGTCTCCTGTAGAGCGAGGACGTCCACCGGATGACTGGCCAGCCAGTCGAGCACCTGCGGCAGGCGAACCTTCAACGAGTTGACATTCCAGGTGGCGCATTTCATGGCGGATCGAGACCTCAGGCAGATCGGGGGCGACTTCTATCCGGGGGCGGGGACATCGTGCGATCGTAGACGCTGCGACGACATCGTTGAGGGTCGAATGGGTCTTTCGATGCAGGACAGTCAGGCGGTGCTATGGTAGTCCAGATTCAGAAAGCGTCTCACCATGGATTCTGCAATTTGAAATGAAGACCTCTGATCCGTTAACGCGCCCGCCCGCGTCCATGGGACAGACGGCGCCGCGCGGCTTTATCATCGATCGCAGCGACGGTCAGCCCCAGTTGCCGGGCAGCCTGCACACCAATCGCCGGCTCGATCGATGGCTCTCCTTTGCAGAGCCCGGCGTCGTCACGGCTTACACCGGCAAGGCCGAATTGGGTCAAGGCATTCTGACGGCACTCCGGGTCGTCGTGGCCGACGAACTCGATGTGGCTCTCGAGCGCGTGAGGGTCCAGTCAGCCAGTACGGTTCGCGGTCCGGACGAGGCGGTCACATCCGGCAGTCTGTCGGTTCAGGACAGTGCGACAGCCTTGCGCCATGCCTGTGCCGAGGTTCGTTTTCTTGCGGCCGCGCGCGCGGCCGAGCGCGTCGGGGTACCGGCCGAACAGGTGTCGGTCCAAGACGGCCGGTTCATCGATTCGCGGGGCGCTACGATCGGTGACTACTGGGAAGCACTTGCGGGCATGGATCTAGGCCGGGAATTCTCCGGCTTGTCGAAACCCAAACCGCCCGAGCGTCGGACGCTGATCGGGCGGGCAGATCACCCCAGAGCCGATCTCCCCGATAAAGTGTTCGGGAGGCGCCGGTTCATCCAGGACCTGCGGATGCCCGGCATGCTGCATGCGCGTGTTCTGAGACCGCCGACGCTTTCAGCGCAACTTGAGTCCGATCCAGAGCCGCTCCTGGCGGCGTTGCCCGCGCGAGTTCGCGTGCTGCTCGACGGGCGATTCATCGCGCTGATCGGGCCGAGCGAGCACGAAGTGGATCGAGCGGCAGAGTCGTTGCGGGCTGCACTGCGCTGGTCCAGTCCCGAACTGCTGCCCGACGGCAATGATCTCGCCCGGTTTCTGAAATCCGCTCCCCGTCAGACGACACTCTCGGCTCAGCGCGGATGTGGGGAGGCTCATGAAGGGACCCCCCTGGAGACATGGCCCGAGGGTGGAACCAGATTCTCTGCGGACTATCTCAAACCCTACCTCGCACATGCCTCCATCGGGCCCTCGTGTGCGATGGCCTGCTGGTCGGCTGGGCGGCTTGAAGTCTGGACACACAGCCAGGGCATTCACAACCTGCGGGATGATCTGGTGTTGGCCCTCGCACATGAGCCCGATGCGCCTGCGCGCGAATCGATTGCCGTTCATCACGTCGAAGGGGCTGGCTGCTACGGGCACAATGGCGCGGACGATGTGGCCTTTGATGCGGTGTTGTGTGCCCGGTTCTGTCCGGGCGTGCCGGTTCGAGTGATGTGGTCTCGTGCCGATGAGCTGCGCCACAGCCCGTTCGGCGCAGCTCAGGCCGTCCGGCTCGAGGCGCGGCTGGATGACGCTGGAAACATCTCCCATTGGCATCACGAAATCTGGGCGAACGGCTACAGCTCGCGTCCCGGCCGTGCCAAGACCCCGACGCTACTCGCAGCGAGCGAGCGGGCCGTTGCCACTCCGGTGCTCCCCGCGGTCAATCCACCGCTTGCAACTGGCGGGGGCTCAGACCGCAACGCCGTGCCTGGCTATGCGATCTCGGATTACCGGGTGATCAATCACCGATTGACGGTGATGCCTCTTCGCACCTCGGCCATGCGGGCGTTGGGAGGGTACGCGAATGTCTTTGCGATCGAATCTTTCGTAGACGAGATGGCCTGGGCGATCGGCGAGGACCCTGTGGCATTCCGTCGTAGGCACATTCGGGACGAGCGAGCGCTCGCCGTGATCGACGGGGTCATTTCGCGCTCGACGTGGTGGGCTGCGCCGATGGATACGGGGAGCGGCTTCGGTCGTGGCCTTGGATGGGCTCGCTACAAGAATTCGGGCGCATGGTGTGCGGCGATTGCGCATGTTCAGGTCACCGATCGGGTCAAGGTCATGGCGATCGATCTGGCCGTTGATGTCGGCATGGTGGTCGACCTCGACGGTGTGATGAACCAGATCGAAGGCGGCGCGATCCAGAGCGCAAGCTGGACTACGATGGAGCAAGTACGTTTCGATCGCCACGCCATTCAAAGCGTCGGCTGGGATACCTATCCGATCATGCGCTTCGGCGATGTGCCCCAGCTGCGCGTTCATGTCCTCGATCGGCCCGATCAGCCGCCGCTTGGGGCCGGCGAGGCCGCTCAGGGACCGGTTGCTGCAGCCATTGCGAACGCCGTCGCTCAGGCGCTGGGGGTTCGGATTCGCGAGTTGCCTCTCGACCCTGAACGTCTGCTGCGTGCGGTTCATGCGGCCTAGGATAGCTGGGCTCAGGAGCAACTCAATGATTTCTCTGAGTGTCAATGGTCAGCCTGTCCAGGTCGATGCCGATCCCACGATGCCGCTGCTCTCGGTCTTGCGCGAAAAACTCGATCTGGCGGGCCCGCGCTTCGGCTGCGGTCAGGGCGAGTGCGGCGCCTGCATGGTGTGGGTCAACGGTCGCCCCGAAACGGCCTGCAATGTCCCCCTCAGCTCGGTTGCGGGCGCCGAGATCACTACGATCGAGGGACTGGGCACCCCCGATCGGCCTCATCCGGTGCAGCGGGCATTCGTTGATCTGCGCGCCGGGCAGTGTGGCTACTGCCTGTCGGGCATCATCATGTCCGCGGCCGCCTTGTTGCGCCATAGGCCCAACCCCAGCCGTGAGCAGATGAATGCGGCACTGGAACCCCACCTCTGTCGCTGCGGGGCTCAGAGCAGAGTGATCCGGGCGGTCGAGCGGGCGGCTGAAGAACTTCGGGCGTCGCAAGCCTGAGGGGTCGGCGCGCTACGGGGTCCGTCGACGATCAGGCCGCCTCGGCCATGCCGCTGTGGCGCAGCAAAGCTTCGGGGCTCGGGTCGCGACCTCGGAAGGCCTTGAACGACTCGATTGCCGGACGGCTGCCTCCCACTGACAGGATCTCCTCGAGGAAACGGCGGCCGGTCGCGGCGAGCGCGTGCGGGTCATGAGCCGTTTCTTCAAAGGCGGCGTAACAGTCAGCGGACAGGACTTCAGCCCACTTGTAGCTGTAGTAGCCCGCTGCATAGCCCCCAGCGAAGATATGCGAGAAGCTGTTCTGGAAGCGGTTGAAGGTCGGCGGCTTCAACACAGCCACCTCGCTACGAACCTCGTCCAGAACCTGCTGCACGGCGATGGGACGCTCGGCGCGCGCCTCATCGTGGACGCGCATGTCGAAGAGGGCGAATTCGATCTGTCGCAGGGTCTGCAAGCCGGACTGGAAATTGCGTGCCGCGATCATGCGGTCAAAGAGAGGGCGGGGCAGTGGTTCGCCCCGTTCCACGTGGGCACTCATCGAGCTCACAACATCCCATTCCCAGCAGAAATTCTCCATGAACTGACTGGGCAGCTCCACGGCATCCCACTCCACGCCGTTGATGCCCGAAACGCCCAGCTCATCGACCCGGGTGAGCAGATGATGCAGCCCATGCCCGAATTCGTGGAACATCGTGATCACATCATCGTGGGTCAATAGCCCGGGGCGATCACCGATGGGCGGCTGAAAATTGCAATTCAAGTAGGCGACCGGCGTCTGCGTGCCGGAATCCAACCGTTTGCGTCCCCGCGCATCATCCATCCACGCGCCTCCTCGCTTGCTCTTGCGGGCATAGAGGTCTACGAAGAACTGTCCGATCAAGGCGCCCTCTCGCTCGACTCGGTAGAAGCGTACATCGGGGTGCCAGGTCTGGGCGGCCTCTTCGCTGATCTGTATGCCGAACAGGCGTTCGACCAGACTGAACATGCCGGCCAGCACTCGGGGAGCTTGAAAATACTGCTTGACCTCCTGGTCCGAGAACGCGAAACGGGACTCCTTGAGGCGTTCGCTTGCCCAGGCGATGTCCCAGGCTTCGAGCGCTTCGAGGCCGAGTTGGGTCCGTGCGTAGGCTCTTACTTCATCGAGATCGCGCTGCGCGAACGGACGGGCCCTTGCTGCAAGGTCGCGCAGGAATGCGCAGACCTGAGCGGGAGAGTGCGCCATTTTCGGTTCGAGCGAGACCTCGGCGAAGTTCTGGTACCCGAGCAGGGCCGCTTCCTCGGCGCGAAGCCTCAGCGTCTCATCGATGAGGGGAGCGTTGTCCTGCTCCGGGTTTGAAAGCGATGACGCGCGAGTGACGTAGCCGCGGTAAAGCGTCTCGCGCAAAGTCCGGTCCTCAGCGTATTGCAGGACCGGAAGATAGGAGGGCATGCGCAGTGTGAATCGCCAGCCATCCTGGGATTCAGCCTGCGCTTCAGCGTGTGCGGCGTCGATCGCGTCCTGGGGCAGCCCGGTGAGCCGGGATAGCTCGGTCACCAGAAACGACCAGCTGTTGGTGGCGTCAAGCACGTTTTCCGAGAACTTCTGGCCCAGCGCCGCCTGGCGCTCCTGAAGCTCTGCATATCGTTCCCGGGCGGGCGATACCAGTTCGGCTCCGCCCAGCCTGAAATCCCTAAGAGCATTCTGGACGATGCGTTGGCGAGCCGGGCTGATCGTCGAGAAGCCCTCGCTCCCCGCCAGCGCCTTGTAGCGCGCGTAAAGCCGCTCGTCCTGACCCAGTTCGGTCCAGAACTGAGTGACCTTGGGCAACAGAGCGTTGTAGGTCTCCCGCAATTCGGGCGAATCTGCCACTGCGTTGAGATGGTTGACCATGCCCCAAGCGCGCGACAGGCGCTCGGTCGCCTGTTCGAGCGGGGTCACAACCGTAGCCCAGGACGCGGGGCCGCCCTCCGTGCAGACCGCGTTCAGTGCGGCCCGAGCCTGATCAAGAAGCGATTCGATCGCGGGCGGTACGTCGGCGATCCGGAAGTCGGCGAATCGGGGCAGCCCCGAAAAATCGAGCAGGGGGTTGTCAGGCGTCATCGGGTTGGCGCTCATGTCGTTCTTCCTGGAATGCGGCAAGCAGCTGCCGACGGGTGACGGATCAGGCGCGAGCGCTGGCCCGCTCGGCGGCGTCTACGGTATTGACGAGCAGCATTGCACGGGTCATCGGGCCGACACCACCCGGGACCGGGGTGATCCAGCCAGCGACTTTGGAGGCGCTATCGTAATCAACGTCACCGCACAATCGTCCCCCATCATCCCGATTCATGCCGACGTCGATCACGACTGCTCCTGGCTTGATCATCGACCCGTCGATCATTTTGGCCCGCCCGACCGCGGCAATCAGCACGTCGGCGCGACGGACGTGAGAGGCCAGATCCCGGGTTCTGCTGTGACAGATGGTGACGGTTGCGTCTTTTTGCAACAGCAACATGGCCTGGGGTTTTCCGACGATATTGCTGCGACCGATCACTACCGCCTCCAAGCCGCTCAAGTTGCAGCCGATGTGTTCCAGGAGTCTCATCACGCCGAGGGGCGTGCAGGGGACAAAGCCGGACTGGCCCGTCATCAGGGCCCCGGCGCTGGCCACGTGGAAGCCGTCGACGTCCTTTTCGGGGGCGATGGCTTCGATCACCGTGCGCGCCTCGATCTGCTCGGGCAAGGGCAATTGGACCAGAATCCCATGGACAGCAGGGTCGTTGTTCAGCTCATCGATCCGTGCGAGCAGGTCGACTTGGGCGGTGCCGGCCGGCAGACGGATGAGTGTCGAGGCAATACCCGATTCTTCGCAGTCTTTGACCTTGTTGCGGACATAAACGGCTGATGCTGGATCGTCACCCACCAGAATCACCGCAAGACCCGGCTGACGGTTCTGGGCGGCCAGATGCCGCACACGGTCTGCAATCTCGCCGCGGATCGCGCGGGCGAGACCCGCACCGTCAATGGTTCTCGCGCTCATCTTGCTCCTCTGCTTGTGCAAGCCCGATCGGCCAGTTCAGTCTAACATGGGGCCCCGGATCAATTTGCGCGCCCCTCTGTTTTCGGATACAGTGGAGAGCTTTTCGGGGGTATAGCTCAGCTGGGAGAGCGCTTGCATGGCATGCAAGAGGTCAGCGGTTCGATCCCGCTTACCTCCACCAAAAAAGTTTCCCGTCCGGAGTGTCTCAAGGCTGATTGAGTTAATATTTCAGCCGCTTGAAAGCTCCAGATTTTTCGTGAAGCAGTATCGCAGTCCCGTTCGTCTAGAGGCCTAGGACACGACCCTTTCACGGTTGTAACAGGGGTTCGAATCCCCTACGGGACGCCACCTTATTCGAGCTGCCCACTTTGGAAAGCCCCTCCACCGAGCCGTTCGTCCACTTCCGGTGACTCGGGCGGTCTGCCAGTTCGGTTCCCTCTTCATCTTTCGTCGTTGCGACTGCCTCAACGATCGGGTTATATTGGCTCGAACGTAGTCCCACAGGAGGAGCCAGCATGCTTGACCGACCCAGCATCACGTCCCGAAGCGCGCGAATGAAATCCCGATGGTCCAACGCCGTCTTCGCGGCAATGATCCTCGCGGCGCCGGTGGCAGCCTGGTCGCAGCAGACCTTGGTGGTGGCCGCGCCCCAGGCGCCCACGGGGTTTGACGGCGACATCCCCAAGGTGGCCACTCGGCAGATGATCGTCCAGACGAACGAGAGTCTGGTTCGCTTCAAGCGTGTCACCGGGGCCGAGGGCCGCACCGAACTCGACCCGAACGAAATCGAAGGCAACCTGGCCGAGAGTTGGACCGTCTCGCCGGACGGCAAGACCTACGTCTTCACGTTGCGGCGCGGGGTGAAAAGTCCCTGGGGCAACGAGATGAAGGCCGACGACATTGTCTGGAGTCTTCAAAGGGCTTGGGCGAACAAGCGCACCAGCTTCTTTCTCTACAACCTGATTGGAGTGGACAGCTTCAGCAAGACGGGCGACTACGAAGTCACCATCCAGTTGAAGAATCCGACGCGTCTGCTGCTGCCGATGCTGACGATGTACTTCCCCACTCTGCACGACCGGACGCAGGTCCTCAAGCATGCAACGCCGGATGACCCGTTCGGCAACCGATACATCGATCAGAATCTGGTCGGCTTCGGGGCCTACTACATCGATCAGTTCAAGCCGGGCGAACAGGTTGTTCTTCGGGCGAATCCGAATTATTTCCGCGGCAAGCCGCACTATGAGCGCATCATCTACCGCGAGGTGCCCTCGCTCTCCAATCGCGTCGCGCTTCTGAAGAGCGGCCAGGTGCAGTGGCTCGAGGACACGCCTCTAAAGCAGGTGGCGGACCTGAAGCGTGACCGTTCGGTGAAGGTGGAGTCGGTGGTCGGAACCCAACCGGCCGCCGTCAAGTTCAATATGAACATCAAGCCGTTTGACGACAAGCGGATTCGCGAAGCCGTCGTGCTGGCGACCGATTTCGAGTCGTTCAACAAGTCGGTGTTCGAAGGGCTCGGCGTACCTGTGACCTCGATCGTCCCGCCGACGGTGCCTGGCCATGTGCCGGCGTTTACCCGCCCCAAGCGTGACATCGCCCGTGCAAAGCAGCTCCTCGCGCAGGCGGGCTACCCCAACGGCATCGATCTGCCCTACCTGTACGCCGGCACCTACTGGTGGATGGAGCCGGTCAGCATCCAGCTGCAGAGCCAGCTGGCCGAGGCCGGGATTCGCCTCAAGATGCAACGCATCCCGGATCCCGAGTTCGTCAACCGCGGCCTGATCCGCACCCGCGACATGCCGATGTTCCCGGGTGGCGATGCCACCTTCGTGCTTGATCCGGTCTTCACGGCATGGATCTTCGCCTTCTATCAAGGTGTCGCCAACCGGAACGCCTACAAGAACGACGAGGTCGAGTCGCTCATTCAGAAGGCCCTGGTCGAACTGGACGATACCCGTCGCAAGGCTCTGATCGCGACAGCGCAGCGGGTGCACGCCGAGGATAACGACTGGGTGATGCTCTACTACCCGGGTATCCACCAAGTGATGAACCGCTGCATCAGCGGCTGGATCTGGTATCCGGACGATTGGCCGCGTTTTGCTGATCTGAGCTGCAAGCGCTGATTGCGATCCTGGGCACCGTCCGGGCCATGCGGGGCGAGCGGTTTTCGCCCTCGGCCTGGAGGGCTCGGACGCGCTCGAACTGATCGCGCCCTTAGATGATCCCGATCGTCAAACTGCTCCTGCGCAGGGTGCTGCTGTCCCTGCCAATTCTGTTGGGCGTCCTGCTCTTCACTTTTCTGATCGTTCGCGTCGGCGACAGTGACCCTGTAGGCATGCTGGCCGGACCCACGGCCAGCGAGGCCGAGATCGCCGCCATTCGAGCGACCTACAAGCTCGACCAGCCGGTACTGGTT
>JBIKVK010000095.1:0-11732 GCA_044356835.1 Burkholderiaceae bacterium
GTGCCAAGCTCAGATGCGGATCGATCCGTTCGGCCTCGGGCCCGAGATCGCAATCGGTCTTGATGGTGACCAGGGTCCTCGCAAGCGGCAGCCAGTCAAGCGCCGCGCGCAAGTGCTCACCAACGGCGCCCTTTACCTCCGTCGCCCGCGCAACCAGCGCATCGACCGAACCATACTGCGCGAGCAACTTGACTGCAGTCTTGGGGCCGACCTTGTCGACGCCGGGAACGTTGTCGACCGCATCGCCTACCAGCGTCAACCAGTCGACGATTCGCTCAGGCGGCACCCCAAACCGCGCAACGACGCCGTCGCGATCGAGCCAATCGACGCTGCCCGAATCACGCACCATGGTGTTGACCAGTCGGACCTGGTCGCTGACCAGTTGCGCCATATCCTTGTCGCCGGTGGAAATCACCGTGGGATGCCCGGCATCGCCCGCACGCGTGGCGAGCGTGCCAATCACATCGTCCGCCTCGACCCCCTCGATCATCAACAGGGGCCAGCCCAGCGCGCGAACGATGTCGTGAATCATCGGAATCTGGGCCCGGAGGTCCTCCGGCATGGCGCTGCGATTGGCCTTGTACTGGGGGTACAGATGGTCCCGGAACGTCTTGCCCGGGGCATCGAAGACGACGGCACCGTGGGTGGCTCCACCGTTCAATTTGCTGTCGCTGCGCAGACGCCTTAGCATCGCAACGATGCCGTAAATCGCCCCGGTCGGTTGCCCTTCGCGGTTGCGAAGATCAGGCAGAGCATGAAACGCCCGATACAGGTAGCTCGACCCGTCAACCAGCAGCAGTGCCTTGTCAGCAGACATGTTTGTTCAGCTTCGCAATCAGTGGCGTGTCCCAGCCGCCGTTTACTCGCCAGACGGAGCACCGCAACCCGGAATCGCTCTCGCGGCCCGCTCGCCTGCATCCCTGAGCCCGGATTATCGCGGATTTCAGCGACCGCACCTGCCGCTCTTGACCGGTTCGCCTGCTCGCGACGCGTTCCCGATCAGGTCCGCCCGGGGCCTCAATCTCTGCCACTGACCTGAACCCATGGCGGTCTTCACCCAGGTTTCGCCAAACGATGCCCAACGCTGGCTCAGCGCCTACCCGGTCGGGGCGATGACCTCCCTGGAGGGCATTGCTTCGGGGATCGAGAACAGCAATTTTTTTCTAGACGCTGAACGCGGCCGGTTCGTGCTGACCCTGTTCGAGCGGCTCTCGGCCGCGGATCTGCCCTTCTACCTGGGCCTCATGAAACATCTGGCCCGCCGCGGTATCGCCTGCCCCGACCCCATCGCCGATCGTCACGGGCAACTCTTCAGCAGCCTCTGTGGAAAGCCAGCCGCTCTGGTCACCCGTCTGGCCGGAACACCCCGGATGCGTCCGACGCCCGAACACTGCGCCGCGATCGGGCGACTGCTGGCCGGTTTGCATCAGGCGGGCGAGGACTATGCCGGGACACTGCCCAACCCGCGCGGACGCCCCTGGAGGGCTCGGGCCGCTGAAGAGGTACGGCCTTTCCTCAATGACGCAGCGCGCGGGTTGCTCGATGACGAAATGGCCGCCCAGGACGCTTTCTATTCACGACCCGAGATCGGAGCCATGCCCGCAGGGGCCGTGCATGCCGACCTGTTTCGCGACAACGTGCTGTTCTCAGATGAAGAGGCGGGCGGCAACGAACCGGTCTCCGGTGTCATCGACTTCTACTTCGCCTGCACCGAACATTGGCTCTACGACCTGGCAGTCACTGTCAACGACTGGTGCATCCATGACGACAGCGGCCGGCTCGAAGCAGACCGGCTGCAAGCCTTGCTCGCCGCTTACCGATCGGAGCGCCCCCTCCTTGAAAGCGAACTCGCCGGATGGTCGATGATGCTCAGGACTGCAGCGCTTCGTTTCTGGTTGTCCCGACTCCATGACTTTCACCTTCCCCGACCCGCCCAGATGGTCAAGGCCAAGGATCCGACTCATTTCGAGCGTATATTGCGACTGCGCCGAGATGAACCGGTTCCGCTCGGCTGAACTCCATTGAGCGAAAGCTCACCGGGCCTCGCAGCACTACCGAACTGCTTTTCGCCATGCAGATTTCAAGACTCCCCGCACGAACCGGCTTGCGCTGGGTCATCGAGGGCTTTCGCGTCCTGGGCAAGCAACCGGTCGCTCTGCTTTCGATCACGTTCATCAACCTGATGCTGATGGGACTGTCCCTGGTCGTGCCCTTGATCGGCACCCTGGGGCCGCTGCTGCTGACCCCGGCGCTCATGGTCGGCATGATGCGCGCCGCCCGCATCGCAGACAGCGGACAGAACCCGTCGCCCTTCGTACTCTTCTCCGGCTTTCGGGAGCAGCAAGGGCGGGCCTGGAAGCCGCTTCTGCTGCTGGGGGTGATCAACGCAGCCGCGACTTTGCTGGCGCTGACCGCAGCGACCCTCGCGGGGGGCGAACTCCTGGTTGAAATGGTCACCGGTCAGGTCACGCCCAATGATCCCAGGGCGGCGCAAGCCCCGCTGGGGTGGGCGGCGCTGGTCTTTCTGGTGATTTACCTGCCGGTGCAGCTTGCCACCTGGTATGCGCCCATGTTCATTGCTTGGGACAACATCCCGCTCACCAAGTCCATGTTTTTCAGCATTGCGGCCATTTTGCGCAACAAGGCGGCCTTCCTGGTGTATGCCGCAGGCTGGTTTCTGGTCGCTCTTGCCGGCATGCTGATCCTGCGCATCATTCAGGGCTTGATCGGCAGTTCGCCGATGATGATGACGCTCGTCCTCTATCCGGTCTGGCTCGGTGCGCTCGCGGCCGTCTATTGTTCGTTCTGGGTGACCTATCGCGACGCGGTCGATCACACCGGCTCGAGCCGGGCCACCGACAGTGCCAGCCACTTGACGCCCTGACGACCAAAATTGATCTGAACACGGGCATCGCTGCCCTGACCCTCGATCGATACGATGACACCCTCGCCAAAGCGAGCGTGGGCGACGCTCTGGCCGATGCGCCAGGACACGCCCCGGTCAAAGCGTTCAGCGGCTCGGGCGCTGCCTCGGTCGGGGCGACCATAGTCGGCGTCCCGATCGGTCTGATACCGATTTGAGTTCGTGTTCGCCAGCCGTGCGCGGTCCGCGTGAGCCGGCCGATCAAAGCCTTCCCAGGCGGCGCCCCAGCCCTCTCGCGATCGTTCGGATCCAGCCCGGATACGGGGGGTCAGCCACTTGAGGGACGGCTCAGGCAATTCGTCGATAAAGCGGGAACGCAGGTTGTAGCGGGTCTGGCCATGCAGCATCCGGGTCTGCGCAAAGGACAGGTGCAACCTCTGGCGGGCGCGCGTGATCGCGACATACATCAGCCGTCGTTCCTCTTCGAGACCATCGATCTCTGCGGCGGAATTTTCGTGCGGGAAGAGGCCCTCCTCTAGACCGGTGAGAAACACCGACTCGAACTCGAGCCCCTTGGCCGAATGAACGGTCATGAGCTGAACCGCATCCTGGCCTTCCGCAGCCTGACTGTCGCCCGCTTCAAGCGAAGCATGCGCCAGGAAGGCCGCCAGGGGGCTGAGCTGCTCGGTCGCGAGGCCATCGCCCGAAGCCGCGTCGGCACCCTGAAGCATCGGACCGGCCGGAATCTCGGCCGTCGCAGCCACGCCCACATTGGCCGGCAGATCAGGCGAGATGCCTTCTTCGGCAACGAAGCTTGCAGCAGCGTTGGTCAGCTCGCGCAGATTTTCGATACGCTCCTGGCCTTCCTTCTCGGTCGCGTAGTGTGCGATCAGGCCGCTCCGTTCCAGGACATGCTCGGTCAATTCGGACAAGGGCAGCCGGGCCGTTTCCTCGCGCAGCCGGTCGACGAGTTTGATGAACGCAGCGATTCGCTGGGCGGCCGCACCCGTGAGATGAGCGACCGAACGAGCCAGGCTCAACGACTCCCGCTGGGCGATATCCTGCAGGGCCTCGACCGAGCGCGCGCCAATCCCGCGGGCGGGGAAATTCACCACACGCAAAAACGCTCCATCGTCATCGGGGTTGGCCAGCAGCCGCAGGTAAGCCATGGCATGACGGATTTCGGCCCGCTCGAAAAACCGCAGCCCGCCGTACACGCGATAGGCAACCCCGGCCGAGAAAAGCGCATGCTCGATCACTCGCGACTGGGCGTTCGATCGGTAGAGGACCGCGATATCACGGCGTCCGTGCCCCTCGGTACACAACGCCCGGATCGATTCGACCAGCCAATGGGCTTCTTCGGTATCGGTCACCGCCTCATGCACCCGCACCGGTTCACCCTCGCCCGCATCGGTCCAGAGCCGCTTGCCCAGACGCCGGCTATTGTTTTCGATCAGCGCGTTCGCGCAGTCGAGTATGTGGCCTTGCGAGCGGTAGTTCTGCTCAAGCTTGATCAGCTGGCGTACCCCGAATTCACGCTCGAACGAGGCCATGTTGGCGACGTTGGCCCCACGAAAGGCGTAAATGCTTTGGTCATCATCGCCTACCGCAAAAACCGACGAATGCTGGCCAGCCAGCAGGCGCAGCCAGCGGTACTGCAGCACATTGGTGTCCTGAAACTCGTCGACCAGGATGTGCCGAAACCGGTGCTGGTAGTGCTCGCGCAACAGCTGGTTGCGCTCGAGGAGTTCGTAGCAGCGCAGCAGCAATTCGGCGAAATCGACCACGCCCTCGCGCTGACACTGCTCATCGTAGGCCGCATAAAGCTCGACAAAGCGGCGGTTGTAGTCGTCATGGACCTCCACCGCCCCCGCGCGCAAACCCGCCTCCTTTGAGCCGTTGATGAAATGCATCAGGTTCTTGGGCGGAAATTTTTCGTCATCCACCGAAAGCGAACGCAGCAGCCGCTTGATGGCGGCCAGCTGATCGGAGGAGTCCATGATCTGGAACGTGGACGAGAGGCCGGCATCGCGCGCATGGGCCCGCAAAAGCCGATTGCACAGGCCATGAAAGGTTCCGATCCACATGCCGCGGGGGTTGACGGGCAGCATCGCCGACAACCGGGCGAGCATCTCCCGGGCAGCCTTGTTGGTGAAGGTGACGGCCAGCACGCCCTGCGGGCTCACCTGGGCGGTGGCAATCAGCCAGGCGATCCGGGTGGTCAGCACCCGGGTCTTGCCGCTGCCGGCCCCGGCGAGGATCAGTGCGTGTTCGGCCGGCAGGGTGACGGCGGCGTGCTGGGCTTCGTTGAGGTTCGCGAGTAGACTGGACATTCGCTCATTCTACCGAGACCGGTCCTCCGGACCCGCGCGTGGGCCCCGCGCCCGGCGTCACCGGATCGGCCGACCTGAACCCTCCGAGACGCGCCCATGAACGGATTGCTGCTCAACATCGGCCACGCGCTGGACCATCTGGTGCTGCTGATTTTCGCCACTGCCGTCGGATCCATCGCCGCTGATTTCGGCTTTGCCCGCTGGGAAGATCTGATGCCCTACACCACGGGCGCATTCATCCTGTTCGGATTGGGCGCAATTCCGGCAGGTCGGCTGGGCGATCTGTGGGGCCGGCGACCCATGATGATCGTGTTCTTTTTCGGGCTGGGTGTGTCGACCCTGCTGGTCGGCCTCACCCAGGGTCCGTGGCCCATGGCGCTGGCCCTCACCCTGATGGGAGCGTTTTCAGCGATCTATCACCCTGTGGGCATCCCGATGCTGCTGCAAAGCACACAGACACCGGGGCGCACGATCGGTGTGAATGGCCTCGCCGGAAATCTCGGCATCGCGCTCGCGGCGGTGCTCACGGGCTTTCTGGTTGAATGGGCAGGATGGCGGGCAGCCTTTGTCGTACCCGGCCTGATCGCTATCGGATGCGGATTTGCCTTCCTGCGGGTCGCGCCGCGCGAATCCGAAGCGCCGGCCCGCCGCGCGCCCAAAAAGCTAGATCTGCCTGAGGCGACCCGGCGCCGAATCCTGCTCGTGATGGTCATGACCGCGGTCACGAGCAGCCTGGCGTTCAATCTCACGACCAACGGCAATCCTGAGCTTCTCAAGAGCCGGTTACAGTCGCTGGCGATGGACCCCTCATCGATCGGCCTTATCCTGGGGGGCATCTATGTGATTGCATCGCTGGCCCAGTTGGTCGTGGGGCGACTGATCGACCGAATGCCGATCCGCCGACTGATGCTGATGATCCTGTGCCTGCAACCGCTCGCCTTCCTGGCGGCCGCGCAGACCGAAGGATGGGCGATGGTGCTTGCGATGACGGTGTTCATGCTGCTCGTGTTCGGTGCGATTCCGTTTACGGACGCCATCGTGGCCCGGTTCGTCGACGACAGCATGCGCTCGCGCGTGAGCGGCCTTCGCTTGGCCATCTCGTTTACGATCAGTTCGACCGCAGTCTGGGCCTTGGGGCCGTTCGTGAAGGCCTCGGGCTTCACCACCTTGCTGCTGACCTTGGCGGCGATCACCGCATGTTCAGCGCTTTTTGCGAGCGGTCTGCCCAGGCAGCCGGCCCCAGCCAGATCGGTTTGAGTGCGGCCCGCGCTGCGGGCCGAGCGTGTTGCACTCACGCTGTGGCACCCAGGTCCGGAAAGCCCGCTGCTGGACGAAGAGCTTAGGAAGAGTGCGGCGAACTTTTCGAGGGCAAAAAGCGCGCAATCAAAAGGTGTGAAGTGATGCCCGCGATGATCGCCCACTCGAGTGACACCGTGAGGGTCAGCACGAAGGTGAGCGCCATCGAGAGGCCGCTTGCCCGGCTCTCCGACCAGGTGGCGCGGATTTCGCGCGGGACGATCAGACCGATCGCCACCATCACCAAAATTCCCGCCACCGCGGCCAGGGGCAACGCATCTGCGAGAGGCGCGACAAAAGCCACCAGCACGATCAGAAACAGTGAAGCGCTGATCGCCGACAAGGGGGTGCGCGCGCCTGCCGCCACATTGACTCCAGATCGGTTGAACGAGCCGCTGGCCGGATAGGACGAAAAGAGCGAACCGATCAGGTTGGCCAAGCCCTGACCCACCACCTCGCGGGGTCCATCAAGCCTCTGTCCGGTTCTGACGGCAATCGCCTTGGCAATCGAGACCGCTTCGGCGAGCGCGAGCAGCGTCATGACGATCGCCGGGAGCAGCAGCGACCTGAGGGTTTCGAGCGAGAGATCGGGGAGCGAAACGGGCGGCAGCACCCCCGGCAGCTTGCCGACGAAACCGAGCGCAGCGCCGGCCTCTGTGAGCGCGCGCAAGGCCATCGCCACCAGGCTGCCCACGACAATACCGACCAGCAGATAAGGGACACGATGGTTCCAGGGTTTTGCGATCTGGCAGGCCGCAACCGTGGCTAGCGCAACCAGCACCGTGGGCCCATGAGCCTGTCCGATTTCTGCACCGGCTCGTGCCAGGGTTTCGATCAGCGACAACCCCCGCGGCCAGTCCAGGCCCAGCAGCGTTCGGACCTGCGAGTTGATGATCAGCACTGCGGCGCCACTCGTAAATCCAACGATCACACTGTGGGGCACATGATCGACCAGCCGTGCAATGCCCGTGAACCCGATGACGAGCTGCAAAACCCCCACCATGAACGTAAGGGTCAGCACGAGCCGGATGTAGTCCGGCGATTCGGGCACTGCGAGCGGCGCCACCAGGGCAAGCACCGTCAGCGAAATCGCATTGGCCGGGCCTGTGACCATCAGCCGGCTGGAACCGAACAGGGCAGCGACGATGCAGGGCAGCATCGCGCAGTACAGACCGTAATGGGGCGGCAACCCGGCCAGTGTTGCAAATGCCAACGCCTGAGGCAGCACCACGACCGCGCCCGTCAGCCCGGCCCAAAGATCGGCCCGCACCACGCCCCGCTCGCGCAGCTCTCCAAGCCATTCAGGCCTGCGGATCACAACCCTCTCCCAAGGCCATGAGCGGGCCTCATGGGACGCCTCCCGGGATCAGTGGAACACCCGAACGACGTGCTGAGCCTCGGCAAAAAACAACCAGCGCTCCACCAGCAGTCCGGCTGCACACGAGAGCACGGCCAAGCCCAGCCAGGCCGGGGCCGACACGACGATCAGAATCGGTAGACCGAAGGCCAGCAGCAGGGCCAACCATTTGAGCCGCAGCGCCCGAGCACGATCGAGCTCAAAACCGAATTCGTGGGTCAAAAAGGTCGGGCCGGTGTGCCCGGCATCGAGCAGCCGGACCCGGCCGTTCAGTCGCAACGCCGAACCCCGGTCGGGCAGGTCTGCAACACCCTCGCCTGAAAAGTGTTTCCAGTACGCATATTTGAGCGCCGCAGAGGCCGCGAGCAACGCCACGACCAGGGCTCGGGCACTGCCCGAGCCGACGCCCGCGGACTCGGCCAACGCCAGCCAGAGCAGACCTCCCGAGGTGAGCGCAAGGAGCGGATAGGCGATCGGGACATGCCAACTGCGCCAACGCGGGACGGTCTTGAGGCACGCATAAATCATGGCGGTCGAATGAAGCGTTGCCAGCGCCAATCCAATCAGCGCATACCCTCCGAGCCGCTCCGCAGTGTACGAGCCGGTCCAGATGCCATACAGCGCAAGCGCCCCGACCGGCAGGACCGCCAGCGCAAGCACGCCTTCGCGAGACAACCAGGAGGTCCGCCATCGGGACAGGGCGCGCCAGGCGTTTCGGCGATTGGCCAGATGAAAGGTCGAGGACGCCAGGCCCAGGACAAAAAGCGCCACAGCAAGGATCGAACTCACATTGAAGGTCTGAGGCGGCAGCGGCACGCCCAGCCAGCGGGCCAGCAGCAGCCAGATCATCCAGCCCAGGCCGGCGCCTGATGTCACCGTAAAGAACAACACTGAGAGCGCGGGCTTCATAGCGAGATCACCCGGTTGACCAGTTCTGCGAGCCGCGTCTTGAAGCCGGAACTTCGCGCAGCCACGGAGGTGGTATCGACCTGCGCCGGCTCGCGCGGCGGCAGATAGCGATTGACCGGACGGTAGCCGAGGTCCTCGAGCATCCCCCCGCCATCGCGTTCCCGAGACAGTTGCGAGACCCGGGATTGCGGGTCGTCAAAGTCGCCGAAGTGCCGCGCATGGGCCGGACAGGCCAAGACGCATGCCGGCTGGCGCTCAGCCTCCGGCAAGGCGTGATCGTAGATCCGATCAACGCACAGGGTGCACTTGCGCATTACCCCGGCCTCCTCGTCGAGCTCTCGGGCTCCGTAGGGACACGCCCATGCGCAGTAATTGCAGCCCATGCAGCGCTCAGGGTCGACCAATACGATCCCGTCTTCGGCACGCTTATAAGAGGCTCCCGTAGGACACACCGTCACGCAGTCGGCCTCTTCACAGTGCATGCAGGACATCGGTACGTTGACGGTCCGCGACAGATTGACGTGGCCGGTTTCGCAATCGCGATGCTCGGAGCGCTTCACCTCATAATGGCGGACCCGGTTGAACCAAACTCCGGACGCCTCAGCTCCGTAGGGATCATAGTCAGGCGCGCCCCCCGCCATGAGGGACTGCCCGTTCCACTCCTTGCAGGCCACCGCACAGGCGTGGCATCCAACACAGGTGTCCAGATCGATGACCAAACCCAGTTTCATTGCCCGCCCCCCTGTTGCTGACGCGACCGACCACCGAATTCAAGCTTCGGCCAGACGCCCGACTCACCCGGCGCAGCCTTGGTGATCCTCACCTTGAGGTCGTACCAGGCAGCCTGGCCGGTGATGGGATCCGAATTGGTGAGCCGCGCTGCCCCTTCGTGAGGGCGTGCGAGCAGTTCGCTGATCAGATGGTTCAGCAGGAACCCGTGCGTGGCCTCGCGCGCGTCCTCGGCGAGTCCCCAGGCACCGGCCATCTTGCCGATCGCGTTCCAGGTCCAGACGGTATCGGCCTGTACGCCGTCCATGGTCTTCAGCTGGCAACGAATCCGGCCGTTGCGCGACTCGACCCAGACCCAGTCAAGATCGGCCAGCCCCATGTCGTGGGCGCGCTGAGCGTTGATGTAAAGGTAATTTCGCCCCAGGACCTGGCGCAGCCAGGCATTTTGCGAGTCCCACGAGTGGTACATCAGCATGGGCCTCTGGGTGATCGCGTGAAACGGGTAGTCCGTGGTCGCGCTGGCCTCTTCCTCCAGGGGCGCTCGCCAGATCGGCAAAGGGTCGAAGTGCTCAGCCAGCCGATCCCGGTCTTCCTGGCGAACCGGTTTGGGCCCTCGATAGAGCCCCTGGCCTGCAAGCCGGAATTTTTGCAGCGGCTCACTCCAGATCTGCATGATGATCGGATCGGGCTTCGGGATGAAAGCGGCCTCGGCGGCCTTGTTCAGGTACTCGGCATTGATGCCGCGATTGAATTGCATCGATTCGGGCCAGTGCCATGCGAAGAAACTGCGATGGCCAATGTAGGCCTCCCACTGTTTGGGGTTGGGTGCGCCCTTGAGCGGCGACTGCCCATCCTCACCCCGCCATCCGGCGAGAAAACCGATGCCCGGCGCCCGTTCGTAGCGCGCGATGAAGTCGGTGTAACCGCTGTAGCGGGGCGTGCCCTCGGCCGTGACGAAGGCCGGAAAGCCGAGCCGGCCGGCCAGGTCGACGAGCACCTCCTGCCACGGGCGTACATCGCGATCGGGGGCGACCACCGGGTGACGAATGGCATCGGCGACGGTATCGGGCTCGGAAATCGGCCGGTCGAGAATCGAAATCGCGTCATGACGTTCGAGGTAGGTGGTGTCGGGCAATACCAGATCGGCAAATCGCACCATCTCGGAATCAAAGGCATCCGAGACCACCAGAAAGGGAATGCGGTATTCGCCGTCCGGCCCGCGCGCGCGCAGCATATCCTGGGTCTGCGCCGTATTCATCGCCGAGTTCCAGGCCATGTTGGCCATGAACAGCATCAGCGTGTCGATCGGGTAGGGATCGGCTTCGACCGCATTGCGGATCACCATATGCATGAGACCGTGCGCGGCAATGGGTGATTCCCAGGAATACGCCTTGTCGATGCGCAAGGGCCGGCCCTCGCCATCGACGGCCAGATCCTCTGGCCGAGTCGGGAACCCAAGCGGAGGCCGTGCAAGCGGCCGGTCGGGCGCTGCCATCGTGGCGGCATCATTTTCCGGCAGCTGGGGCGGGGGCACCGGGCGAGGAAACGGCGCCTTGGAGCGGAAATTGCCAGGACCGTCGAGGGCCCCGAGCAGCATCTGAATCAGGTGCAGCGCGCGCGTGGTCTGGAAACCGTTGCTGTGCGCCGACACGCCGCGCATGGCGTACATCGCAACAGGCCGGCCGATCACGGTGTCATGCCTCTGACCCCACACGTCGGTCCAGGCGATCGGCAACTCGATGGATTGCTCGAAGGCCACCGCGGCCATCTCCAGGGCCAAGCGCTCGATGTCGGCCGCCGGCACACCACAGCGCTCCGAGACGGCCGCCGGCGACCAGGCTTCATCCAGATAGCGCTCGGCCACGAGGGACATGACGGTGCGCACCCGCCAACCGGCGATCTCGAAGGTTCCGAAGAGTGCCGGCTGCGCACCCGCGCACATGGGGCCTGCCTTGCCGGTCTTCTGGTCGAAGAGGACCGGTTCACCCTCGCCCGTTCCGAAGTCGTAGGAGCCATCATCGCGCCGCCTGCGCCGCAGGAAAAGCCCATCATCGGCCGTACCGGGCGCCTGGACCACCAGCCAACTCGCATTGGTTGATCGGACCAGAAACGACGCGTCAAAGAGTTCTCGCGACAAGAGCACATGAACCATCGACAAGGCGAGCAAGCCGTCGGTGCCGGGTCGCACAGGCACCCACTCGTCGGCAATCGCCGAATATCCGGTGCGAACGGGGTTGACGGATAC
>JBIKVK010000359.1:0-3263 GCA_044356835.1 Burkholderiaceae bacterium
CACATCCAGCCGCAGTTGATGCGAAACGGCGTCCTGTTGCACACCCTTTTGCACTTGGACAATATCCTCAAGCACGCCAACCTTTCCACTGGCCACCAGCCGGGCGGTGCGCGCCAGGTCCGTGGTACTCATCTTTTCCAGACCGGCATGCAGGTGCTCCAGGTACTCCTTGTTGGTGCCCGCTGCAGCTTTGATGACCCTCATGGACAGGGTGCGGACCAGTTTCTCGTCTTCTTTGTTACCTGGGCGGGCAACGCCCTCGAAGCGTCCGGGCATGCGAGCAGCCTCGGCCTGCAACTTTTGCCACTTGGAAGCCGAAAGCCTTGTCTTTACGCCGCGGCGCCCAGCCTGTGCACCCTGCGGCTGAACAACCAGGCGCCTCTTGAAAGCACCGCCGAGCCACAGGCCCAAGGGAACCATGCCCCCTGAAACGACAGACAGCGCGCCCACGACCGCCTTGGTTCCGGTACGCCAGCGCTGGGCTGTCGACTGGAAAGATACGGCGCCGGACGGTCCGTCCTTCTCCCGTGCGTCGATGGCGCGTTGGATCCGCGTGTCGGTCCGAATGACCTTGTTACTGACCGGCTTAGCCATGGTTGTACAAGTCTTTACTATCCAACGATGAAGCCTTCCGACCGTAGGGAAGGCACGTGGGTACCCGCTGCATGAACTTCAGACTTGACCCGCTCAGCCGTCTGCAGGAGGTTGCCCACGAGGTCAGGGAATGTCTCGGGGCTGAAGTGGTTCAGGTCGAGCGCGTAGGTCAAGTGAACTTCACGCGATTCGTCATCCAGAGCCAGTGTGGCGCCATCGGTGTCCAGAAGCAGGAAATTCTTCCGCAGCAGGCGCTCGAAGAAGGCCTCCCGATCCCCCGGCGGTACGGGCCCCAGACTGACGCTGAAGTAGACGGCTCCAGCGCCCTGGGGAACGATGAGGCTCAGCAGGACATCATCGTTCCACTGAAGCGTACACATGCCGCTCTCGTCAAGTTTGAGGTCGGGAAGGCCGATCAGGCCGGCCAGGGCCTGAAGGCCAGGTGCCAGGGTGTCTCGTTCGTTCATGGGGACCTCACGGTGCCCGAGATACTACTAGCCAGCGCTCTGCCCTCGCAACCACTGCAAGTGTGCAGTGCTGCCTGCGGTTTCACTGCGTAAACCGCATATAAAAATATGCTTTCGTATTGTTCACCATCGGCTTAGGTTGCTCTCCGGGGCCGAAGTGTCAGTACGCCGATTCATGGCACCCCGCCCGATATCCCATAGCCCGATATCCTCGCCGCCGCTTGTCCCATATTCGCTATCAATGATCGCCACATTGGAACCGGTTCGTGATCGGACGATTGGCGCCAGTCTGTGATCGCTTAATGGAGCCAGTTCGTGATCGGATCATTGGAGCCAGTCGGTGACTGAGACAACATCCGATGCAGGCTCTTGGCGGGCTTGTGAATCTCTTCGGCCAGCACCTCGAATCCCACGGTCGCGTTCACAAGGTCGCGCAGGATCAGCTTGGCCGACTCCGGCTCGGCATTGACGAACAAGGTGATGGCCTCGTCGAGCGGTGCTTGCGCGAAAGCGGGATCTTTCTGCACGCGGGCGGCCACGGTTTCCTTGGGATGACGGGTATGAGGGATCGAGTTCGAGCGCCGGTTCCTCGCCATCGCCCGTGCTTCTGTCATTGCATCCCGCGTCTGTGCGTTGGGTCATTTATCGCTCACCGCATCACTCCGTAGGGTTGGCGAAAGACCGTAACCAGGGATCGAGGTGGGCGATGTCAAACGTGCCGGACTCGAACATCTGCATCATCTCGGAGTAGATCTGCTTGGGCGCGCGCTTCAAGTGCCAGCCGTTGACGCGCAGGAACACGTCGGCCGCGGCAAAGGCGATGCGCTTGTTTCCATCCACGAACGGATGATTGATCGCCAGACTTTCCATCAAGGCGGCAGCCTCAGCCACGATGTCTTCGTAGTAGCCCGTCTGCGGCCGGAATAGTGCGGCCTCGAGTGCCCCGGGATCGCGCACGCCCGGAGCGCCGCCATACCGCTGCATCAGTACGCTGTGCATGCCGAGCACATCGGCTACGGTCAGGTAGTCGCTTGCCACGATTTACTTGGCTAGGTCGCGGTAGAGGCTGTCGAACTCCTCCAGGCTGGATGCGAACGCGGTCATCACATGTCGACGGGGGCGCTCCTTCTGTTGCCGGTCGATGTAGTCGCGCAGGGCATCATCGAGCACGGCCTGGAACTGGCGCCCCTGGCTTTCTGCGATGTGGCGCAATGCCGCGAGGACATCGGGCGCGGCTTGTGACGAAAACTTTTCGCGTGCGGCATTGGTCATGGCATCTGCATCATGATTTATCTTGACGTTTCATGATAAAGCAAGATGGGTCCTTGCGCTAGCGTCCGAAGAGCTTCCAAGCATGCTTGGCCCCCTTGGTTGACAACGAACCAGCGCGCGTAAGTGGTTGAATTTGAACAAATACCCGCTGCGCCTACCCGCAGGCCAAACAGAGAACAGAGACGGGGCTGGGGCGAAAAGCGGTCGATTTCGGGGCTTCGGCCGAGAGCCACCCGCATCACATCCCGGCGCTTCCCCGGGGAAACGACGAAAGAAAAGGGCCCGGAGACTATCCGAGCCCTTGTGAATGCTGGAGCCGGCGGGAATAGGCCTTGCAGGCCGCGCTCGCGCTTGCAGGCGCGAGCCGTCCTCACGGCAGCAGGCATGAAGCAGTTCATGCCTGCTGTCCGTTCGGACCCCGACGTCCGTTCCGGACGCAGCTTCGATCCCCTACCCAGGGTCGCGACTAAACGCCAAGGGCCCCTGATGGGGCCCTTGGCGTTTGATGGTGGCGGATGGGCGCCCTAAGAAAAAACCGCTCACTGGGCCGCTGAGCAAAGCTTCGGACATCTGCGGGCTAGCGGGTAAATGTCACCGGGAGAGCAGTTCGACATAGGCTTGGTAGCTGTAGATGCGGTTCTTCTTCTGGCCTGTGAGTTCGACGACGACGCCGAGATCTTCCAGCAGACTCACGGCGGCACTTGCGGTCGGAAATGTCGTCTCCAGCCGCCGGCGCACATGTTCCACGCTGAAGCGCGGCATCATCGGCAACAGTTCAAACAGGCGGTAGCTGATCGGCCCGGCTTTTGCGGAATCCAGCAAGCGCTTGCGGTCGGCAGTGATGAGGCTGGCCACGTCGATGATGCTGCGCTCTGCATCCGCCGACGCCTCAGCTACTCCTTCCAGGAAAAAGGCGACCCAGCCTTCCCA
>JBIKVK010000422.1:0-3251 GCA_044356835.1 Burkholderiaceae bacterium
ACGTTGCGTACGGGATGTGCTCCATTTCGCTCGCGCGGGTTCCTTGAAGGAGCAGATCGATCGCGTCGTAGAAGTCTTTCGCCTTGCTGGACTGTACCGCCGTGCCCGCGGTGTCGAGCAAAAGCTTGTAGGCATTGACCAGTTTCTGGATGGCGGTGACCGATGTCGTTTGCGTCCTTCCCAGTGCGGTGCTGTCGAGAAAACTCGCAAACCCGGTCAGGGTCTTGTCGGTCAAGCCGCTCACGCCTGCTGCGGCAAAATCCGACAGCTTCAGACTTGCTGCAGTATTGTTTTCAGTCGCCTCATAGATTTTTTTCACGGCCGCCAGCAGTTGCGCGCCCGTTTCCGCAGAGCCGCTCTTGCCTTCAGCGGCAGCTTTCTCTTCGGCTTCCAGCCATGCCTTGTTCAGCGTGGTGATGCGGCTTGAAATGGTGCTGTAAAACGTCGCAAAGTCGCTGTTGTAGCTCTGGATCTCTTTGTTGATCGTCGTCCAGTTCGATTCCGTCCCGGACTCAGGCGAGCTCAGCTCGAGGCCCAGACGCTTCAGCTCGTCAGCGGTCAGGAAGGTGGTGCCGGGCTTCGGGTCTTTGTTGGCCGGGTTGCCCCGGTGCCCGTTGAGCGCAAGCCAGGACTTCCACGCGCTCACCAGACCCGTCAACTCGGTCGCCGAGTCCAGACCCGACTCGACCTGAGCCTCGATGATGCTCAGCAGAAGCGCGCGGGACTTTTCGTTATTGGAGTTTTGCTCGGTCTTGTCGGTCATGCCCAAGGTGACGAACGCATCGTAGAGCTTGCTGCGTTCGTCGGCGCTTGCCTGACCGGTACCGACCCGTTCGATCAGGGCGTAGGCATCCACCATCGATTGAACGACCACCACCACCCGCTCGCCAAACGTCGGGTAGTCCCATTCCCAGGTTCGCTTGGTCACCGTGTCGAACTTCGGATCAACCGCCATGATCTTGCCCCGAACCGCTTCGGTCTGCAGGAGCGAGTTGATCGTGACCACATTGTCGCGGGTGACTCCGTTCACGCCCGCATGGTAGAAGACGTATTCGTGGTAGCCGCCCTTTTCGGTCCCCACCGGCTTGTCGGCGCTTAAAACGCGGAGATCGGTCAGGCGCGTCCTCGCACTGTCCTCGGAGAGGTCAGGCTCGGGGTCGCTTCGCGGCGGCAGCGCCCGCTGAAGCAGGTTGTAGCGGTTGCCGCCCAATCCGTCGAACGAGCCGTTGACGAGATCCCATTTGAAGTCACCCAGGGGCAGGCTGAGCAGTTGTGTCATGTAGGCGGGATTGGCATCGACCTGCGCCATCGTGGCGGCGTGCAACACCGACATCTGCTCAATTTGATCAATCGTCTCGAGCGTCGTCTTGAAGTACTCGAAATAATCCAGGAAAGTCTCGAAAAATTTCTTTTGCCCCTCCAGGGTATCGAGGAGCGCTAATGCGACTGCCCCGGCCCCGGAGCCCGCGAGCGCAGTCTTGATCCCCGGAGTCAGATCGACCATGAGGTCCCACAGATAGTCGGCCTTCTTGACAAGCTCGTAATAAAAAGTGATCGCGCCTTCGACGGTTTCGATCAGCGTGACGCTGCCGTTCATGTTGAGATCGAGCGCAGTCTGAAGCCCTGAAAAAACACCGTTGAACGCCGCCACCGGCGCCCCGACCAATTCATTGAGGATATCGCCGACAAAGCCGTCGCCAAGATCGATGGATGGGGGCGCGGGCAAGCCGAGCTCATTAAGCGGAATTTCCAGGGTAAATGCGTTTTCGACGGCATAAAAGGGCTCCATCAAACTGTCGATGATGTCGATCGCCGCGCCGCTGGCCTGGGTGACGATGGGCGTGAGGGACAGCGCCACATCGTCGAAGTGAACCGTCCCGATGTCAGATACGTTCTTGCTCGAATCCTTCGTGTCGAAGGCAAACTTGAAAGGGATCGTGACCAGACTGTCTGCCTGGAAGGCGAACAGATCAAAAAAGGCCGCGATTTCATCGCTCGGGATGAGGTTGCCCGCGTTCAGTCCCAGTGCCGCCTGGGCGGACAAACGGCCCTCGACAAAACCCGACGCAGCCATCGTTTCTTGGAGGGCGTCGCCAGGATTTGTTTTCAGCTTCGACAAGAGCTCCTCCGCGCCCTTGAGCAGCGAGAGCTTGTCGTCCTTCGTACCGTCGAAATCCTGAAAGCCGAGGGTGAACCCGCCCTCGATCCCAGTGTTTTTTCGTTGAGCCGTCTCGCTTGCGTATTTGGAGTTGGTGTCCTGGGCGTCGAGCGAAAAGGGGCCGAGCGTGCCTCCGATCATGGAACCCGGCGCAACCCCGACATCGGCATGCAATTTCACGCCGCTTTTTTTCAGGTCAATGGTCGCGATCGTGTACGCATCCAGGGCATATTGAACGTTTCCGGCAATGCGGATTTCGATAACTCTATGACCGGCGAGGTTGGCATCGATGTAGGCCATCGCGCCATCGCCGCCGATCATTCCGCCAAAGCCCTCGTTAAACCACTCCTTCGGCTCGGTCAGCACCAGTTCGAAATCCCCCTTGGTCGCGTCGAACGTGAACGACTGGATCTTTTGAGGCAAATTGGTCTGGGGGCCGGTGAACCGATAGGCCGAGGGGTCGGCGCCTGAGCTGGGATCCCAGTCGACACCGGAATTTTCCGTGCCGTCACCTTCGGGCTCCAGACCGGTGAAGTCGCCAGTGCCCGACCCGGACCCGGTGCCAAAGCCGGAGTCGGTGGATGGGTCTGTTTCGATGACCCATTCGGTTGAGCCCGAGCCCGATGTCGAGCTGCCGCCCGAGGTGGTCTCGCCCGGTTCGTCGAAGCCGAAGTAGAAGTCCGAGCCGTCGATCGCTTTGAGGGCAGGGCCCGACCCCGAGCGCTTGAGCGTCAGCACCGGCAATTCGGCCATCACCTCATCGATCCAAAGCGAAACGGCCTTTGCGTTGATGATGTCTCCGACTGAACCGACGAACGGAATTTCGAAGTTGGCCACGCTCTGGAGCGCAGACTGAATGAAGGGATTCAGCATCGCGCCCAGATCCAGAACGTCACCCTCTTGGGCCGGCGCCGCAGCGCTTTGGGCGCTAGAGTCTTCGCTGACATTGCCCGAGAGATCAACCATCCGGACGGTGAATTCGGATAGGGATTTGCCCGTGTTGTCGAGGTTCACGCGTACGAAACCCTCGGACAGGTCCTGGGTCGTCAATGTGTACTGCGCGACGATCGCGCCCGTTGAATCTCGAATCTCG
>JBIKVK010000360.1:0-3240 GCA_044356835.1 Burkholderiaceae bacterium
CTGATCGCTCGGCTGAGGGTCGGGGTGATTGCCAGCCTTGTGATCGCAGTCGCCGCAGTCGGCGTGGTCTGGGTCAGCGCCTTGCTCGGCTATCGCTGGGGCCTGCCCCTGGTGCCGCTGGTCACCCCCACCCTAGCGATGATGCTCGCCCTCTGGCTGACCGATGTCGTGACCGGGCGCGCCGAACGCAAGCGGCGGCGATTTTTGCACCACGCCTTTTCACGCTATGTGTCGCCTGCCGTGGTGAGCGAGCTGATCCGTCGACCCGAGCGGCTCAAGGTGGCCTGCGAACGCCGCGATGCAAGCTTCATCTTCACCGACATTGCAGACTTCACCCGGCTCGCCGAACACACCACGCCCGAGCTGCTCTCGGGGCTCCTCAATCAGTATTTGGACGGCTGCTGCGACATCATCCTCAGGCATCAGGGCACGATCGACAAATTCATCGGTGATGGCGTGATGGCTGTTTTCAATGCGCCTCTCGCGCAGCCCGACCATCGCGAGCGGGCCTTGCAGTGCGGGATCGAGATCGACGCCTGGTCGGAGCAGTTCCGGGCCGAGACGGACCAGCGCTTGGGCGTGACGCTGGGCGTCACCCGGATCGGCATTCACAGCGGCCCGGCGATGATCGGCAACTTCGGTTCGCACAATCGAATGGACTTCACAGCGCTCGGCAGCACGGTCAACATCGCTGCGCGCGTGGAGAGCGCCAATCGGTTTTTCGGAACACGTCTGCTCTGCACGGATGCCGTCGCCCAGGCCAATGGGTCGATGCCCCTCATCCCGGTGGGCGAAGTGCTGTTGTGGGGGCGAACCGACACGGTCCTACTGCACACGCCTGCGAGTGCCGAGCAAGTCAGAAGCGGATTTCACGTGGCCTGGCAGGCGGCACGCCATCAACTGGCGCAGGCCGACGCGGCCGGCGTGCTGCAGACCCTGCGCGAACTGCAGGCACGCTTTCCCGAGGAGCCGCTGGTGCACTTTCATCGGGCGCGTATCGAGGCCGGGCAGGCGTGGCGGGTCATCGCCATCGACGCGAAATAAATGAACAGAACACTGTCGACCCTCACTGCTCTCGCTCTGGTCGGAGCAGGCCTCGCGACCCATGCTCAGGTACCCAGCCCCAGTCCGCGTCCAAGTGTGGATACCGGTATCGAACGGATGAAGCCTCCTGCCGAACCGCCGCGTGTTGTCGCCGAGCCCCCGGATCTGCGTCTGGAAACCCCGGGACGATCGGCGATCCCGCGTGCGGTGGATGACCTGAGATTTGAGGTCTGGGCGATCGAAGTCGAGGGGGCGCAGGCTCTGGACCCCCAATCCCGGCTCGCGCCCTTTGCGCCGCTGCTTGGGAAGCTCATTTCACTTGAGGAACTGCGTCAAGCGGCCGATCAGCTCGAAGCCGAATATCGCGCACGCGGTTTTTTTCTGGTGCGGGCCCTGATTCCACCGCAGCGGGTGCGGGACGGACGCTTCGTGGTCCGTGTGATCGAGGGCTACGTCGAGGCCATCCAGGTCGAGGGCGCGGGCGAGGCACTGACGCAGCGCGTCGAGCGGATGATGGCCGAGGTCATCGGGGCACGACCGGTCACACTCTCGGCGCTTGAGCGCGCGCTCCTGCGGGTGAACGATCTTCCCGGCATCAGTGCTCGCGGCACGCTCCGCCAGGGCAGCGCCGAAGGGGCCACTGAGCTCGTGGTGACGATCGATCGACGCAGCGACAGCGGTTCGGTTTCGCTGAACAACCATGCCTCCAAGGCCCTGGGCCTCTGGAGCATTGCAGCGGGTCTTCAGGTACGCGAGGCCTTTTCCGATGGTGCCGAATCGGCGATCGACCTGATCGGATCTGGCTCGGACACGATGTATGCCCTTGGGGCTCGACATACGTTTGCGGTGGGCGATTCTGGGATGGTGGCTTCGATCGGTGCCCTGTCCGCACGCGCGCGCCCGGTCGGTTCGATCCGCGATGACCTCGGGCTCAATCTCACGAGTGCCGCGGAAAATTTGAGCTTCAAGCTGCGCCAGTCCATCGTGCGCAGCCGCGCACGATCGGTCTTTCTCGAAGGCGGCTTGGGCGTGAGCCAAACGCGCACGACGGGACTGCCAGCCGATTCGAGCTGTGGCAGCGGGGCGGGCGATGCAGGGTCCGAGATCGCTGACCGCTTCGTGACAGCGCAGCTAGGTCTGAGCATCACGACCACGGGATGGGGCCGGAGCCGTCAGGAGCTGGGTCTGGTGGCCTTTCAAGCGGTGCCGACGGGCTGGTCCTATGACTCGGCGGATTTCGCGGCATCGTCCTGCAGACAGCCCAGCACGCCGGGGTTCGATCCAAAGTTCTCTCGCGTACAGGCGCAATGGTCTGCTCAGCAACCGATCGCAGGGCGATGGTCGGCTCAACTGCTGGGCCTGGCGCAAACGAGTGACCGCCGACTGCCCGCGGGTGAGCGCATCGCAATGGGCGGGATGCGGCTGGGCCGAGCCTACGACAATGGCGCGATCAGTGGTGACCGCGGATACGGTCTGTTGGTTGAGCTGGTCTGGCGAGCTGAGCCTGCAACGATCACGGGCCCGGCCGGACCGAACGCGTCGACACGCTGGATGAGCGATATGCAATGGTTCGTGTTTGCCGACTATGCGTCCACCGAGCGCGTGCCCCGTGCGCAGCTGAGCTCGGGCTGAACGGGTCTGCGCTGGTCGTGGTCGAAGTCACTCAGTGCGGAATTGCTCATCGCTTGGGCCCTCCGAACCGTTCCATCCCCTGATGCCCGAGATGATCCCCGGGTGCTGCTGTCGATTGGCGGACGGTTTTAGGCCGGTAGCTCCATTCGAGCTTGGCGCCGGAGCCATCCGGTGACATCGGGCGGCCCCTGTCCAATGTGTGCTCCGGTAGGTGCGCCGACCGGCGATTGATTGCTGCTGTCGATGGCTGGAGGCTTTCAGCAGCGACCAAGAGTTGACAGGGCCAGACGGAAACAGGAGAATGATGTGTGTAAACCTTACATAAAATACACATTATGCGCACCAACATCGATATCGATGATGAGTTGCTTCGAGCAGCGCTCTCCGCTGGCCCCTTCAAGACCAAGAAGGATGCGGTCGAGGCCGGTCTTCGGCTGCTCGCCCGACAGGCCCACTATCGGGAGATCCTCAAATGGCGCGGCCTACTCAAATGGGAAGGTGACGACTCGCATGATTGGCGGCAAGCGGGCCTGACCTCCGGCCCAGGCGTCACCGTTCAGGAGC
>JBIKVK010000096.1:0-11615 GCA_044356835.1 Burkholderiaceae bacterium
CACCGACCGCAACTCAAAGCTCTGTGTCGCACTCAACCCGCCCGCGCCGCCATTGAGATCGGTGGCCTGCACTACGATCGACCTGATGGCCGCTTCAGCATTCGATGTCCCACTCAAAACCCCGCTCACCGGATCAAGACTCAGACCCGTCGGCAGGCTGCCACTCGTGATCGAATACCGCAACTGCCCGTAATCTTTCGATGCGTCATCTGGATCGGCGAAGAAGGTCGACAGATTCAGGCTGAAAGCCTTGCCCACCACCGCCGTCTGCGCACCCACCGTCCCTTGCGCCACCGGCGCCTCGTTTACATCGGTGATCGTCAGACCCACCGTCTTGGGACTGGAAGCATTACCCGCCACATCGGTTGCCACCACCGTAAAGCTGTACGCAGACTTCTGCTCAAAATTCGGATTGGCTATAAGCCGCACATCGCCCGAGGCCGGATCGATGGTGAAGTCGCTGCCGCCCGCGGTCAGACTGAAGCTCACGCCCCCACTGACGTCCCCCGTGTCGCTGGCTTGCGCTTTGTAAACCAGCTGATTCGCGCCGCTGTTCTCGACAATCGAGGTCGCCATGCTCCCAGAACTGATCGTCGGCGCCGCCTCGTCAAGGTCGGTGATTCCCAAGGTCAATGCCCGCTCGCTGGTGTTGCCCGCCCTGTCCCGCGCCACCACCGTGAACGTGTAACCGGGCTTGTTCTCATGGTCCGGCACCACCGCCAGCGTCACCTGACCGCTTGCCGAATCGATGGCAAACGATGCCGCATCATCGCCGTTGCCCGCCTTCAGGCTGTATACCGTCGCATTATTTTGGCTCTCGAACGCATCCGTCGAGACCGCCTGATACACAGCAGTACCCACCGCAACGTTCTCGGCCACGGGGCTCGCACTGGCGCCACTGGTGAACGACGGCGGCTGCCGGTCCAGCAGGAAGGTCAACTGCGATGATGCGCTGCTTGCATTACCTGCTCGATCCGTCAACACCGCCGTCAGGCCCTTGGACCCGTCGGCCCCAAGCTCGCTTGCATTGACCGTGAACGTCACAAAGCCTGCGTCGAGATCCGCCTGCTGAATCGTCACCACCTTCGGCGGTGACAACGCCGCCCCACCCGAGCGCAGCTCGACTTTGTCAAAGGCCTCAGCCGACGTCGACTGTCCCGAGGCGGGCAATCCCACCCTCAGCGTGATCGACTGCCCAGCTTCAGCCTGGTTCAGAAAGCCATCGCTCAGCCGGGTCGTGCCCTGCTCCGTCGGAACCCCAGGCGCAGCCGGCGCCGTCCGGTCAATCCTGAACACCGAATTGGAATTTAGGCTGCTCCCTGGCTGCGACACATTGCCCGCTGCGTCCACCACCACAAAGCCGTAGTACCCATCGGCCAGCGCTTGATTCACCGTGACCTGATAACTTCCAGGCGAACCCTGTACCGGACTCACCGAGTACGTCGCCGGATTCGCAGGAGTCCCACTCTGACCCATCACCAGCGTCGCACCCGCCTCGCCAATCACTACAAACGAGGGCTGCGCATTCGAAGTAATACGCTGTGCAACCCCGGTCACCGTCTGACCGCTTACACTGGCAATCTGAGCCTCGGCAGGGGGCTGTGTATCCAGCAAATACCCCGCCGCAGCCACCGGCACTTGGGCAATGTTGCCTGCGAGATCGATCAACCGAAATGCGAGTGACCGACCCGCTCCGCTCTGCAGAGCCACAGCATCAGAGGCGGTTTGCCAGGTGGTGCCAGAACCGGTCATTGCCGCCCAGGTCGAACCGTTGGATGACACCTGTAGCGAGTCACCGCTTGCGAGGGTGAGAGCGTTCGCGAAGTTCAGCGTCACCCCGACCAAAGGATCGTTGGTGATACGGTCACCCGCGTTGCCCGTATCGCTGGCGATCTGGATCGTGTGCGAACCCGTCGGTACGGCAGGCGCGCTCGGATCGACCTGGAGGGTACCTGGCGCCGGGGGAGTCCACTGGGAGTTCGCAGAGGTATTGCCCGCCAGATCGGTCTGCCGCATCAGAATGGTGGCAGTATCGTAGGCGCCCGCTGGGACCTCGAAGGATGCACCCGATGCGGTTGCAGGGGCTGCCGCTGACCAAGACGTGCCGCCATCCATGCTGTACGACCAGCTTGCCCCCACTTCCAGCCCCGAGACCAGGACCGTACCCGAACGGGTGATGCCGTCGGTCGAGGAGGCACCCGTATCCTCACGAAGCGCCAGGGTCGGTGCTTGAACTTGGGTATCGATCGTCACGGTGCCCGAAAGCACACCATTCTGACTGAGGTTGCCGGCCGCGTCGGTCTGGCGGACGAGCACAGACCCCGCCTGAAATACGGTGGACGTCGGACCCGAAGCGACCGGCAGGTCGAACCCACCGGACGAACCGCTCGCCCAGGTGGAACCGGCATTCGTCGAATACTGCCAGACCGCGCCCGATTCGATGCCAGAGACAACGACCCTGACGTTCGACGTAACACCATCCGCGCTGCTCGCGCCAGTATCCGCCTGAAGCTTCAGGCTCGGACGCGCCACCGAGGTATCCAGCGTGAACGTCAGAACATCGGAGTCCGTGAAGTTTCCTGCCGGATCAATCGAGCGCACTGTGGTCTGGTAGGAACCTTCGGTCAGGCCGGAGTAGCTGAATGACCACTTGCCGTCTGCCCCGACCTGGGCCACCTCGCCCACCGCAGCACCGGAGCCAGGACTGACATTGACATAGATCTGCACCCGCGCTCCGGCCTCGGCGGTACCCTGAAGCACACCCGAGTCCTTGTTGGTCTTGCCGTCCGGATCGATGACCGCTGTACCGGTCGGCACAATGCCCACAATCACGGGCTTCGCGGGGGGCGCGAGATCGATACCAATCAGCCGTGTGGCCGGCGCGCTTGCGTTCCCGGCATTGTCCGTTGCGACCACTTCGATCGTTGCATTTGCGGCTGGCAGTTCAGTCGATGACAAGACAACATTCCAGCGCGCACCCTCAGGCGTTGCACTGAAGGTCTTCCCACCCCACTTCAAGCTCACCGTAGCCGACGAGGGGTCCGCGCTGCCGGAAAGGGTCAGAGGCTGGAGCGACTCCTGAAGGCTGATGCGGTTATCGCCCGAAACGGGATCCAACGTTGGAGCGGTCGGCGCCAAGGTGTCGATGGTGAGTGCAGCGCCCCAGGACGCCATCGCCGTATTGCCGGCACGATCTGTCTGTCGGACCTGAATTGAACCCGCGGCATAGACGCCATCGACCAACTGAAAAGCGCCGCCCGTAAATCCAGCAGTCCAGGTGCGGCCCGAATTGGTACTGTACTCCCAGACCGCGCCCGCTTCGATGCCTGACACGCTGACCGTTTGCTGCTTGCTGAGGGTCGCGGCAGCATCCGAGCGCGAGATGACCGGTGCGCTGACCGAGGCATCGACCACCCAACGCTGCGCATTGCTCGTCTCGGCGCTGACGTTACCCGCGCCATCGACCTGCCAGACACGGATCGAACCCGCCTCATAGGCGCCTGGATCGAGGTTGAGCCCCTGCCCCAATCCCTCTTGCTGCGCAGCCTCTCCGATGCGGTAGAACCATCGTGCGCCCGTCTCGATCGCACCGACCTGAGCCTTGCCCAGGCGGGTGATGCCATCCGCCGCATCCGCGCCGGTATCCGTCGCGAGGGCCAAACTGGGCTTGACGATCTGACCGTCTGAAGTCGCCCGACGCAGCGCCGTGCCCGACGTGCCCCCCGCGCTGACACTGGCGCCGAAGTCCACCGGTCCCTCCGCCAGCGAGCCTGCAGTGAGCGAAGCGGACCAGATTCGACTGGCGATGCCATTGACCACAGCCACAGGCAGGTAGCTGATCGCACCGGCCGTCACGCCCGCGGGCAAGGTCAAGGCGATCGATGAGGACGAGAGGCCCTCCAGCAAAGCAGAGGCCTCTGATTTGACCAAGCCCGACAAGGTCAAACCAGCGCGCTCGGCCAGATTGATCAGATCATCGCCCGCCACCGGATTGATCGAAATCGAGAGACTACTGACGGTGAAATTCCAGGCGGTTGGATCAGCCACCGCGGGGACCGCATTACCCGCACGATCGGTGAGCGTTCCAGCGCCGAGTTCGACGTGATAGTTGTGACCCGCAACGAGGGGGACTTGCGGCTTGACCGTGAGCATCCGGCCAGAAATCGTGATGCCCGGCCCTGTGATGCTCAGCGTTTGGCTGCCCTGAGGGTCAGTATCGTCGACCAGCTTGATCGATCCCGCACCGGGCTGGATATCTTCAGTGAATCGAATGACCAGGGCATCGTCCGGTGCCAAGGCACCGCCATCCCTCGGGGTCAAGGCCTCGAACTCCGGCGCTTGGGTATCGATACGAAGCGCTTGGGCATTGCTGCCCTCGGCGCTCAGGTTGCCCGCAAGATCGGTCTGCCGGACGCGAAGCGCGCCGGGCGAATAACTGCCCTGCGGCACCGAGAAGGACTGCCCCTGACCGGGCGTCCAGCTTGTACCCGAGTCGCTGCTGTAGGCCCATGAACTGCCCGTTTCAAGACCTGTGACGTCGATCACGGCCTGCCGGGTGTAGGCCACGCCTTCAAAGGGAACCGGCGACCGGGCCGCGATTCCGGGTGCGTCAGGCAAAAGACTGTCTAGCGTGAACTTGAGGATTCGCGCTGGCGACGCATTGCCTGCAGCATCGACCTGTTGAACATAAATCGACGCCTGACCCTGCATTGTGATCGATGGCGGCACAGCAGACCAGCTTCCGAATGAACCTGTCGCGGAGTACTCGATACGAGCACCCGCCTCGCCGACCACACGCAGCGCCGAATTATTGGTCACAAGGTCGCCCACCCGGCCGGAATCGACTGCGAGCGAGACCTCGGGCAGTGCCGGCGCATAGGGATCAAAAGTGAACTGGAGGGTGCTGGGCGCAGATTCGTTGCCTGCCACATCAATCTGCCGCACCTGAACCGTGTTTGCGCCGGGAACAGCCGAGGGCCGCACCGTAGACCAAGCGCCTGACTCTCCCGATCGGAACTGGAGCACTGCATTCGCCTCGGTGCCGGAGACCGCAAAGGCCGGACTGTTTGTCAGCCGATCGCCGGAAACCTCAGAGTCGTTCGCGAGCCTGATCTGAAGGGGTGACGCCACAGAGTCAAGGATGACCGATCGACTGGCCTGCCCGGCCTGCGACTCGACCAGACCGTCAGCTGCCACCACGCGGGCCTTGAGCGTCCAATTTGAAAAATGCGTGACCGGATCGACCGCAGACCATACGGTGCCATTGGTGGTCGCTTTGACCCAGCTGGCCCCGTTATCAAACGAAACCTGCACCGACTCGCCGGCATCCAGCGGGGCGCTGATCGTCCCCTGAACCACTCTACCGGCGCTGCCATCATTGGTCAGCCAATCGCCCAGGGCCCCCGAGTCCAGAGACATGCTTGTAATGCTAGCCTGCTGGGTCGGTTGCTTCACCACCCGGTAGGTGTTGGCGTCATTGGGGAGAGGAGCCAAGGTCCAGCCGGGCTGCCAGCTGGACAGAAGCAGCTTGGCCGAACCGCTCACCGTAATGCCGAACGATCCGGTGGCGCCCGTCACCGTCGCAACCGTGCCTGCGGGCAGACGAATCCGGTCGCCCAGCGACAGATCGGTCACGGTGATGGATGCTGAATTGAGAGTCAGCGCCGAGGCATCAAATAGATCATTGCCGGCGCCCCCGGTCAAACGGTCGCCCGGCAGGCCGATCAGCGTATCGTCGGAGCTGCTGCCGCGCAGGGTGTAGGTTTCTGCCGAGCCCGGCGTACGACTAAGCTGAACCCCCGCCGCGGATCGCTCCGCGCTGACGATCTCGAACCCGCGAATGCCGCTGCCGTTTGCGGTCACCACCGAATCGATATTGAACGAACCGCCAACGAGCAGGGTGTCGCCTGAACCTTGCCCGCCATCGATATCACTACTCGCCTGAAAAGTGATGACGTCATCGCCGCCATTGCCGCGAATCGTATCCTCACCTCCGCCGCCGATGACGGTGTCCCCCAGGGCAGAGCCCAGCAGTTCATTGGCCCCCGCACTCCCGAGGACCACGACAGGATTGACCGTGGCCGCCGAAGCATCGACCTTGGTCGCGGTGAAGAGCGGATCACCCGCAACGGCAATACGGCCACTCGCCGACTGAAGCACTTTGTTGTTCAGGTCAACGAGCACCGTTCCGCTGCCGCCGCTGCTGCCCACCAGCACCAGCTTTTGGCTGCCGGATGCAATCGTGGCGTAGGGGCTGGTAGTCTGGCCGATGCTGATCTGCTGTGCAGCCGAGTTCAGCCCGTCCGTGCCAGACACCCAATCAGTCAGCGTCACCGCCACGGTTCGGGTGGCAACGCTATCGGCCGAACCGCCAAACAGCACACCGCGCAACACCTCCTGGAACTGGGCTATCGACGCACCGCTCGCGGCAGTGGCCGAGAGCACGCCTGTGGCCGCGTTAAACTCGCCCAAGCTGATCCCCGCCCCCTGGGCGACTGCATTCGCTGCCGCGGAAAAGCCCAGCACATCACCCGACTGCGCACCGGACAACGTGAGCGTCAAGCGGCTGGCCCGGGCGCTGTCGACATCACCGAGCGTCGCTGAGGGCGCAAGCGGCAGACCGTCCGGATAGAGGGTCTTCACAAAGGTGGCGCTGGTGCCATTGCCCGCAACACTCGATCCATTGAGATCGACGATCGGTACATCATTTGAGGCCTGGATCACCACCGCGCCCGAGACCTTGGCTGAACTCGCGCCCTCCGCATCGGTAACAGTCAATTCGAGACCGCGGCTCTGAGTCGCTGGGCTTTCGCTGGAATTTTGATAGGTGAGGCCCGCCAAAATCTGCTGGTAAGTGGCAACCGACGCGAGGCCTTTCAACTGCAGTACACCATTGGCCGAATCGAACTCAGACTGCAGTCCTGAGGCACCCAGATTGATGTTCAGTACATCCTGATCGCTTCGATAGCCCGAGCTGAAGCGTACCGAGGCCCCCGCCAAGTTGGCACTGTCGGCATCCGACAGAACGAGCCCGGCCAAAGGTGCCACAGGCGAGCCGTTTTCGATGAAGGTCACCGATCCCCCCGCGAGCGTCGCAGCCGGCGCATCGTTGACCGACTCAACGATCATCGAAAGTGCAACTGTTGTCGTTGGGTCAGGCAGAGCGTTCGTCGCCGTGGTCCCCGGAATATCGGTGACGGAAATCTCGATACTGCGCGGACCGGCAACCGGTTCGCCCGTATGATTGAAAACCACCTGCCGCAGCAGCGACTGATAGGTCGCCAGGCTGGCGGGGCCGGATATCTTGAGGGTGGCGGATGTCGGGTCGAACGCCACGATTAATCCCGCAGGTGGGTTCGAAAGCTGCAGCAGGTCGCCAGACTCCGCGTTGGTGATGCGCACCCAGGCGGCATGCAAGTTGTGACCTTCGATGTCCGAAAGCACGACTGCGGGCGCAACAGCGGTCGGCCGACCGCCCTCGACAAACAGCACCTGGGCGTTGCCCGCCTGAATCACCGGAAGGTCGTTGATTCCAGTGATCGGAATGTTGATCACCGAGGCAATCGAATTCACCGAAGGGATGAGCGGATCGACGACGGCATAGGCAATTTGCGCGGGCGTGTCACGATTGCTGTCGGGCTTGAAGGACAGCGAGAGCGTTCCGTCACTTGAAACCGTGAGCGGTGTACCCGCTCTGCCGAGCGCCACATCGGACGAAAGACTGCCGCCCGTGACCGACAGAATGCGGACTTGGGTGGGGGCGGTGCCGTCAGGGTCCTGCAGCTGCAGTCCTGTAACGGTCACGGTCGTCCACTCTGAGTCTTCTGCGAGCGCCGAGGAGGTCGCCACCGGCCCCGGAGACGGAGCGCGGTTGGCCGAAACAGTCAGGTTCACCGAGCCCTGAGCAGACTGCGCCCCGTCACTCACAATCGCCGCCAGGGAGGGCGACGTCGCTCCGGCTGTGCTGGTAAACGAAAGGCTTGAGAGCGCCTGATTGACCTGCTGAACTGTTCCAACGATCGATAGGCCGGCTCCGCTCCCAGCGCGCGTGATGCTTGCACCGGTGGACTCTGCAGAAGCCCCCAATTCGACCTGACCTTCGGTAGGGTTCAGGCCGAGCGTGACCCGCGGCGAGTCCGAATCCTCGACGATGATTCCGGGAATCAGCGTCATGACCCCCTCGGTGGCGAATAAGGCGTCCGGCATGCGAACCATGGGCGCGGCGGCGGACACATTGAAGACCAGGCTGGATGAGCTGATCGTCGAAAGCGGATCCCCATCGCTCACCCGGATGGACAGTTGCGCCGAACTGGCGCCGGGATTCGGCGTGAAGCGGAGGGCACTGAGCGCCTCATTGAGTTGGGCGGTCGACCCACTCAACACAAGGCCTGCGACTGTCCGCACCACCGAGGCGGCCACTGGATCAAGATCCAGGCGGCCCGAGGCTGCCGAAAGCATGACTTGAAGCTGATCGTTGTCGAGATCGGAGACGCTCAGCCCAGACAACAACAGCGGCTGGCCAGCGACCGCAGCGATCGGACCCGCAGGAACCTGAATTTCGGGCGCGCTATGCACCGTTGCCGTCGCGCTGAATTCGGCCGTTCGACCCATAGCGCTGATCGACAGATCGATCCGGCCCGCGACCGCGCCTGCGGCCGGCGTGAGCGTGAGACCGGACAGCCACTGATTGACCGCCTCGAGCGTCCCGGTAAAGCCGAAGGTACCGGTAGGGATCTCTAGCTGCTGATCTGATGCGGTCAGTCCGGTCGCATTAATGTCGACGGTGATTTCAGCCGCAGGATCGAAAAAATCGACCTTGGCCCCGAGCGGGCTCGGGGCCCGAGAACCTACGTCAATCGCAGAAGGCATCGAAATGACCGGCTTGGACGGGTCATCATCGCGAACCTGAATAAAGGCATTGGGTGCTTCCAGCTTTGACAGGCCGCTTGGGTCCCGAAGCGACACCCGAAACGACTCAGAAGGCCCCCTTGCATCATTGCCAAGGAGCGCAATTTCAATGGTTTGGGCTGTCTCGCCCGGCTGGAAGTTGAGCACGCCGGATTGCGCACTGCCTGAGGCAAATCGCGCCGCCAGTTGCGGGCCGCCCACAGCCTCCCATTCGATCGTCGACGCCACGCCCGTACTGCCCGATCGGCTCACGGAAAGCCGGAGCGTACTCACCTCCCCGGCCGCGCCCTCGAGCACCGTCAGTGAAGTCCCATCATTCGAGAGCGCCCCGCCGCTGGAAGCATCCGGAGCAATAAGGTAGGTGACCGGTACCACCACGCCCACAGCCGCATCACGCACCGCATTGCTAAAGCTCGACGCATCGAACAAACCGGCACCTCCCGGATTGGTGAGGTAATCAGCCAGGTTGGTAGCCGCGTCGCCCTGCGCGACCAGTTGCACCTTGGCGATATCGGTCAGAATCGAAAGCGAACTGGCCCCAGTCGACTGCGGGAAATCGATCAGGCCGACCGCGCTCTGCAGCACGTTGATGGCCGCATTCAGCTGGTCTGTCGAAGGAGCTGTTCCCAAACGAGCCCCGGTAAACAGCGGGTTCAGCAGACCGGTCAAAAACGGCGCGGACTTGAGCTGATCGACGAGAAGCGTGCCTTGCGGAATCGCGGGGAGTGCCTTCGCCAGTTCGTTGAAGACCAGGACGCTGGCCGCGCGCTGGTCAAGGCTGGGCGGCTCGCCCCCGGGCTGCGCTAGCCCCCTCAACTCGACCATAGCCTCGCTCAACACGTCGACCAAGGTTGCAATAGAGGCGGCTGCCTTTTGATACTGGATGGCATCGCCCTGCTGAGCCTGCGTGCCTTGCGTCGCCACTTTGAACGGGTCGTAGGACGACACGTCGGACGGACCCAGGTTTGGAGCTCCAAACACCGCATTCCGGACCGCCGAATAAGCCGTCGCAGCACTCGTGTCCCCAGGGGGGTTGCTGGTCTCCAGACCACGCTGGACCGCGCGGATCAGTGACGAAATAGGATTGATAACCGCAAAGCCCTGAGGGGCCTCGTACTGCACCTGGAATTCGAGGCCGGTAGAAATATCAGTGCCACCGAACATGACCAGGGGGCCATCCTGCCCATAGAGCCTGAAGCCGCCTGTCTGGTCGGCAACCGCTACGCTGTCGCCGAGATTAAGCGTCCCATTGCGGTCGACATCCGCAAAGATAGTGACCCCAGCGAGATACCCGTCGATACCCGCGCCGGCTGTGCTGCCGTCCACAACCACCCCGCTCAGATCCAGCGCTGGCAATGGGATTTGGGTCACAACATTGTTGTAAGCATCCCGGACCTGACCCGACAGGCCGACCACGGCGACACTGTTGTCGCCGCTCTGGCCATCGGTCGCAGTGACCTGGTAGCCGAAAACCAGCGAACGACCGTCAGCGCCAGTTGAGGCACTGAGCACCTTCTGCTCACCGCCCACCGTGATCAACAGGGTCGGGCTGTTGGGCGAAGACGATATCTGAATGGCTTCGTTGAAATTGACAACGAACTCCATCGTGCTGCCGCGCGCATATGAGTTGGCTGGCGAACGCGAGACCGATGCCACCTGAGGCCCCAGCGTATCGTAGGCCTGCACGCCGACGAAGTCTTGCTGAGCCAGCGTATTTCCCGCGAGATCCCGGATCGCCAGGGCCACGGCCGGTGAACTGCCGGCTACAGTCAATTCCAAGTTACCCGACTGCTGGCCCGGATCGGGCAGGGCATTCACAATCCAGACGCTTGGTACATCAGGCAAACCAGCCACAGTTTGCTGGGCAGTCATGACGATGCCCGCTGACGCCTGGATCATGGCCGGACCGAAGCCGGCGACCGCTTCGCTGAAGGTCAGCGTAAAGCGAACCAGATCCGAACCAACTATTGACGCAGCTTCGTCGTCGGTGATCGTCAGCGTAGGAGACGCGGTGTCGATGGCCAGCCTGCCCGCGGGGAGCACATTGCTGACCGTGAGGTTGCCCGCGGCATCGGTCACCCGCGCCACGAAGGTATAGAGGCCATCGGCCAAGGCGGAGATCGACGCCGTGGTCGCACGTGACGCCCCCGACTGCCCCGACCACTCCGTCAACCAATATTCGACCGTGGCCCCCTGCTCCGTGCCCGTGAGTACCAGGTCGAAAGTATTGTCCTGGGAGATCCAATCACTGGACGACGCGCCGGTGTCCTCGAAACCCGCGAGGCTCAAAGTGCCTGCGGCGGGCGGCGCTGTGTCAACGACCTGCGCCGCATTGACCGCATTCGCCGCCATTGCATTGCCGTTCACATCGGCAAACCCTGCCGCAACCGCCGTCACGCTGAGGTTCGTGGTGCTGGCGTCCGCTGCCGTCACCTCCAAGGTGTAGGTGTTGCCGTCCACCGCCGTGAAGGTGCCCTTGCTGCCCCCAACCACCGTCACATCGTCTGCGGTAAACCCACTCACGTTCTCGCTGAACTCGAACGTGTACGCCACCGTACTGTCGACGGTCGATGCCACACCCGACTGATCGTCCGTGATCGTCAGCGCCGGCCTCACCGTGTCCACAACCTGCGCCGCATTGACCGCATTCGCCGCCATTGCATTGCCGTTCACATCGGCAAACCCTGCCGCAACCGCCGTCACGCTGA
>JBIKVK010000097.1:0-11614 GCA_044356835.1 Burkholderiaceae bacterium
TCGATGCGCGAGGCGGCGAATCGCTTGCCGATTTGCGCTCGATCACCCACGGTCTGGCGCGCTACGGACACGATGTAAAGGTTCTGTTCCTCAATGCGCGCACCGACTCCCTCGTTCAGCGCTATTCGGAAACCCGGCGAAGGCACCCGCTCGCAGCGCGCGCGTCCGGGGGCGATACTTTCGATACCCTGCTGGAATCGATCGAACGCGAGCGCGAGCTGCTCTCGGCGCTGGACGGGCTGGGCGTGTCGGTCGACACGAGCGACCTCCACCCTAACGTGCTGCGGCAATGGGTCCGGGATCTGGTCGGCTCGGACCGCGCGGCCATCACCATTCTCTTCGAGTCTTTTGCCTACAAGACCGGGGTCCCGCTTGATGCCGATCTGGTCTTCGATGTGCGCTGCCTGTCCAATCCCTACTACGACCCTGCGTTACGCCCACTCACCGGGCTCGACCCGCCCGTGGCCGCTTTCCTGGATGCGCTGCCCGCGGCGCGCCAGATGATCGACGACATCACCCGGTTCCTCGAAGACTGGCTGCCCCACTACATCCTGGACAACCGGAGCTACCTCACGGTGGCCGTCGGCTGTACGGGCGGTCAGCACCGATCGGTCTACTGCGTCGAACAGCTTGCCCGCCGCTTCGGAAGCGCCGAGCGGGTCCTTACCCGACACCGATCCCTCGCTCTGCGCACAGCGAATCCGGTCGCCCAGACCCACTGAGGGGCCTGCCATAGATCTGCCTTTGTTTCCGCTGGGCACAGTCCTCTTTCCTGGAGGGGTGCTGCCCCTGCGCATCTTCGAAACCCGCTACCTCGACATGGTGCGGGCCTGCATGGGTGCGGGCAGCCCGTTTGGGGTGTGCCTGATCACCCGCGGCGGCGAGGTCGGAGTTCCAGCCGATCACCACCCGATCGGGTGCACAGCCCGCATTGTGGATTTCGACATGGAACCGGGCGGTGTGCTGCAGCTGCGCACCATCGGGGGCGAGCGCTTCGAGGTGACCGAGCGCAGCACCCAAGCCGACGGCCTGATCCGCGGTCGGGTCAGAATGCTCCCGAGCGATCCCGCGGTGATCCTCCCCGAATCGCTCGCGCATTGCGGACAGCTGATGCGCACCGTGATTGACGACGCGTGCCGGCGCGAAGCCGATCCAGCGCGCCGCGTGCTCGCCGAACCCTTCATGCCCGATGAGGCGGGTTGGGTGGCCAACCGTTTGTGCGAGCTGTTGCCGCTTTCAGCCGAGCGCCGCCAGCAATTGATGGTCCTCGAAGATCCCCTGGAACGCCTGCGCGAAGTGGCCGGGATCCTGCAGCACCGGTAGCCCGGGCCGCAGCATGCGGTGCATGCGCCGACCGAAGGCACAAGCGGTCAAGAACGTCAGGTCAAACCGAGCAGCAATCGTTTGATCGGGCGGGGCAGTGCAGCCGAGCCGACCGAATCGAGCGCGAGCCAGCGCCATGATCCGTTCGCCGCAGTCCCGGCAGGCGTGGGCTCGGCGAGCGTCGTCAGGGCCTCATCGAGACGGGCGCGCCAAGGGCGGGCCACCAGCCGGTAGTGAGTGAAGGCGTGCCTCACAACCTGCAGCGGCTCGAGCCCGGCGGGCCGCAGACCGAACCGGCAGAGGATCTCCGCCTCAAGCTCGGCAGGACCCGCGTCCGGGAATTCGGGCAGGCTCAAAAGCCCTCCCCAGAGACCTCGCTGCGGGCGCTCCTCGAGCAGCACCTGTTTGCCCCTCATCAGCACGAGCAGAGCGATCGTGCGCTCGGGCTGGGCGGCGCGCCTGCGCGGCGCCGGGATCGATTCCCAGCCGCCTTCCCGACCGACCCGACATAAATCGGCCACCGGGCAGCGCCCACATGAAGGCTGCCTGCGCAGGCATACGGTGGCGCCGAGATCCATCAGACCCTGGGTGTAGGCCTCGATACCGTGCGCCGGCAGGAGCGCCTCGGCAATAGCCCAGAGTTTTCGCTCAGTCTCGGGCCGGGCAGGGTCGGAATCGATGCCTGCGATCCGGCACAGGACCCGCTTCACATTGCCGTCAAGAATCGCCGCGCGGCGGCCGAATGCGAAAGCAGCAATCGCGGCAGCGGTCGAGCGTCCGATTCCGGGCAACTGCGCAAGCTCCTCCGGCTGGTCGGGAAATGCGCCGGCGCGCTCTTCTACGATCAGGCGGGCGCAGCGGTGCAGGTTTCGGGCACGGCTGTAGTAGCCGAGCCCGCTCCAGAGCTCGAGCACCGCCTCGAGGGGCGCGCGGGCGAGCGTGGCCAGATCGGGAAAACGGGCCAGAAAGCGCGGGTAGTAGTCGAGGACGGTCGTGACCTGGGTCTGCTGCAGCATGATCTCGGAGAGCCAGATCCGATACGGATCACGCGTACCCTGCCAGGGCAGATCGTGTCGACCCTGCTTCTTTTGCCAGTCGATCAGAAGCTCGGAGAAACCGGCTGACATGGGTCGAGCTCCGGAAACGGGGCTGCCTGGCATCTCAGGGCCGCTGGCAACTCGGGCAATAAAAGCTCGAGCGCTGCTGCTGGCGGATGATCTTGATCATCGCACCGCAGCGGCGACAGGCCTCGCCCGCGCGGCCATAGACCTGGCAGTCGAGCTGGAAATGGCCATGCGCTCCGTCACTGTCGACGAAATCACGCAAGCTGCTGCCGCCTCGGCTGATGGCGTCACGCAGGGTCTGCCGGATCGCCTCCGCCAGGGCGTCGCAGCGCACCCGCGACAAGCGCCCGGCGCGGGCGCGAGGCGAGATGCCAGCCCGGAAAAGGCTCTCCGAGGCATAGATGTTGCCGACACCCACCACCTCGCGGCCGGACAGCAACATCTGCTTGATGGTCAGGCTGCGGCCACGGCTGAGGCGATAGAGCAGGGCGCCGTCGAAGAGGCTGGAGAGGGGCTCGACCCCGAGATGGGCCAGAAGCGGATGAGCCAGAACATCGCCTTGCGCGGCGTCATGCCAGAGGATGGCTCCGAAACGGCGTGGATCCGTGAAACGGAGCAGGCCGGCCGAGGTCTCGATATCGACATGGTCATGCCGCTCTGCCCGGGTCCCGGGAGCGCGCAGGCGCAGTTGGCCGGACATGCCCAGATGAACGATCAGGGTACCCGCACCGAAATCGAACAACAGATACTTGCCCCGACGCCCGACCGAACGCAGTCGCGCCCCCCGCAGCCTGCGGGCGAGATCGGTGGGGACCGGCCAACGCAAACGGGGTTCTCGAACGGACAAAGACTGTACGATCGCGCCGGCAACCTTGGGCTCGAGCCCTCGCCTGACGACTTCGACCTCGGGCAATTCCGGCATATTGCAAGGCGGTCCTGAACAGCGCTTGCGGGGGAGTGTAATTGAACCTACCATCGGAACATGAATGAACTCCTCCGCGCGTCACGGGAACCGGCGAGTCTCCCGTTGAAGAGCACGCGTGCGCGTGCAGCCTGGTACCGCCTGAGTCTGATCTGCGCGCTGACTTCGATCGCGCTCGCTTCGGTCTGTGTGGCAGAGCGGGCTCATGCCCAGGCTGCGTCGCCGGGCGCACGTGTCGGCGATCAGGAGAGCCCGGCCTCGTCGGCCGACCGCTCGGCCAATATCCCCGAGGTCGAGCTGTCCCCGCAGCTGATCTTTCAGCTGCTCGCGGCCGAACTCGCCGCTCAGCGCGGCGAGGCGGGCACGGCCTCAGCCACTTATCTGTCGATTGCACAGAAGCATCGCGATCCGAGGCTCGCCAGAAGGGCCACCGAGCTTGCCCTGACCGCACGCGCTCCCAAACGTGCGCTGACCGCAGCCCGGCTTTGGCTCGAACTCGAGCCTGGATCGAGCCTCGCGGCACAGACGGTCCAAGCCCTGCAGTTGAGCACCGGCGACCTCAAGGCCGCTGAAGAAAGCATCGTGCGCCAACTCGAGGAGGCACGGCAAAAAGGCACGCTCGCAGCCGCCTATGAGTCCGTCCAGCGCGCCCTACTGAGGATTCAGGATCGACCTCGCGCGCTCGAAATCCTGGAGCGGGTCTCGATGCCCGACCGCAATCGGGCCGAGGCCCAACTCGCCCTGGCCACACTGGCCCAGGCCGCCGGAGATCGCGAACGGGGCGGACGCTATGCGCTGCGCGCGCTTGAACTGGCCGGCGATGACGCGGCCCTGCTGGTACAGGCCGCACAGTTGGCGAGCGGCGACGAGGCTGCGCGCGCGAAGGCGATCACCGCGCTCGAAGCGTTCGTCGTGCGCATGCCCCGAGCAACCGAAGCGCGCTTTGCCCTCGCCCGATTATTGGCCGAGTCGGATCGGCGCGAAGACGCGCGTCGCCAGTTCGAGCAGGCTCTGGAAATCGAGCCGCAAAGCCCGACCATCCTGTTTTCCCTCGCGCAACTGGCCTACCAGACCAAACATCCCGAGGACGCGGAACGCTATCTGCGCCGATATCTCGAACTGCCCGGCGGAATCGAACGAGAACTCGACCCGGCCTTTCTGTTTCTCGGCCAGCTCGCGGAGGAAGCGCGTCGCTTCGAGCAGGCGCTTGGCTGGTACGAAAAGGTCGGTCCCGGCGAGCAGCAACTCGCGGCCACTCAGCGGCGCGCCATCGTCCTGGGGCGCCTGGGTCGCATTGAAGAGGCGCGATCGGTCCTGCGCGAGGCCCCGGTCAGCGAACGCGCTGAGCGCAACCGCCTGATCGCAATCGAGGCGCAGGTGCTGCGCACTGCGGGGCGCTTCGAAGACGCATTCCAGCTTCTGGACCAGGCGCTTGCGCAGCAACCCGACGAGCCGGATCTGCTCTACGACCACGCAATGGCCGCCGAGAAGGTCAACCGGATCGAGGTTCTTGAAAAGAGCCTGCGCAGACTGATCGAGCTGCAACCGGAGCATGCGCACGCCTATAACGCACTGGGCTACACGCTGGCCGATCGCGGACTCCGGCTCGAGGAGGCCCAGCAGTTGATCGAGAAGGCGGTCGCGCTGTCTCCCAAGGATGGCCATATCATCGACAGCCTCGGTTGGGTGCTGTTTCGCCGCGGACAACTCACGGCTGCGATCGAACAATTGCGCAAGGCGTTTGAGCTGTTGCCCGAGGCCGAAATTGCGGCCCACCTCGGCGAGGTGCTGCTGGCAGCCGGTCAGCGTGCCGAGGCCCTGGAGATCCTCCGCCAGGGCAAGCGGCTCGACCCTGAGAACGAAACGCTGCTCGAAACACTGCGCCGGCTTGGCGTCAATCTCTAGACCTCGATGGTGCGCGCACGTCGGGCCCTACTGATCGCCTCGGCCGCCATCTTCGCCGGCTGCGCAACACCCGGCCGCGACCCCCAGCCCATCGCAGGCGGGTCACCCAAGCGGCTCTGGAGCGGGCGATTTGCAGCGACTTACCCCGACGCCCAAGCTCAGGGCGGGCGCAGCCGAGCGAGCGGTCGCTTCAAGCTCGAGCGCCAATCCGACGGCCAGATCCTGCTCGAGCTCGCTTCGCCCCTCGGTCAGTTGATCGCTCGGGGGCGTGTCGGCCGTGATCATGCAGAGCTGGAGGATGCGCGGGGCACGGTCCACCGTGCGGCCAGTGACCAATTGCTCACCGAGTCGCTGTTTGGCTGGCGGATCCCGGTCCGGGCCCTGCCCGACTGGCTAGAACCCCCCGCAGGCCCGTCCCAGGGTGTGAGCGCCGCTGGTGCGGGACCAGCCGGTCTGCAGGGCGAGGCGCAGCTGAGCCAGGGGTGGTCGATTCGCAGAGCCTTGTCCCCGTCGGGGCAGCTGCGTTCGCTCGATCTCACGTACCCGGCCGGCGAGGTGCAGGGCTTGCGGCTGCAACTGGTGATCGATTCGGCAGGCTGACTGAACGCCCGACCCCAAACCCTGAACCGTCCACGATGCTCGTCGAACTGCGCTACCTGCCCGCGCCCGCGAAGCTCAACCTGTTTCTGCATGTGACGGGTCGGCAAGCCAATGGCTATCACCTCCTGGAGACGGTATTTCAGATGGTTGACCTGGCCGATCGGATCGATCTGACGCGCAGATCGGACGGGAGAATCGAACTTGCAACGCCGCTGCGGGGGGTGCCCGCCGAGAACGACTTGACCGTGCGCGCGGCGCGGCGGCTCGCGCTCGAAACCGGATGCCCCTTTGGGGTCAGCATACGCCTACGTAAATCGATTCCGATGGGCGGCGGTCTGGGCGGTGGAAGCAGCGACGCGGCAACGGTGCTCCTGGGCCTCAATCGGCTTTGGGACCTCAGGCTCAAGCCCCGCACGCTCATGCGGATTGCACTCGAACTCGGCGCGGATGTACCTTTTTTCATCTTTGGTCGCAGCGCCTACGCGACCGGGGTCGGCGAACAGCTGCGCGACTGCCCCCAGCCGGACCGACATTTCGTGCTGCTCGCCCCGCCGGTACAGGTGGCGACTGCGTCTGTGTTCACGGCCCCTGGTTTGACACGCAATACGAAACCGATCACAATTTTCGGTCTTTCGCGAGGAGATCGCGTCTTCTTCGGCAGAAACGATCTCGAGCCTGTGGCGTTTGCCTTGCAACCTCTCGTCCGCTCTTGGTATGAGACGCTTTGCCGGGGCGCCGAGCGGGTCGGCCTCAGTGCCGTGCACGCCCGGATGACGGGCTCGGGTGCTTGTCTTTTTCTGCCGGTCGACGATGCACAGCAGGCCCGCATGGTTTGCGACTCTGTCCGGTCGATTCTGAGCCCCACTGCGGGGTCGATTCGAGCGGTTCGGTCGGTCGCGGCTCATCCCCTTCGCGACTGGGCCTTCTCGTCCTGAGGCCGTCTTTTCTCGGGTCGATGAGGCTTCGTTTGGGGAGTCGCCAAGTTGGTTAAGGCACCGGATTTTGATTCCGGCATGCGTAGGTTCGAATCCTACCTCCCCAGCCAAACCACCCGCGTTCATCCCGGATGGCCTTTTTGGACTGACTGCTGCGAGCACTGATATGCTGCCGGGACCGCGTCGTTCCATGGAGTCGATCTCCTCCGAAGGCCTGATGGTCTTCACCGGTAATGCCAATCCGCGTCTGGCGGCCGACATTGCGCACCATCTCCATATTTCGCTTGGGAGAGCCACCGTCGGCCAGTTCTCAGATGGCGAGGTGATGGTCGAAATTCTCGAAAACGTCAGAGGCAAGGACGTGTTCGTCGTGCAATCGACCTGCGCGCCCACCAACGACAACCTGATGGAAGTGATGATCATTGTCGACGCGTTGAAACGCGCGTCAGCGGGGCGCATCACGGCTGCGCTGCCTTACTTCGGCTATGCGCGTCAGGACCGCAGGGTCCGCTCGACGCGGGTCGCGATCAGCGCCAAGGTGGTCGCCAACATGTTGCAGACGGCAGGCGTCGATCGGGTCCTTACGATGGACCTGCATGCCGATCAGATCCAGGGCTTTTTCGATATTCCGGTCGACAACATCTACGCTGCGCCGCTCCTCCTCGCAGATCTGCACAAGTCGCCCTACGACGACCTGATCGTCGTTTCGCCAGACGTGGGCGGGGTCGTCCGGGCGCGTGCGATTGCCAAGCGCCTGGATTGTGACCTCGCCATCATCGACAAGCGCCGGCCCAAGGCGAACGTCGCCGAAGTCATGAACATCATTGGTGACGTTTCGGGCCGCACCTGCGTCATCATGGACGACATCGTCGACACGGCCAACACGCTGGTCAAGGCCGCCGCCGCCCTCAAAGAGCGGGGTGCGCGATATGTGCTCGCCTACTGCACCCATCCGGTGCTGTCCGGCAGCGCGGTCGAGCGGGTCGCCGGGCCGGCCATCGACGAACTCGTTGTCGTGGACACCATTCCGCTGTCAGCCGCAGCCGCTGCCTGCAAGAAGATCCGGGTCCTCTCGTGCGCGCAGCTCTTTGCTGAGACGATTCTGCGAATCAACCGCGCAGACTCGGTATCGTCCTTGTTTGTGGACTGAATTTTTTCCAGGTGCCTGGCGAGCCCCATGGCCCGCCGGGTTTTTGCAACGCCCGGTGCTCTGGTCGCGGAGCCTGGGCCTTAAGAAGACCGAGTGTCTTCAATGAAAGGAGCGCACGATGAAAGTCGTTGCCACAAGCAGACAGGAGCAGGGATCGGGTGCGAGCCGCCGACTGCGCCGCGCGAACAAGGTTCCGGGCATCATCTATGGCGGCAAAGCCGCGCCCAGCCCGATCGCCATCGACCACAATCCGCTGTTTCATGCCCTGCGGGTTGAGGGCTTTCATTCGTCGATTCTCGACATGGAACTCGACGGCAAGCCCGAGCAGGTACTGCTGCGAGACATCCAGTGGCATGCGTACAAGCAGCAGGTGATGCATATCGATTTCCAACGTGTTTCGGCCGATGAGCCGATCCACATGCGGGTGCCGCTGCACTTCCGCAATCAGGAAAATTCACCGGCGGTGAAGACCTCGGGCGGCATCGTGAGCCATGTGGTCACCGAGATCGACATTACCTGCCTGCCCAAGGATCTGCCGAGCTTCATCGACGTCGACCTGTCGACGCTCGAGGCCGGCAAGCCCCTGCATGTTCGCGACATCATCTTCCCCAACGGCGTGTCGCCGGTCTTGCGCGGACGTGAAAATCCCGTGATCGTGACGGTGACGATCCAGTCCGCCGAGGAGGCTCCTGCGCCTGCAGCCGCAGCGACTGCGGCACCCGCAGCCGCCGCGGCCCCGGCCAAGGGCGCCAAGAAGTAACCGGGACGGGGAGGCTGGCCCAAGGCCCCTCCCCGCACCGATGCCCCGATGAGCGGCATCCGGCTGATCGTGGGCCTGGGCAACATCGGCCCCGAATACGAAAACACCAGACACAACGCCGGTTTCTGGCTGGTTGACCGTTTGGCGGCACGCTTTGGCTCGTCGATGGCGCCTCAGTCGCGTTTTTTCGGAGACACAGGACGCGCTACGATCGCCCGGGCACCGGTCTGGCTCCTGAAACCCTCCACGTTCATGAACCGATCGGGGCAGTCGGTCGCCGCGCTCGCGGGCTTTTACCGGATCCCGGTGGAATCGATCCTCGTCGTGCACGATGAGCTGGACCTGCCCCCTGGCGTCGCCAGGCTCAAGTCAGGGGGCAGCCCGGCAGGCCACAACGGCCTGAAGGATATTCAGTTGCGGCTTGGCTCGCCCGCCTTCTGGCGCCTCAGAGTGGGCATCGGTCACCCTCGCACGCTGGGCCTGACCCAGGCGGTTGTGGACTTTGTCCTGCATCGACCCAGCCGTGAACACCAGACCCTGATCGACGAATCAATCGATCGCGCACTCGACAGCGTCGACGACCTGGTGGCAGGCCGCAGTGAACAGGCAATGCATCGCCTGCACAGCGCGCCGCTGCCGCCTGCTGCCAACCCAGCTCGCTAGTCTGCTCTGTGAGGGCGTGTCGAGTGGGCGCCCGCTTCGTTGGAAACGCCCGTGGGGACATGGCCAGCGGGCCCGAACCGTGCGGCCGATTGCACATGGCCGGTCTGATCGTCGAAGAAGAAATCCGGTTCGAACTGTTGCAAAAAGGGGCCCTTGCCCAGGCCCCCCAGGAACATCGCCTCGTCGACGCCGACCCCCCAGGCCATCAAGGTGCGGATCGCACGCTCGTGGGCTGGCGCGCTGCGCGCGGTGACGAGTGCCGTGCGGATACGCATCCCCCCTGGGGTGGACGCCGCCTCCTGCAGGCGATGCAAGGCCTCGAGCAGCGGCTTGAAGGGCCCGGGCGGCAGCGGATGCTCGGCCCGGTCGGCCTCGTGGCGCTGAAACGCAGCCAGCCCGTCGGCCTGAAAGACGCGCTCGGACTCGTCGGAGAACAGTACCGCATCGCCATCGAAGGCGATGCGGATTTCATGGGGGTGCGATTCGGAGGCCTTGACCGACTCGGGATAAACGCGGGCCGCCGGAAAGCCCGCCTGCAGCGCAGCGCGCACGTCCTCGGTGTTGACCGATAGGAACAGATTGGCATTGAGCGGGGTGAGATAGGGCCAAGGCGTACGCCCGCTCGTAAACACGCCACGCTCGAGCCTCAGGCCCTGGTGGCGGGCCGACCGGAACACGCGCAGCCCACTGACCGGGTCGTTACGCGACAACACGACCACCTCGATGCGCCGGTCCTGCGGAGCGGCGTCGGGCGGATCAAATGCAAGCAGCTTCTTGACCAACGCATGGGCCACGCCCGGTGCCGCAGGCGCATCCAGCCGACTGTGTTGAATGGCCATGTAGGCCTGCGCATCACCGCCCTCGAACACACGGTTCTCTTCCTCGAAATCGAAGACCGCGCGCGAGGAAATTGCGACCACCAGTTTGCCGTCGAGCGATGTAGCCATGACTGAAAGCTTATCAGCCTCCGGCTCGCGCCGGCGGCGTTTGACCGGGCCGCGCCTGCCGGCTATGGTGTCGCTCCGCAAATGGAGAACGAGCGATGGCAACGCCCAGGACCGCACTGGCCCGATTCGACGACGAACTCGACCTGATCGCGCAGGTGCTGCCGCTCGAACGTTCGCTGGATCTGATCGAGCTCGGTTGCGGTGCGGCGGCCACCGCGCGCGCCTTGCTGAAGCGGTTTCCGGGCTGTTCGGTGACAGGCCTGGAAGTCGACCGGGTGCAACTTGCGAAGAATCTGGCCGTCCCCGCGGCCGGGCTCAGCTTTGTCGAGGCCGGGGCCCAGTCCATCCCCTTCCCGCAAGCGAGATTCGATGCGGCGATCATGCTCAAGTCACTGCACCATGTTCCGCTCGCGCTCCTGGATCAGGCTCTGGCCGAGATCGCTCGAGTGGTCAAGCCCGGTGGGTTTCTGTACGTCTCCGAGCCGGTCTACGGAGGCGCGTTCAACCAGGTGGTACGCCTCTATAACGACGAAGGGATGGTGCGCGCTGCCGCGCAGGGGGCGCTGGACGCTGCAATGGCCCAGCCAGAGCCCCTGTGGCAGCAAGTGGACGAGATTCGCTTCACGATGCCGATCCGCTTTGAAAATTTCGACGAATTCGAGCGCAAGCACATGCGGCCGAGCTATGCGGACCATCAGCTCGACGACGCTCTGATCGAGCAGGTCCGTGCCGCCTTCATGCCGCATCAGCGTGCAAACGGCGCGCACTTCACACGGCTGATCCACGTCAGACTCTTTGAGCGCAGCACGGTCGCGGCGCCAACGCGCTCGCCCGCGCCCGTTTGACCGCAGCCGCATCCGGCACACTCCTCCAGAACGCAAAGGACACCTCATGAGCCTTCAGGTCGGTATCGTCGGTCTGCCCAATGTCGGGAAGTCCACCCTCTTCAACGCACTGACCAAGGCCGGAATTGCGGCGGAAAATTATCCGTTTTGCACGATCGAGCCCAACGTCGGCATTGTTGAGGTCCCTGATCCGCGCCTGGCCATCCTGACCAGCCTGGTCAAACCGCAGCGCACCCTCGCTGCGACGGTCGAATTCGTCGACATCGCCGGCCTGGTTGCGGGAGCCTCGAAAGGCGAAGGCCTGGGCAATCAGTTCCTGGCCAATATCCGCGAGACCGACGCCATCGCGCATGTTGTGCGCTGCTTTGAGGACGGCAATGTCGTACACGTCAGCGGACGCGTCGATCCGCTCTCCGATATCGAGGTGATCAACACCGAGCTTGCCCTGGCCGATCTCGCCACGGTCGACAAGGCCCTGGTCCGTTATTCGAAAGTCGCGC
>JBIKVK010000098.1:0-11591 GCA_044356835.1 Burkholderiaceae bacterium
CGCTTCTGGCCCTCCGGGCCGTAGGATTGCCACTGCCGTTCGGTCGTTGGATTGGACCGTACAAAGCCTGGCGCGATGGCGTTGCTGGTGATGCCGAAGGGCCCGAGGTCCTGCGAGAGTTGCTTGGTCAGACCTACGAGGGCGTGTTTGGCGGCCGTGTAGGCCTGGATGCCGGTGAGGCTGGGGCGCAGCCCCGCTCCGGATGCAATGTGAATCAGGCGCCCGTAGCCGCGCCGGCGCATCGGCCCGGCGACCGCCTGGGCGAGCCAGAACGCGCCATCGACATTGGCCCGGAAGATTGCATGCCAGTCGTTTTCCGACACCGTCTCGATATCGCGTCCGGTCTGGCCGCAGACCCCGCCCGCCGCGTTCACCACAATGTCGATACGATCATGGGTCTCGCCCAGCAGGCGTGCCACCGCAGCCTGGACGGCCGCCCGGTCTGCGACATCGAAACAGAGGGGCTGCAGGGCGGGCTCGCTCTCGGCGAAGCGCCCAAGGCCCTCCCCGTCGATGTCAGCAACGAACACCCGTGCACCGGCCTTTAGGAGGGCGCGGGCAATGCCCTGACCGATGCCCTGGGCTGCGCCGGTGACCAGGGCCACCTGGTCTTTGAGATCGATCAACACAGTCGGATCAACTCCTCAAAGGTCTCGAAGGCCATCGGCCGCCGATCGTCTTCGATATCGTGAATCAGTGCGACCAGTCGCGTGATCAGGGGCGTGGCCACCCCGGCTTCGGCGCCGAGGCGGGCGACGATGCCGATCTGCGGATCGATCTCGGTGCGACGTTTGCGCACGGCCAGGTCACGGTAGATGCCGGTATGTGTCTTTGCGGTATGGCGGTTGAATTCGGCGAGCGCCGCAATGCTTTTGCGGGAGGCCGAGGAGGGCGCTTGTGCAGCGAAGGCTGCGGGATCGAAACCGTTGAAGCCCACCGGATGAACCCCTCGCGCCGCGGCGACGGCCATCACCTCGCGGGCCAGGCCCTCGAACACCGGGCTTCTGCGGGGGTCGTCGAAGTTGGCGGCCATTGAATCGTGGGTGAGCGCAGTGGCGAACAGCATGGCGCCATAGGCGAGCTTGCCCCACAGGTAGCCCCAGATGTTGTCGGTGAGCACCGACTGGGGCTCGAATGCGCGCAGGAGCGTGTGCATTGCCTGGGTTCTAGCCCGGATGCTGCCGTCGATTTCGCCCACGACGACCGCACCCCGATTCCCCAGCAGGATGCGGCCCGGAGCGAGCCAGTCGGCGCCGAAATTGACGAAACAGCCCATGGTTCGATCCGGGCCCACGCTCTCTGCGATTTCGAGCTCGTTCAGGCCATTTTGCGCCGACAGCACGAACCCATCCGGGGCCAGATACGGTTTGAGCTGGGCGAGCGCCTGCGTACTGGCCTGTGCCTTGACGGCGAGCACGATGCGGCTGAACTGGCCTTCGAGGGTATCGGGGGTGACACAGGGCACGACCTGCGTGAACTGTTCGACCGGACCTTCGATCACCAGACCGCTCGTACTGCACAGGCGCGCATGCTCGGCCACAAGGTCGACCATCCGGACGGGGATACCGGCGCGTGCCCACCAGGCACCCAGAGTGCCGCCGATGGCGCCGGCCCCCCAGATCAGGATGGGGTCGGAAGGCCCCGATTTCGGAAAATCCGCGTTGACACTCATGGGGCCACCTTGTGGACTTCCCGATGCGTCGCCACGAAGGCGAGGCCGTCCGGACTGATCCAGCCCCGCGCCATGCCCAGAGTATTGAACGGGGCATGAACGCGGCCCGCGCCGTTGACAGCCACAAGGCCGGCGCCAATCCCGTGTTCGGTCATGACGCGGTGAATCAGATCGTCCGAGGCACCCACCAGCGTGTCACCGCCGAGCCGGATGCGGGCGGCAATCTCGTGGGCGACGACGTGCCGGATGAAATATTCACCCTGGCCCGTACATGACACCGCGCAGACGCCGTTTTGCGCATATGTTCCGGCGCCGATGATGGGGCTGTCACCGATCCGCCCGGCGGGCTTGTTGTTGAAGCCACCTGTCGAGGTGGCTGCGGCCAATCGCCCGGCGGCGTCGAGCGCAACCGCCCCGACCGTGCCGTGACGCTCGGCCTCGCTCGCCGCTGCAAGCGTGCCGCGAACTGCTCGCGCCCTCAGAGAGGCGAGCGCATCGACCCGTCGCTGTGTCGTGAAATAGTCGTTGGCCACCATCGCGAGGCCCTGGCGCTCAGCGAATGCATCGGCGGCGGCGCCGGCGAGCAGCACGCAGTCCGAACGCTCCATGACGGCGCGCGCTGCCCGGATCGGATTGCGGATGCGACGCGCCATGCAGATCGCACCCGCGGCCAGCCGTTCGCCGTCCATGATCGAGGCATCCAGCTCATGCTCTGCGGCATCGGTCAGGGCTGCGCCATGGCCTGCATTGAAATGGGGGCTGTCTTCCATGACGACCACCGCGGCCTCGACCGCCTCGACGGCGTTCGCTCCTGTCTGCAGCAAACGCCATCCGGCGCGCAGGGCCTGGGCGAGATGCTCGCGCATCTCGCCCCACTCGGCTTCACTCAGCAGTTCGGGCGCGAGCGTGCCGCAGCCGCCGTGGATGCCGATTGCGATCGGTCCCGGCGTGCTCATGATCAGCGTGCCACGGGCTTGATGTCCATCGCCAGGGTGTCTTCATCGACGCGGGGCGCCAGGGTCACCTTGCTCTTTTGCATGGCCCAGGCCGAGCCGACCGAGACGATCGGCAGACGGACACGGTCGACGGCGACCAGTTCGTTGGCCCGCTCAAGCAGGCCTCGCCGCTTTTCGAGGTCCATTTCGACGGCAGCGTCCTGGATCAGTTTGTCCATCGCCGGGTTGTTGTAGCCGATCACGTTGAACGCACCGAATCGTCTTTCCTTGTCGTTGGAATGCATGAGCGAAGACAGCGTGTAGTGCGCCTCGCCCGTGAGCGTGCCCCAGCCCGACATCGACATCGAAAATTCGCCGCGGGTACGGGCCGGGAAGAACACTGCGGCCGGCTGGGCATTGGCGCGGACCTCGATGCCGATCGCCGCAAGCATCTGTGCCACCGATGTCCCCACCTGCCGGTCGCCGGGCAGCCGGTCATTGGTGAAGCTGAAGGTGATCCGGAAGCCGTTCGGATAGCCGGCCTCGGCCATCAGCTTTTTGGCACGGGCCTGGTCGTAGGCGCGGGCGGGCAGTTTCTTGCTGAAGCCAAAGATGCTGGGGGTGACGAGTTGGTTCTCGGCGCGGCCCAGCCCTTCCATTGCGATATCCGCAAGCGCCTTGCGGTCGATGGCCAGATCGATCGCTTCACGCACCCGGGCATCCTGCAGCGGGTTCTTGGGCAGCGGCGAGCCATCCTTGGCGGTGACCTGGCTGGGGTTGTCCTTGACGTCCATCTCCATGTTGAACACATAGACCGTGTCCACTTTGGCGACGGTGAGCTTGCTGTCGCGCTGGAGCGAGGCGACGTCGGAGGCCGGCACGCGGACGATCAGGTCGAGTTGGCCCGCCTTGAGCTGCGCCACTCGGGCCGCGTCGTTGGGGATTTCTTTGCGAACATGGCGTTGCCAGGGCTCGGCTCCACCCCAGTAGCCATCGAAGCGGTCCAGCACCAGCTGGTCTTTGGGTGTCCAGGAAACGAACTTGTAGGGACCTGTCCCGATGGCCGCCTTGCCGCTGTTGAAGGCTGGGTTGGCGGTGTCCTTGGTGAGTCCGGCTGCAGCCTTGGATGACACGATGAACAGGCGGATGAAGTCGTTCGGAAGGGTGGGCGCGGGACCGTCGGTATGCACGCGAACGGTGAGAGGGTCGACCACGGTGACCGACTTGACCCGGCGGACGTAGATGATCGTGGGGTTGGGGCCGGACACCATCGGGATGCGCTCGATCGAGAACTTCACGTCCTCGGCGGTGAAGTCCGAGCCATCGTGAAACTTGACCCCGGGGCGCAGCTTGAATTCCCAGGTGGTCGGGTCGACCGCGCGCCAGCTGGTGGCCAGGCGGGGTTCGAGCTCAAGACCGCGGCCTGACCAGACCAGGGTGTCGAAGACGTGCTTGAGTGCTTCGGCATGGGTGCCTGTCGCGGTGAAATGCGGATCGATCGATTCGGGGCCGGCGCGAACACCGATCGTGAGGGTCTGCGCCTGCACGGCCGCAAGGCTTGCGCCGCTCAGGACACCCGCTGCGAGCAGCGTCCTCATCAGGGTCTGAAATGTCTTCATGGTGTGCCTGACCTCCGTGGGTAAGCCGGCCGGATGGACCGCCGGCATTTGTCGTTGTCGGAAACCGCTGTGGCCCGGGCGATCATGCCCGAGCCCTGGGCCGTCAGCTTGACAAACTGCACCGTGCTCAGTCAAGTTGCGTTCATCACCGACTATGGCCGGACGCTCTGGCCCCAGGCAAAGGACGCCGATGCGGATCGCCGACAGCAACTGGATGATGCTCGAGAATCGCCTGCGCGAGGATGACCGCTGCGTGTTGCCCTTGGGCAGCGTCGAGCAGCATGCCTATCTGAGTTTGTGCGTGGACATGATCTTGTCGGAAAAGGTCGCCGTCGAGGCCGCCCACCCGCTCGGAATCCCCGTCTTTCCCGCCCAGCCCTTTGGCGTCACGCCCTATTTCAGCGATTTTCCCGGGACGGTCTCCCTGAGGCTGTCGACCTACATTGCGCTGATGGATGACATTCTCGAGAGCCTCTATCGCTCAGGCTTCCGGCGCATCCTCCTCGTGAACGGCCACGGCGGCAATTCGCCCATCCAGGGGTTTCTGAGCGAGTGGATGGCTCGGCGTCGCGATGCCCGGGTGCGCCTGCACGACTGGTGGAAGTCGCCCAAGACCTGGGCCGAAGTGCAGCGCATCGATCCGGCTGCCTCGCATGCGAGCTGGATGGAAAACTTTCCCTGGACGCGCATTGCCGGTGTCGTGCTGCCCGCGGGCGGCAAGCCTCAGGTCGATTACGCGAAGCTGCAGGTCTCCAATCCGGCGCAAGTGCGCGAACTCGTGGGCGATGGCAACTACCACGGCCTCTATGCCCGTGACGACGCGGACATGATGGCCCTTTGGACCGTGGCCGTCGAGGAGACCCGTCAACTGCTCGAGCGCGGCTGGGGCTGATGGCCAGCTTCTTGCTGCGGCGCTTGCTGCAGGCGGCCGTGGTCATGCTCGCGATCTCGGTTCTGGTCTTTCTGGGGGTATTTGCGATCGGCAACCCCATCGACGTGCTGATTGCCCCGGATGCGACCCAGCAGATCCGGGAGGAGACGATCGCGCGTTACGGCTTTGATCAGCCCCTCTGGCGGCAGTATCTGGCCTTCCTCGAGCGTCTGCTCTCGGGTGACCTGGGCCGCTCCTTTGTGTTCAATCTCCCGGTCCTCGAACTCATCCTGTCGCGACTACCGGCCACCCTCGAACTCACTCTTGTTGCGGTGATCGGCGCAACCCTGGTGGGCGTTCCCCTGGGCATGTATGCAGGCTATCGTCCCGATCACTGGTTCTCGCGGCTCGCCATGGGCGTGTCGGTCCTGGGCTTTTCGGTGCCGACATTCTGGATTGGACTGGTGCTGATTCTCACCTTTGCGGTTTCGCTGGGCTGGCTGCCCGCGGGTGGCCGCGGCGAGACCCTGCCCTGGCTGGGCGTCGAATGGAGCGTACTGACCGGTAACGGCTGGCAGCACCTGCTCTTGCCGGCCCTGAATCTGTCCCTGTTCAAGATGGCGATGATGATGAGGCTGGCGCGCTCGGGCACCCGTGAGCTCATGATGAGCGACACGATCCGTTTCGCGCGGGCGGCGGGCGAGTCGGAATGGACCCTCCTGCGCCACCACGTGTTGCGGCTGATCGCCATACCGATCGTGACGGTGTTCGGGCTTGAGCTCGGGTCGACCCTGGCGTTTGCGGTGGTCACCGAAACCATCTTTTCATGGCCCGGGGTCGGCAAGCTGATCATTGATTCGATCCAGTCGCTCGACCGGCCGGTGATGGTGGCCTATCTGATGCTCGTGGCCTTGCTGTTCATCCTGATCAACCTAGTGGTGGATCTCGCCTATGCGCTGCTCGATCCGCGCCTGAGGGGGCGGTCATGAACGAGGCGACGCCATTTCGCCAGTTCTGGAGCGAGTTCCGGGAAAACCGCGTGGCGCTCGCGGGCCTCACGCTCGCGCTCTTGCTGGTGGTGGCTGCGCTTGCCGCGCCCTGGCTCGCGCCGCAGGACCCCTACGACCTTGCCTCTTTGGTGCTCGCCGACGCCCGGCGTCCCCCCGGCTATGTGAACGCCGCCGGGTTCACCTACTGGCTGGGTTCGGATGCGCAGGGCCGCGACCTGCTGTCGGCGATCCTGCACGGTCTGCGCATCTCCGTCCAGATCAGTCTGACGGCGGGTGCAATCGCCCTGACGCTGGGCGCGGTGATGGGCGCGACCGCGGCATTTGCCGGAGGTCGGGTCGAGAGCCTGATCATGCGGCTGGTGGATCTGCAGCTCTCCTTTCCTGCGATCCTGCTTGCGCTGGTCCTGTCGGCCGTGCTGGGTCAGGGCAAGATGCAGCTCATCATCGCGCTGGTGGCCGCGCAATATGCCTACTTTGCGCGTACCGCCCATGGCGCGGCGAGCGCTGAACGCGGGCGCGACTATGTGGAGGCTGCGCTCTCCACGCCGCTTTCGTCCGCCTTCGTCATCCGTCGGCATATTCTTCCGAACTGTTTTCCACCCTTGATCGTGGTCGCGACCGTGCAAGTGGCCAATGCGATCTCGCTCGAGGCGACACTCTCGTTTCTGGGTTTGGGTCTGCCGGTCACCGAGCCGTCCCTTGGAATGCTGATTGCGAACGGCTTTCAGTACATGTTGTCGGGCCGGTACTGGATCTCGATCTTTCCTGGCGTCGCGCTGATCCTGCTGATCGTTTCGATCAACCTGGTGGGTGATCAGGTGCGGGACCAGTTCAATCCGAGGTTGCGTCGATGAGCGACCCTCGTCACACACAGGGCGCAGCGCCGCTCCTCGAGGTTCGAGATCTGGCGACCCATTTCCAAACGCGTCGCGGCGTGTTGAAGGCTGTGGATGGCGTGTCCTTCGACATTGATGCGGGCGAAATCGTTGGACTGGTGGGCGAATCGGGTTCGGGCAAGAGCATCACCGGTTTTTCGATCCTCGGGCTGATCGATCCGCCCGGTCGTATTGTCCGGGGCTCGGTACGGTTGTCCGGGCGCGAATTGGTGGGTCTGCCCGCTGCCGACTTGCGCAGCCTGCGCGGACGCAGCATCGCAATGATTTTTCAGGATCCGATGGCGACTCTCAATCCGGTACTGACGGTGGGCGCTCAACTTCGGTTGGCCATCGAGGCCCACGAGAAGGTGTCGGCCTCCGCTGCGCGTGCACGCGCAGCCGAAGTGCTCACCCGGGTGGGCATTCCCGAGGCCGGCCGCAGGCTCGATGCCTGGCCCCACCAGTTTTCCGGCGGCATGCGCCAGCGTGTGGCTATTGCGATTGCGCTCTTGCACCGGCCGGGTCTCATCATCGCAGACGAGCCCACCACTGCGCTGGATGTCTCCATTCAGGCTCAGATCCTGTCCGAGATCGCTTCCCTGGTGAGGGAGATGGGTACGGCGCTCCTTTGGATCAGTCACGATCTTGCGACGGTGTCCGCTCTCGCCCAACGGCTGCTGGTCATGTATGCGGGCCGGATCGTCGAAGCCGGTCCTATTGCGCAGGTGTTGTCTGCGCCCTTTCACCCGTACACACGCGGCCTTCTGGGTTCACTGCCGCAATTTGCCCGTCCGGGCGAGCCGCTGGCGCAGATTCCCGGGCTGCCCCCGTCACTGGACGCCTTGCCGGCGGGCTGCGCTTTTGCGCCGCGCTGTTTTGCGGCGAGGGCAAGCTGCCAGGCGTCGTCTCCTGATGTTTCAGGCTCGGGGGCACGCAGCTGGCGCTGTCATTACCCATTACCCCGAGGTGCGGCGTGAGCCCTGAACCGGGTCAGGCGGGTTCGCCAGGGCTCGCCCCCGAAAGCACATCGCGTGCGCCGCAGGCTGCATCTGGGCCGCCGATTCAGATCGAGGCTCGCGCGCTGACGCGCCGCTTCGCGCCCGTCCAGGGGATATTTCGCAGACTCGCGGTCCGCTCTGGCTTGCTGGCGCAATCTCCGGTCGTCCAGGCCGTGTCCGAGGTCAGTCTTGAAATCACCCGAGGAGAGGTTCTCGGCCTTGTGGGCGAATCCGGATGCGGCAAGAGTACCCTGGGGCGGATGCTTGCGGGCATCTTGCAACCCAGTGCGGGTGATGTGCGGATTGCGGGCGAGCCCCTCTTTGCGCGCGATTCGGGCCGCAAGTCCACTACGCGCGTGCAAATGGTTTTCCAGGATCCGTTTGCCTCGCTCGATCCGCGCATGCGGGTCGGCGATCAGATCGCAGAGGGGCCCCTTGTCCACAAATTGTGTCGAAGTGACCAGGCTCGATCCTATGTCGCTGGCTGGCTTGAGCGGGTCGGGCTGGATGCGACGGTATCCGGTCGCTTCCCACATCAGTTCTCAGGGGGCCAACGTCAGCGCATCGCGCTTGCGAGGGCTTTGGCCATGCAACCCGATATCCTCATTTGCGATGAGCCGGTGGCCTCGCTCGATGTGTCGATACAGGCGCAGGTGCTCAATCTTTTGCTTGAGCTCAAGCGCGAGCTCGGCCTCACGCTGCTCTTTATCAGCCACCACCTGGGTGTTGTCCGCCATGTCTCGGATCGCGTTGCCGTGATGTATCTGGGGCGGGTGGTTGAACTCGGCCCTACGGATGCGATCTACCGTTCGCCTGCCCACCCCTACACCCGGGCACTGCTCGACAGCGTACCGCAGCTGACGCTCGAGGAAGGCGCGCAGCGCAGCTTTCAGCCCATTCGAGGCGAACTGCCTTCTCCGCTGGATCCGCCTGCGGGTTGCCATTTTCACTTGCGTTGCCCCCATGCCTTCGAACGTTGTCGCAGCCAGTCTCCGCCGCTGCGCACTTTCGCACCAGAGCGCGAAGTCGCCTGCTGGCTGGATCAGGGCGGCCGCTGAATTAGCGCGTATACTTCTGGCCACGCGGCTTTGAATCCAGTCTCCTCGCCGCCCGTCGAATCCGACCTTTCCGCCTTTTCTGTCTTCGTCTTCCCGACTGGTGCGCCCGGCGCTCAACTGCCGGCAACAGGTCGACGCAGTCGTATCCCCATTGGATGTTCATGAGTTTTGATTCCCTCGGGCTCTCCGAGCCCATCGTTCGCGCCGTGTCCGAGCTCGGCTACACACAACCCACTCCGATCCAGCGTGAAGCCATTCCCGTCGTGCTGGAGGGTCGCGATCTGCTTGCGGCTGCCCAGACCGGCACCGGCAAGACAGCAGGTTTCGTTTTGCCCATTCTCGAACGCCTCAGTCGTTCCCCGGCGGGCTCTGCGACCGCGGGTGCTGCGGCACCGGTGTCGCAGGATCGGGCCTCCGGCCCCGGTCAGGCGCCGCGTCCGTCAGGCGCGCGCAGCCGGGCCCGGATCCGCGCGCTGATCCTCACCCCGACACGCGAGCTTGCCGCACAGGTCGAGGACAACATCCGTGACTATGGCCGTCACCTCCCGATCACATCGATGGCGATGTTCGGGGGCGTGAGCCTTAACCCGCAGATCGATCGGCTGCGCCGGCCGCTCGACATCCTGGTCGCAACGCCGGGCCGGCTGCTCGACCATGTCAGCCAACGCACGATCGATCTGAGTTCAGTCGAAATCCTGGTGCTCGATGAGGCCGACCGGATGCTCGACATGGGCTTTATCCACGATATCCGACGCGTGCTGTCGCTGTTGCCCGCCCGAAGGCAGAACCTGCTGTTTTCGGCCACGTTCTCCGATGAGATCCGCACCCTCGCCAAGGGTCTTCTGGATCGTCCGGCGAGCATCGAGGTGGCCCGTCGCAACGCACCCGCCGAGGCCGTCGCACAAAGGGTGATCCTGGTCGATCGCGAGGCCAAGCGGGCGCTGCTCGCCAAGCTGATCAGCGACCACGCCTGGTTTCAGGTGCTGGTGTTCACCCGCACCAAGCACGGCGCAAATCGCCTGGCGGAATATCTCGACAAGGCGGGCATCAGCGCGCTGGCCATACATGGCAACAAGAGCCAGAACGCTCGTACACGTGCCCTCGCAGACTTCAAAGACGGCTCCTTGCAGGTCCTGGTGGCAACCGATATCGCAGCCCGCGGCATCGATATCGACGAACTGCCCCATGTGGTCAATTTCGAGCTGCCCAACGTCGCAGAAGACTATGTGCACCGCATCGGCCGCACGGGTCGTGCCGGCGCGAGCGGGGAGGCTGTGTCGCTTGTCTGCGTCGACGAATTCGACTTCCTCAAGGGCATCGAGAAGCTCATTGGACGCGCCCTTCCGCGCGCCACCGTGGCCGGCTTTGAGCCTGATCCCAATGCCCGACCTGAGCCGATCCCGATGGGCGGCGGTCCCCGGGACCGAAATGCGCAGCCCCGTCGGTCGCGCGGGGCTCCGCCGCCGCCGCGCGCGCGTTCCGGTAGCGGTGCAGGGCCGGCCCGTCCGGAGTCCCGTGCAGGCAGTGCGCCTGGGGCCGCCCGCGCCGAGCCGGTAAAAAAAGGAGGTCAGCCCCGACCGGTCGACCATCGCGCGTCGCAGCCGCGTCGCAGCCATGGGTCGGCGCCCAACCGGGGGCCCTCGTCACAGCGAGGATGATCGATGAGCGATCAACCCTTGTCCGATTTGCGCAAGGACTACACCCAGGGTGAGTTCGATGAGGGGCAGGCGGCGGCCGAGCCCTTCGACCAATTCCGTGGTTGGCTTGAACAGGCCATTGCCGCGAGAATCCCGGAACCCAATGCCATGACGCTGGCCACCGTCGGCCCTGAGGGTCGACCGTCCACCCGCGTGGTGCTGATCAAGGGTTTCGATCGTCGTGGTCTGGTCTGGTACACCAACTACGACAGCCGCAAGGGCCGAGAGCTCGCCGGAAATCCGCAGGCCGCACTACAGTTTCATTGGGTCGAAATGGAGCGTGTCGTTCGGATCGAGGGTCGGGTCGAGCGCTCCGACCCTGCCGAAGCGGACGCTTACTACGCTTCTCGACCTCTTGCCTCCAGAATTGGTGCCTGGGCCTCGCCCCAAAGCGAGGAACTGAGTTCGCGGGCGGTGCTGGTCGCACGCACGGCTGAGTTCGGTCTCAAGTTTGGTCTGAACCCCCCGCGCCCTCCCCACTGGGGCGGCTACCGGCTGGTCCCCGACTATTGGGAGTTCTGGCAGGGTCGGCGGTCGCGCCTGCACGATCGGATCTGCTATCGGCTGGGCCCTGATGGGCAGTGGTCCAAGCACCGGCTCGCGCCCTGAGTGGCCCGCGCTTGCGGGCCGCGCGAGACCGAAATCGCGCTATTTGACGAGCAGTACCGGCACGGTGGCGACCTCGCTCACCTGCTTGGCGATCGAGCCGATCAGAAGATCGCGCAAGGCGCTGCGTCCTTTCGCCCCGAGGACGATCATGTCGAATTTGCCGCGGCTGGCCGCCTGGGAGATCTCGCTGGCGACATGGCCGGTGCGCATGACCATGTCATGCTTGACGCCGGCCTTGTCGAGCGCC
>JBIKVK010000361.1:0-3211 GCA_044356835.1 Burkholderiaceae bacterium
TTGGGAAAGTCTGATCCTCGATATTGATCCCTGCAATACCAGCCTGCTCGAAGTGGCGTACCGTCTGAGTGACTGTGACGGCATTGCCGTAGCCGGTGTCCGCATCGGCCATCAGGGGAATGTCGACGCAGGCCGCGAGTTGTCGACAGGCCTCGACGTTCTCGAGCATGGACATGACGCCATAGCTCTCAGACATGCCGAAACGCGCATTGAAAAGCCCGGCGCCGCTGGTGGATGCCGTCGCAAAGCCCATCTGCTCGGCAAGCAGCAGGCTGTAACCGTCGTAGACCCCCGGGGATACGCAGATTTCGCGAGCCCGGATCAGCGCGCGCATGCGCTGCGTTTTTCGAAGTGTCATCATCGTTGGACTGGGCCAGGACATGGGAAATCGGCGTGCGGTGATTCTAGACCTGGGCTCGACACTGCAGCAAGGCTCATGATCGGGTGGGTCGTCTTGCCCCAGGTGCGCGGCTCTGATACGGTGGTGCCCATCGATCGTCCCGGAGATACCTCGTCGGATGCACGATCCATCGATGACAAGCCTGGAACCCATGCCGTTCCGGCTGACATGGGAAAGGGCGTTGTTATGATTTCCGCAGAAGCTCGGATTGCTGCGTCGCCGATCGTGGATCGGCCCCGGCTCCGATGGCCTGGCGATGCTCGGGTAGCCCTTTGGATCGCGCCCAACATCGAGCACTACGAATATCTGCCGCCAGCGCACCCGATTCGTAACGCCTATCCGCGAATGCCGCATCCGGACATCCTGGCTTATGGCGGCAAGGACTACGGCAATCGTGCCGGTCTCTGGCGCATGTTCGAAATGTTCGATCACTTGGGTCTGAGAGGAACGGTCTCGCTCAACCTCGGCGTCATCGAACACTACCCCGAGGTGTTCGATGCGTGCGAGTCTAGAGGGTGGGACTATATGGGTCACGGCCTCTACAACACCCGCTACATGTGGGGGGTGAGCGAAGAGCACGAGCGCGATCACATCGTCCAGTGTGTAGAGCTGTTCCGCAAACGCACCGGACGGCAACTCGAAGGATGGCTTTCCCCCGCCCTGTCACATACCTTGCTCACGCCGGATTTGGTGGCTGAGGCGGGTATCCGCTATTTGTGCGACCTGGTGCACGACGACCAGCCCTTCCCCATCAAAGTGCGCCAGGGCCGCTTGATGAGCCTGCCCTATTCGGTCGATCTCAATGATGCGGTCACACATCGGCAGGGGCTCGAGGCCGAAGCGTTTGCCCGGATGATCACCGATACCTTCGAAACTCTTTGGCGCGAAGGTGAGCAGAGCGGGCGCGTCATGTGCGTTGCGATTCACCCCTACAACATGGGTCAACCGCACCGCGCAAAGCACTTGCATCGGGCGCTCGCGGCCATCGTATCCCGTCCCGGGGTTTGGCTGGCGACCGGGGGGGAAATCGCCGACTGGTATGACCGGCACTATTTCGACCCGGTGCTGGCTCACTGTTCGGGGGGAGCGCACTGATGCCGGCCGAATTGAAGCGGGGGATGGACCACTCGCTGTATCCCTTCTCGCCGATGCCGCAGCGCCCTCCGCTTGCATGGCCCGGTGAACGAACGGTCGCGCTGACGGTGGTGCTCTACCTCGACTGGTGGGAGTTGAAAACCCCGGATGGAGCCCATCGGGCGCCCGACGTTCACGGCATGTGGGGTCATCAATTTCCTGATCTGCGGACGTTCTCCTATCGGCTCTATGGTGAGCGGATCGGTGTCTACCGGATTCTTGAGGTGCTCGAGCGTCTGGGCATCGCCGCGACGGTTGCCGTGGGATCGGAGATCGCCCTGCGCTATCCCGCCCTCGTTGAGCGCTGCATCGCCCAGGGGCATGAAATTGCGGCGCATGGTGTGTCCGCGTCCCGAATGATTCACAGCAAGATGAGCGAGGACGAAGAGTGCGCTCACATCGAGACTTCGGTCGAGGCCGTCCGGCGCATTACAGGTAACAGCCCCGCGGGGTGGTTCGGCCAGGACCAGGGCGAATCGGCACGCACTCCGGCGCTGCTTGCGCGTGTGGGTTTCGAATATCTGGCCGACTGGCCCAATGACGAGCAGCCCTACTGGATGAGTACCTTCCCGCCGATCGTTTCGCTGCCCTTGCAGTCTGAGCTGGATGATCAGCAGTTTCTATGGTTGCACCAGCAGCCCTCTTGGACCTACCCGGATGCTGTGTGCGAAGCCGCCGATCGACTTGCTTCGGATGGACGCGCGCAGCAGCAGGCGCGCACCCTCTGTCTAGGGGTGCGTTCGTGGCTGTCGGGCAGGCCGCATCGCATCGCGTATCTCGAGCGCGCCCTCGAGGCCCTCGTCCGGCGTCCGGACGTTTGGACGGCAACCGCTCAGACGGTGGTTCGCGCGTTTGCGCAGCGTCGTCCGCCGGATACCCCGCTCTGAAAACCACATCAACCGCAACGCTCAGGGAAAATCGTCACATGACCCAAATCAACCCGCTTTCATTCCGGCGCGTCTTCGCTTCCATGATCCTCGCGCTCGGCGGCACGACGGCGATCGCGCTCGCCCTTGCGCCCGCAGCGGCTCAGGCCCAGGCGTTTCCGAGCCGTCCCATCACGATGGTGGTGCCGTATCCCCCGGGGGCCACGGATCTTGAAGCGCGGCGCCTGGCCGAGATCGCCTCACGCAGCCTCGGTCAGAACATCATCGTCACGAACCGCACGGGTGCCGGTGGAGCGATCGGTGCGCAATCGGTGTCCAGCAGCCCGGCCGACGGCTACACCCTGCTTTACGCGGCCCCAGCCGTTCTGACCATCGTGCCCCTGCTGGGCAATGCGCCCTATCGATACGAGGACCTGCTACCGGTGGCCCGCATTACTGCAAGCCCTCACCTTCTGGCCGCGCGCGCGGATGCTCCGTTCAAGAACCTCGACGAACTGATCCGGTACGGACGCGCCAACTCCGGCAAAGTCGTGTTCGGCAGCTCCGGCAGCGGTACCGCCGTGCACTTGGCCGGTGAAGGTTTTGCCGAGGCCGCAGGGCTCAAGCTGAACCATGTCCCGCATCGCGGCCTGGCGCCGGCCATCACGGCGGCGCTGGGCGGATTCGTGGACCTGGTGATCGGTCTGCCCGTCGCGATCGGACCGCAGATTCAGGCGGGCAAGCTGACCGCGATCGCCCAATTCGGAGCAACGCGAGCCCCTGGCCTCGAGACCGTGCCCACACTGAAAGA
>JBIKVK010000362.1:0-3192 GCA_044356835.1 Burkholderiaceae bacterium
GGAGCGTCGAGACCTTGTTTGAGCGACCCTCCCACCCCTACTCGCTCGGACTGCTCAGATCGATGCCGGCCATCGATCGGGATCAGGACCGTCTTGAGGCGATCGAGGGCATCATCCCGTCGCCTAATGCCCTGCCGGGCGGATGTCGCTTCCATCCCCGCTGCCCTTTCGCCGCCGAACCGTGCCGGGAGATCGATCCTGAATTGCGTGAGCGGGCGTCCGGCCAACACTCGGCCTGCCTGCGGGCGAATGAGTTGGAGATGCTGTCGTGACAGCCTTGGTCGAGGCTATCGGGCTCAGCAAGCATTTCAAGACGCGCCGAGGCCTGTTCTCGAGTGCGACCGGAGGGGTGGTCCATGCCGTCGATCAGGTCTCGCTCAGGATCGAAACTGGGGAGACGATGGGGCTGGTCGGCGAGTCGGGTTGCGGTAAATCAACCGTAGCGCGCCTGATGGTCAGACTTCTGGAACCGAGCGCCGGCACGCTCAAACTCGATGGCATCGACCTGCTTGAGCTCGAGGGCCAGAGCCTGCGGGCCATGCGTAAATCCTTTCAAATGGTATTTCAGGATCCGGTGGGTTCCTTCAATCCGCGCATGCGGGTCGTCGACATCGTCGCCGAGCCCCTGTCCTACCTGGGGGTACCCCGGGAGGAGCGGCAGGAACGAGCGCGCGAGGCGCTCGAACTGGTCGGACTCACCCGACAACAGTCGGACCGCTACCCCCACCAGTTCTCGGGTGGACAGCGTCAGCGAATCGGCATCGCTCGAGCATTGGTGGTCAAGCCTCGGTTCCTCGTGTGCGACGAACCGGTTTCGGCATTAGACGTTTCGATCCAGGCTCAGATCGTTAATCTGCTCAAAGACCTGCAACAGCAATTGGGTCTGACCTTGCTGTTCATTTCACATGACCTGCGCGTCGTGAGGCATGTGGCCGATCGAGTCGCGGTCATGTACCTCGGGCGGGTCGTCGAGCTCGCCAGCAAGGCCGACCTCTTCAGCCGTCCACGCCACCCCTATACCCAGGCGCTGCTTGCCGCGGTGCCGATCGCAAGGCCCGGTGAGTCCCGAGATCGGCGTGGCCTGATCGGAGAGCCGCCCAGTCCAAGCAACCCCCCTTCGGGATGTCACTACCGCACACGCTGCCCCATCGCAACCCCCGAATGCGCTCAGAGCATCCCGGAGCTGAGGGATTTAGGCAACGGACATAGGGCGCGGTGTCACCTGATCTGACTGGCGCCCTCAGGCCACCGGCTTGCCTTTGGGGTCCAGCTTCTCGCGAAGGCCGTTGCCCAGCATGTTGATACCGAACACGAGCAGGATGATGCAGCCGCCTGCCAAATTGGCGATCCATGGGGCGATGAGCAGTCGATCGCGGCCCTCGGCGAGAATATTCCCCCACGTGGCCGCGGGCGGCGGAAGCCCAAGCCCAAGGAAACTCAGCGCAGTTTCCTGGAGGATCCGCGTGGCCACCTGAAGGGTTGACAGGACGACCAAAACGGGCAGCAGCTGCGGGAGGATATGGCGCCACAAGACGATCAGATCGCCAGCACCAAAGCTGCGTGCGGCCTCGACATAGGGCCGCTCCCTCAGGCTGCGGGTCTGCGAAAAGGTGACCCGGGCATACACCATCCAGCCGGACACACCCAGCACTAGGATCAGATTCAGAGCGCTGCCGCCGATGGCAGAAACGACGAGAATCGCGAGCAGGACATCCGGAAAAGCGAGCTGAGCATCGGCCAGACGCATGATGACTGTCTCAGTCTTGCCCCCCTTGAAGCCAGCAAGCATGCCGAGCATCGATCCCAGGACCGCAGACACCAGCATGGCCGTGAGGCCAACCAAGATCGAAATTCTGGAGCCGTAAATCAGGCGCGACAGGATATCTCTGCCGTAATTGTCGGTCCCGAGAGGGTATGTCCAGGCCCCACCCTCGTCCCACACCGGCGGCCGCAGACGCAGCCTGAGGTTCTGGAGATTGGGATCGTGGGGAGCGATCAGCGGGGCAAAGATTGCGATCAACACAATTGCCAAGACGATCGTCGCGCCCAGGCCTACTTTGAATCGCGGCCCCAAACCGATACGGTTCATCCGTCGGCGCTCCGGATTCGAGGATCGATCAAGGTCAGCACGACATCGACCAGCAAATTACAGACGATGATCGCAAAACTGATCATGAACACGCCCGCGACCACGACAGTCACGTCACGCTGGAAGATGGAAGAAATGATCAAACGACCCACCCCTGGCCAGGCGAAAATGGTTTCGGTCACGATCGACCCGCCAATCAACACACCGAGCTGCAGCCCGAGCAAAGTCAGTGCGGGTGCAATGGCATTGGGGATGGCGTGCCTCGCCAGAACGATGCTTTCCCGCAGCCCCTTGGCCCGAGCTGTTGTGACAAACTGCTCTCCGATCGTCTCGAGCACGCTGGTGCGCATGACCAGAATGAAATTGGGCATCAAATAGGCCGCCAATGTAATGGCAGGCAAGACCAGGTGTTCTGGGCTTCCAAATCCCGAGGTCGGCACCCATCCCAGATTGAGTGCGAACAACTGAATCAGCAGGATGCCCAGCCAGAAACTGGGCATCGACTGACCCGCAAGTGCCAGAGACGACACGCAGAAGTCAAACACACCGTCCTTGCGGACCGCGCAAAGTGTGCCCAGTAACCCACCGAATCCGACCGCCATCACCAGTGCAGTCGAGGCGAGCAACGCAGTCGGTCCGAGACGCTGAAGCACCAGCGGCAACGCTTCGGCCTGAAAAACGTGGCTGCGGCCGAAATCGCCGCGCATCACATCGCCCAGAAAGATAGCGAACTGCACATACAGCGGCTTGTCCAGGTTCAACTCGCGAAAGAGCACCTCCCTCTGCTCTTGGGTCGCATGGATATCCATGAACAATTCGACCGGGTCAGCCGTCACACGCAGAATGACAAAAACGACCGCGGCGAGTAAGACGAAGGTGACCGGAATGAGGGCGAGGCGCCGCGCAAGATACTTCAGCATCGAAGCCCCTAGTCCAAGCAACTTCGGGGCGGAACCGATCCCGAGCTCAGTCGCAGCCGCATCAGATCACCATGATTTCCTCGTTCTGGAAGAACCGGGCATGCCAAACCGGTCCGTTCTCGGTAATTTCAATGATGTCTTCCATGTGCAAACCAAGCTTACCGACATCGCGGTGACGGGTCT
>JBIKVK010000099.1:0-11497 GCA_044356835.1 Burkholderiaceae bacterium
CGGACGCGGCGACAGGGACGCCAAAGTTTCATAGAGGCGGGTCGTGTAATCATCCACCGGAAGGATGTCGCAGACCTGAAACATCTCGGGAAACAATCGCTTCATCAGCATCCGGTTCTCGAGCATGTACGAGACCCCTGAGGGCACCCGCAGGTTGTCCTCAAGCACATACACCGTGCCGTCTCGATCGCGCACCAGATCGGTGCCGCAAATGTGCGCCCAGACCCCATATTGGGGCGCATGCCCCAGACACTGTGCCCGGAAATTGCGCGAACCGGCCAGCACTTCCGCCGGGAAAACGCCATCCCGGACGATGCGTTGACCGTTGTAAATGTCGTGGATGAAACAGTTGAGCGCGGTCAAACGCTGTTTGAGCCCCTCCTCGATACGACGCCATTCCGAGCGATCCATCACGCGGGGAATCAAATCGAACGGCCAGGCTCGATCGATGTTTTGACCTTCGCTGTAGATCGTGAACGTGATGCCCATCGTCATGATGGCCGCATCCACCGAGGCCCTGCGCTCGCGCATGGTTTGAGCGTCCAAACGGCCCAGGTAGTCAAAGAGCGCGCGCGCTGCCGGGCGCGGCTGGCCCGACGCATCGATCAATTCGTCAAAGGCACCGCCGCTGGAGTAGGAGGAAGGTTTGACTAGCATCCGCATGGCCTCGGTGGCCCGATCAGCAAGAAGCGTGCGCAGCGAGAAGGCGCCCCACAGAACGGGCGATGGCGACCTCTTCGTGGGTCGGGATGATCATGACCGAAACCCGCGCGTCCGCCGGCGATATCAGGCGCGAATGAAGGGCATTACGCTCTGGGTCCACCGCGATCCCCATCCAGTCCAGCCGGGAACAGATCCGGCCGCGGATCAGGGAAGAGTGCTCGCCGATGCCACCGCAAAAGACCAGAGCGTCGACGCCGCCCATTGAAGCCGCCAGGGCGCCCAGCTCGCGCTGCGCTCTGAACACAAAATAGTCGATGGCACGCGCGGCCTCGGGGGTGTGGGCCGACTCAAGGGTGCGCATGTCATTGGACAAGCCCCCGGATAATCCCAGGAGCCCGGACTGCTGATACAGCAGATCTCGGACCTGACAAACGCTCATGCCTTCGTGATCCAAAAGGTAGAGCAACACTCCGGGATCGATCTGGCCGCAGCGGGTGCCCATGGGCAAGCCATCGAGCGCAGAGAAACCCATGGTGGACGCGACCGACCGGCCGGCCTGGATCGCACACATTGAAGCGCCGTTGCCAAGATGGGCAACAATGACCCGCCCGGCCGCGAGCTCCGGCGCGATACGATTCAGCTCGCCACTGACGTATTCATAACTCAGGCCGTGGAATCCGAATCGTCTGACACCCCGTTCGTAGTACCGGAACGGAATCGCGAAACAGTCGTTCACAAACGGATGCCCGCGATGAAACGCCGTATCAAAGCAGGCCACCTGCGGAACACCCGGAAATGCGGCCATGGCCGCGTGAACGCCGGTGAGATTATGGGGCTGGTGCAGCGGCGCAAAGGGTTCGAGCTTCGCCAGATCCTTGAGCACCTCGGGAGAGACCAGAACAGGCTGGTCGTAGGCCAAGCCCCCATGGACAATCCGATGACCGACACCGGCAAGACGGAGACCGGGTCGAACCTCGCGTAGGGTGATGAGCGCGACAGCAAGTGCTTCGGCGTGCGTCGTCGGGCGCGACGGCGGAACCGGGAGCCGCACTCCGGAGGGGCCATAAAGCTGGAGACTGGCGTCGGGTCCGATGCGATCCACCTGGCCGGTGATCGCAGGGGACTCGCCCTCCCCCTCGAACAACGCCAGCTTGAGGGAGGAGGAGCCGGCATTGAGCGTGAGCACAGCGCCGGACCACTGGATCGTCATTGAAGCCCCCTAGAGCGGAGAACGTTACGCAGGCGTCGAACCCGACCGCAGCCGTCTTTGATTCTGGGCCAATTCCCTCATCCCACGGCCTGACTCGGATTCTCGGTCCCGGTCACTGAGTTATTCTCAAGCAATAATTTTCAAAATGACCTGCTTGCGGGGGCTCCATGCGAATACTTCTGACCGGCGGAGCCGGTTTTCTGGGCGCGCGACTCGCGCGGGAACTCCTGAAGTCGGGCTCCCTGAACGGTCGACCGATCACGGAGCTTGCGATCAGCGACATCGCGCCTGCCCCGGCCGATCTGAGGGATGACCCGCGCGTCACCGTTCACCAGGGGCCGATGCTCGAGCAAGCCGCTCTCTTCAAGAGCGGATTCGACGGGGTGTTTCACCTCGCATCCGCGGTGTCGGGCGAGTGCGAGCTCGATTTCGATTTGGGCTTGCGCTCGAATCTCGACAGTACCCGCCTCCTGCTGGAGGGTCTTCGCCAAGCAGGCAACCGGCCGCGCCTCCTTTTTTCGAGCTCGGTCGCGGTCTATGGCGCGGATGACGGTTCGGAGGTTCCGGACTGGGTGTCGGAGTCGACGCTTCCTGCGCCACAGACCTCGTACGGCACGCACAAGCTGATGTGCGAATACCTGATCGCCGACTACACCCGAAAGGGCTTCATCGATGGCCGATCCGCGCGCCTCATGACCGTCACCGTGCGCGCCGGAAGACCCAATGGAGCCGCCTCCTCATTTTTCAGCGGCATCATTCGGGAGCCCTTGGCCGGCGTGGAAACGATCTGCCCGGTCGATCCTGACGTGCGGGCACCCGTCGCCTCGCCCGCGAGCACCATCGCGGGACTGATCGCGGTTTTTCAGGCCGATCGCGCCGCCCTGGGCGGGCGGCTTGCGCTCAATCTGCCAGCGCTGAACGTGCGGGTGGGCGACATGCTGGACGCGCTCGAAGCCGTCGCCGGCGCCAAGGTGAGATCGAAAGTACGCTATCAACGCGACGACCGGATCGCCAACATCGTCTCGGGATGGGCTCGCGCAGCCACTGCGGAACGTGCGCAGGTGTTGGGGCTGAGGCCGGACACTTCCTACCGATCGATCATCGAGCAGTACATCGAGGACTGTCGCACCCGCCCGGGCTACCCCTCGGACGCTCTGGCAGGGCTGTCAGACTGAACGGAACCTCGCACCCATCAGCGTGCAAAGACAAGGTCCCGCAAGGTCAGGGAAATCTCTGGCACGTACGTGATCAGCATCAGGCATCCAAGCACCACCAGGACAAAAGGCACGAGATCGCGAATGATCTGATCGACCGATAGCCTCGCGACCGTGCACGCCGCGAACAGATTCACGCCGAACGGCGGCGTGATCATGCCGATCGCCAGATTGACGATCATGATCAAACCAAAATGGATGGGGTCGATCCCGAAGTGCGCCGCGACCGGCGCAAGGATGGGCGCAAGCACCAGAATCGCGGCACTGGTTTCGATGAACATACCGATCAGGAAGAGCGCCGCGTTCACCCCCAACAGGAACCAGAATGGCGTGCGCAACACTTCCTGCAGCCAGACCCCGATTGCGTCGGGCACTCCGGCACGGGTCAGCAGGAAGGCAAATAAGCCCGCGTTGGCAATGATGAACATAATCACCGCACTGGACAGAACCGATTTGCGCAAGATCGAATAAAGATCGGCAAACCGAATCTCGCGGTAAATCGCCATGCCCACGAACAAGGCGTAGAACACCGCGACCGCAGAGGCTTCCGTCGGTGTGAATATCCCACCGTAGATGCCTCCGAGGATGATCACCGGCATCAGTAGGGCCCAGGCGGCCTTTCGGGTGGCCTCGAACAGCCGCAGCCGTCCCTCGCCGTCGTTCTTGCCCCAACCCTTCGCCTTGCAATAGATCCACACGAACAGCATCAAGGCGCCACCGATCAGGATCCCCGGCCCGAATCCAGCGATGAACAGTTCGCCAATCGACACCTCGGCGCTGACGCCGTAGAGAATCATAGGGATCGAAGGAGGAATAATCACGCCGAGTTCCGCGCTGGATGCTTGTAGCGCCGCAGCGTAGGGCCGGGGGTAGCCATGCCGGATCAAGGCCGGGATCAGGATGGCGCCAATCGCAAAAGTGGTTGCGACCGATGAGCCCGAGACCGCTGCGAAGATCATGCAGGTCAGGACCACCGTCATCGGCAATCCGCCCTGCACTCCGCCCACGATGCTCTTGGCAAAATCGACCAGACGGCGGGAAATCCCGCCGGTCTCCATGATGTTGCCCGCAAGGATGAAAAAGGGGATCGCGGCCAGAGGGAACTTGTTGATCGAACTGAACAGTTCCTTCACCGAAATGAGCATATTGACGTTGCCCAGGTGAATCCCGAGGACCGCCGCCAGCCCGATCGAAACCGCCACCGAAATGCTCAATGCGAAGCACAGCAGCATCGTAAACAGCATCGCGGTGGTCACTGCTGGGTCTCCAATTCCTGACGGGTCGGCTCAAGGAGATATCCGAAGATCGCGATCGCACTGAACACACCACCCACCGGCATGGACAAGTAGGCCCAGAACATGGACACATCCTCAAGCCCGATCATCGACTGCACCGAACCGCGCCGGGCATAGTCCCAGCCCCACACGATAATCACCGAGATCAGGGCCAGCGAAGCGGCACAGACCAGGTAGTCGAGCACGCGCCTGGAACGCGCCGAGCTCCAGCGGTAAAGAACGTCAACGCTCACCATGGCTCCGATCCGGAAGGCTGTCGGGATTCCGAGAAACACCATCCAGATCAGGCTGAACCGAACGATCACCTCGCTCCATTCGGAGGGCGACTCGAGAATGAAACGGGTGATGATCTGATAGAAGCCGAGCGAGGCGGCGGTGGCCATCATCGCACAGGCGAGAGCCATCGCCAGTGTGGTTGTGAACCGTTCAAAGCGCAAGAAACTCGCCTTCATCGCCCCGCCCGCCCCTCAGGGTACAACGCCCCGCCTGGTCAGCAAGCTCACTTGAAGTTACGAATGCGCTCGATGTTGGCCTTGCCGAACTGCTTTTCGAACTGTGCTTCGATCGGCTGCAGACGTTCCAGGAATTTGGCCTTGTCAACGGTCTCGATCACTTGCATGCCCTGCTTCCGGAGTTCGGCCACGCCGCTCGCATCATCCTGATCGACCCGAGCGCGGTTGGCCGTTACTGCCACCTTGGCCGCCTCAAGGAAATGCTGTTTGTCGGCTGCCGAAAGTTTGTCAAACACACCTTTGTTCATCAGAAATACAGCCGGCGAATAGACATGAGAAGTCAGGGTGAGATGCTTCTGAACCTGGGAGAACTTGGCGGCCATGATCACAGACAGCGGGTTTTCCTGGCCGTCCACCGTACCTTGCTGCAAGGCGGTAAAGACCTCCGGGAACGCCATAGGAGTGGTCACGATACCCAGACCCTTATAGGCGGCCACATGAACCGGATTTTCCATGGTGCGCATCTTCAGACCCTTGAGATCATCCGGTGCGCTCACCGGCCGTCGATTGTTGGTCATATGACGGACGCCATTCTCGGCCCAGGCAAGCGCCTTGAGACCCTTGGAATCGAACTTGCCCAGCATTTCCTGACCGATCGGGCCGTCGAGCACCGCGCGGGCGTGAGCCTTGTCCCTGAAGAGGAATGGAATATCGAGGATTCGGGTTTCCGGAACGAAATTCGGCACAGGACCAGTTGAGGTCAGGGTGAGCTCATGGGTCCCGAGCTGGACGGCCTCGATCGATTCACGCTCGCCGCCGAGCGCCCCCGAATAGAAGGTCTGAACCTTCACCCGTCCCCCCGTACGCTTTTCGACTTCCTGCGCGAAGACGTCGATACCGACCCCCTGGTGGGAGTCCTTGCCCACCGAAATGTTGATGCGCAGTGTGGACTGTGCAGAGGCAGCGGGCGCGAAACCCGCGCCGGCCAATGCGGCAGACACTGCCAGGGCACACACATAGGTGCGGAGATACGATTTCATTGATGTCTCCTGATAGTCAAAGTTATGACGGAACTGGACGAAATGCCGCGACCCGTTCCGATTCGAATCAGCCTGCGCCCCGCAAATAGGGACGTACCCAACCGAGGCCCTCAGAGGTCCCGCCCCTGGGTCGGTATTCGCAACCGATCCATCCATCGTAGCCGAGCGCATCCAGCCGTTCAAATATAAAGGGGTAGGAGATTTCCCCATGATCCGGCTCGTGACGGTCGGGGACGCCCGCAATCTGGATGTGCCCCACTCCGGCGATGTGACGTTCCAAACGTCGAACCAGGTCGCCTTCGACGATCTGGCAGTGATAAAAATCCATTTGGACTCTGAGGTTGCTCGCACCCACCTCAGCGACGACGTCATGAGCCTGCTGCTGCCGATTGAGGAAATAGCCTGGCATGTCGCGTGGATTGATCGGCTCTATCAGCAGGCTCAGGCCCTCGTCCGAGGCATGCCGGGCGGCCCAGCGCAAGTTTCTCACGTAGGTCTCGTGCGCCTCGCGATCGGTCACGCCTTCGACGCGGCGCCCCGCCATGACATGCAGTTGCCTGCAGCCCGTCGCCCGGGCGTATGGAAGAGCCCGGTCGAGAGAACTCATGAATTCGGCCTCCCGCCCCGGATGACACGCCATCCCGCGTTCTCCACCGTGCCAATCTCCTGGGAACAGATTGAAGAGCACCTGTCTCAGCCCAAAGTTGCGCAGGCGCGCCGCGATCGCCTCGGGCGCAAACTCGTACGGAAACAGAAACTCGACCGCCTCAAAGCCGTCTCGGGCAGCCGCGTCGAACCGGTCAAGAAAATCGTACTCACCGTACATCATGGACAGGTTGGCAGCGAATCGGGGCATAGTCGGATTGTTCCTTAGGACAATATGCAGGACCAGCCGCCCTGCCGGAGAGCCCGCCGAAATGGCGTAGGGGACTAAGCCGGATGTTAATCCCTAACGCCGCTCCAATCCGAGGCCCCTACCGGACTGGCGCCCTGTGCACATCCGATCGCTTCCGCCCGCGACCCGAAGGGCCACACGCTTGACCCCGGGGGCAGGATTGACTAATGAGATAATCTACGAGGCGTTTTAGTACCTCTTATAGACCTCTTCACCCGATAAGGCCCACCATGAAACTTCCTCTTCGATGGGGTATCGCTTCTGCGCTTGTCTTGAGCCTGACGGCCGTTCAACCGGCCTCTGGGAAGGACACGGTTGAGCGGGTGGGAGACGCGCTGCAGTTGCTCGTTCCTGCGGTCGCCTATGGCCTGACTTTCTATAAAGACGATCCCGACGGACGCATGCCGTTCTACAAGTCGGCGGGATCCACCATTGCCGTCACGCAAGTTTTGAAGAGCACGATCGATGCCGAGCGCCCCAACGGCGGAAGCCGTTCCTTCCCATCAGGCCATACCTCGGCCGCCTTCCAGGGGGCCGCGTTCATTCACGCCCGCTACGGTCTTGAGACTGCATGGCCGGCCTATGCTGCGGCGTCATTCGTTGGTTACAGCCGTGTGGACAGCGACAATCATCACGTCCGGGATGTAGTCGCCGGCGCAGCATTGGGCATCGCAGCCAGTTTTTATTTCACGCCGGAGCGATTCCAGGCCAAGAAAGCCATGCTGATGCCCTACACGGACGGCAAGCAGGCCGGACTGATCTACTCGCGGCCATTCAACTAAGCGACACAGGTAGCCCATCATGCTGAAACCATCGATCGTTGTTGCGTCCGTCATTGCACTGGTGCACCCCGCCGTATCGGCTCAGTCCAGCGAGTTTTCGTTCTACGGTGGCCTTCAGGAGTCCCCCCACTCCTCAGTGGATCATGCAGGCTCGAGCTTTACCGCAGGCTGGAAGGGCAAGTCATTTTCGCCCCCTCCGTACTATGGCCTGCGATACACCCGCTGGTCAGACCGGGGCACGGGCTGGTCGTTCAATCTGACTCACGCCAAGGCGTATGCAGACGGCGAGACGCTCGCCAAGAACGGCGGCTATCAGCGCCTCGAATTTACCGATGGCTCGAATCCGATCACGATCAACCACCTCTGGAAATTCGCTCCAATCGACGGCCTCACCCCTCATTTCGGACTGGGTGCCGGTATCGCGGTCCCACATGTCGAAATTCAGCGGGTCGGAGAAACCCGCCGCACGTTTGAGTATCAATATGGCGGGCCGGTCTTGCGCTTTGCTTTGGGCCTGAGCCGGCCGTTCACCGAGCGATGGGGCTGGTTTGTCGAGTACGATTTTCATTACCTGATGCTGGACGTGGAGCATCACGACGGCCGCCTGAAGACCAACCTGATTCATAACGCCCTCAATTTCGGCCTGAGCTACCGCTTCTGATCATTCGAACCGTCCGACTGAGAGCGCGAGCAGTTCTTACCACCGACGGGGTTCGGCTTGAAACTGACCGAGATCTCAGACCTCACTGCTGAAGACATCCAATCAATTTTCTGCGAAGTCGGTGCGGTTTCGGCCCCGGCCAGAGTCATTGCGCCGGTCGCCTGGTCGTTCGAAGGGCGTGGCGTTCGAACCCGCGCGACGTTCATTCAGGCCTTCAGGGAACTGGATCTGGCGTTCACCGAGCTGCCCGACCTCCTCAAGACGGAGGAGCGGGTCGAGGATCTGGCGGGCTACCTGGATCCGCTGTTCAGTCTTTACGTAGTGCGGGAATCCAATCACGAGCGCCTGGTGTCCTTTGCGCGGGCCAGCGCCCGACCCGTCATCAATGCCATGTCCTCCCAGGAGCACCCCTGTGAGGTGCTGACGGATGCCTTCTACATTGACCGCTTCATTCGACCGCTCGCACAGGCGCGGATTGGCCTTTGGGGTCCGACAGAAACCAATGTATTCCGGTCATGGCATCAGCTCGGTCGCTTGCTTGGGCTGACGATCATCCATATCGATTCGAGCCCGCGCCCCGACGCGGTACCCGGAATGCTCCTGACCAAACCGAGAGACCTGCCTGGCGAAGTTGATGTGCTGATCACGGACGTTTCGGGTGGATCGAGCACCGCCCCGGTTCAGGCTCTGAGTGAACTGCACTTGGAACAGATGGGGCGCCCAGCCTTGCTCCCGACCCCGCCCTTCAGCATTGGACGCGAGCTGGGGTTTGATCCCGTTCGGTATGAGGGCTTTGTCGGCTACGCCCAAAAGCGATATCTGGTGCCGGTCCAGAGCGCGGTGATTCGATTCATGCTCGACCGCTCGCCGGAACACTGATCGATCCCGCGATTTCGTGCTCGGGCTCGAAAGCTTGGACTGACCTGAAGCAATCGAATGAGGCTCTTCGCAGCGGCGGTCCGCATCTTTCCCCGGATAGGGGAAGGGACCGCCACTTCTGCCGATCTGTCCGGGTTCAAGCATGCAGACGAAACAACCCGCGGTTTATCATGTCAAGCGACGCCGCTTTTTCGACAACTTTCAACGCTCTCGGATCGCCCCTCGCAACAATGGCTCCCTCAAACCACACCAGCTTCAAGCGAAGCGCTGGAGATCAATGCCTCTGCCTTAGATCTGTGCCGACGCAAAACGTATCCAGGCGGGCCTTCCTTGGCTTGAGCGGGGCACTCGGAGCCCTCTCATCACTGCCTCCGGGTGCCCGCGCCGTGACGGGGCACTACCGTGCCATGCTGCTCGCCTGCATCGATCCTCGCTTTCCCAAGCTCACGCTCGATCACATGGCTGCTCGATCGATGCTGGGTCGGTACAGTCAATTCAATGTGGCGGGAGCCGCCATCGGGGCAGTCGCTCCGAAGTTCAGCGGCTGGCACCAGACCTTTTGGGACAACCTCGCGGCGTCGATCCAACTGCACAATATCCCGACCGTGATCGTGTTGAACCATCGTGATTGCGGTGGTGCCCAAATCGCCTACGGTGACGCGGCCGTTTCGTCTCGTGATGCGGAGACCAAGACCCATCGAAATGTCCTACTGTCTTTTCGGAATGAACTCACGATAAGGCAGCCCGGACTTAGAGCCGAACTTGGTCTGATGGACCTCGACGATACAGTAGAGCGCATCGCCTAAACTGAGCCGGATCAAAATCATACAACCATGCTTCGTAAAGTACGCCTCGCTGCCTTGCTGTTCGCGCTTCTGTCCGCCTCCTGCGGCGATTCGTTGCTGTGGGATTCGTCCTGCGATTCTGAAATGCAGGACGTGCGATCGGACTTCGGTGAGCCCGAAGATATCGATACATACACTTCCGGCAGCTACCAAACTGTCGATTGGTGGTATTGGCGACAGAATATCGCCTTCCGGTTTACCTACTACACACAGTGCGAGGTGAGTTCCTGGACCCTCTCTTCGTATAGGTAAGCGGTGGCCATGCGCTCCCCTTTTCGAACCTTCGCTGCAGCGAGTCTCGACGACGACTGTACTCAAGCCGTCAGGTCGACCGATTGGGTCGGATCGCGTTCCAACCACACATGGTAGTTCGTTACATTGGCCCGGTCCTCGCGGCGCTTGCCGTCCTCTATGCCGCCGTGCTGGGCGCGCAGACGTACTCCTCGTTCGGTCTCAGGGTGGCCCTGGCGATGGCGATGGGCGCTGCCTCAATCGCAGCGATGAGCATTGCTCTGACCCTGTCCGCACGACCGACCTGGGTCGAGCCCCTCTTCGGCGGCCTCGACCGAATGTACCGGGTTCATAAGTGGCTCGGAATCGCTGCCCTCCTCCTGATGGTCGGGCACGACACCATCGATCCCGACCTTAAGGGAGCGGTGCGCGAGACCTGGCTGGGCGGCTTCGCAAAAGACCTCGGGGAGCTTGCCCTGAACGGCTTTATCGGGCTCATTCTGCTCAGCTGGTTCAAGCGTATTCCGTTTACCCGGCTGGAATTGCCGTGGCCCGTTTGGCGTTTTACGCACCGTTTCACAGGCGTGTTATTCGCGGCAGTGGTGGTTCATCAATTGGCCGTGGACAAGCCCGACGGTCTTGATCCATCACTGGGCTTGTATTTGAACATTCTCAGCCTGGCCGGTCTCGCAGCGTGGCTGTTCACGCAGCTGATCGCGCCCTATCAACGGCAGCGCCAGCTCGTGATCGAACATATCTCGAACCGGGGCTCCGTCTGCGAAATCACGCTCCGCGCCGAGGGGCGCGCGGTGGGCTGGAGAGCAGGACAGTTCGTCTTCGCATCGGCGCCCGAAGCGGGTATGCGGGAACCTCACCCGTTCACGATCGCCAGCGCTCCGCGGGACGACGGCCGGCTGACCTTATGTATCAAGGGCCTGGGTCGTTGGACTAAACGATTGCCCGCGCAACTCCACGTGGGGCAGCGCATGCGCGTAGAGGGCCCCTACGGCCGTTTCCTGTTTCGCGAGCGCGCACAGCGCCAGGTATGGGTCGGCGGTGGCATCGGCATCACACCCTTTCTCGCGTGGGCCGAAGCCTTGCAATCGAACGGTACGCAGCAGATCGCCTTGTTTTGGGCAGTCTCCAAAGGCACCGACGCCTTTGCTGCTGATCGGCTCCGCGCGCTAGCGGCCCTGCATCCCCGGCTCAATGTGCATATTATTGCCAGCGATGCGGGCGAACGTCTCACCGCACAGCTTCTGGCTCACCTCACACCTTTTCATCTGAGCAATTCCGAACTGTACTTTTGCGGCCCCAGGGGGCTGCGGGA
>JBIKVK010000004.1:0-35470 GCA_044356835.1 Burkholderiaceae bacterium
GGCCCACTCGATGCCGGCGTAGATGTCCTCGGAATTCTCCCGGAAGATCACCATGTCGGTTTTTTCGGGCTCGCGCAGGGGGGAGGGCACCCCCTTGAAATAACGCACGGGGCGCAGGCACACGTAAAGATCCAGTTCCTGGCGCAACGCGACATTGAGCGAACGGATGCCACCACCGACCGGGGTGGTGAGCGGCCCCTTGATCGAGACCACATAGTCCTTCACCGCGTGAAGAGTCTCTTCGGGCAACCAGACATCGGGCCCGTAAATCTGCGTGGACTTTTCGCCGGCGTAGATCTCCATCCAGTGGATCTTGCGGCGAGCACCATAGCTCTTCTGAACGGCAGCATCAACCACCTTGAGCATCACAGGAGTGATGTCGAGCCCCGTCCCGTCGCCCTCGATGTAGGGAATGATCGGTTGATCCGGAACCTGCAACGAGAAATCGGCGTTCACGCGGATCTTTTCGCCGGACGTAGGGATCTTGATATGCTGATACATGAAAAATCCTTCCTGATATCGGACTTTGTTTTGTTGGGGCGGTGACTTCCGCGAGGCCGAATTATGCCCGATCAGCCGCGTCATCGCCGCCCGCAGTCCCGACCGAAGACCGCCGGACACCACCATGAAAGCTCATGCTCCGCTCCAAAGCTTGCGTCGCACCAGCCTTGCTCTGATGCTCTGCCTGATCGCGACTCCGGCTGTTTTTGCCCAGTCGATGCCGCAGTCGGGCCTGCCGGTGGTCGAACTGAGCGCCGGACTGAACCGAATTCGAGCCGAACTGGCTGCGACGCCCAACGCCCGATCGGTCGGGCTGATGCACCGGAAATCGCTCGGACCCAACCAGGGGATGCTGTTCGCGTTCCCTGAGCGGGCGGTGCATTGCTTCTGGATGCGCAACACTCTCATTCCGCTCACGATCGCGTTCATCGCGGACGACGGCCGTATCGTGAATACGGCCGACATGACTCCCCTCTCGGAGGACAGCCATTGTGCCGCCGAGCCCGTCCGGCTGGCTCTGGAGATGGAGCAGGGCTGGTTCGAGAAGCGAGGCATCCGGTCGGGCGACCGGATGGGCATTCCTGCGGTGAACGGACGCTGACCCGTCCGTCGATCGCGTGCCAGGAAGGAGGAGACCGACACAGGGTCTCGGGCTCGCTCACCCCCGGAGCCGAGGGCGCGACAGCGCCCCCTCAAAACGCGCGGGTCAGCCCGCGAAATTGCGCTCGGCGAACGACCAGTTGACCAGGTGATTCAGGAACGTCTCGACAAACTTGGGGCGCGCGTTGCGGTAGTCGACGTAGTAGGCATGCTCCCAGACATCGACCGTCAGAAGAGCCTTGTCCGAGGTGGTCAGGGGCGTGGCGGCATTGCTGGTGTTGACGATATCCAGCGAGCCGTCGGCCTTGCGCACAAGCCAGGTCCAGCCGGATCCGAAGTTGCCCACGGCACTCTTCGTGAACGCTTCCTTGAAACCGTCCAGTGACCCCCACTTGGCATTGATCGCAGCCGCCAACGCACCGCTGGGCGCTCCACCCCCGGCGGGCTTCATGCAATTCCAGAAGAAGGTGTGATTCCATACCTGGGCGGCATTGTTGAACACTCCACCGCTCGACTTTCGGACGATGTCCTCGAGACCGAGCGACTCGAACTCGGAGCCCTTGATCAGGTTGTTGAGGTTTGTCACATAGGCCTGGTGGTGTTTACCGTGGTGGTACTCGAACGTTTCTTTCGACAGATGCGGCGCAAGCGCGTCGGGCGAATACGGCAGGGCAGGCAGCTTGTGTTCCATGATCGGCACTCTCCGTTGGGATGGACAACCAGGGCCCGACCGCGGTCGGTACCCCTTGAAAAGAGCCCCGGATTTTAGGCGCAATCCCGACGACTCTCAATGCGGACCGCGAAGGCCGCCGGGGGAATCGGTGTCGACCCTCAGGACCTCAACACCGAACGCTCGAATTTGACCTCGATCTGGTCGGCCGCGAGCTGAACCGTGAGCGGATCTCCGGGGGTCAGGCCACCGGCGTCCCGGACGAGCCGCCCATCGGGCGCCCGGACGATTGCATAGCCCCGGTCCAAAACCGCCTTGGGGCTCACCAGAGCGAGTGCGCCCGCGAGTTCCTCGACACGGGCTGCGCATCGCTCATGCCGGCGCGTCATCGCACGAATCAGGCGCTGCGAGAGTGATACCAGGCGCTGCCCCTCGCGCTCAAGCCGCGGCGCTCGCAAGCGATCTGCAGACCGGGTTGCCCGGCGCAGGGCCCGCGCGAGGAGCGCCGCCTGAGCCGCCCGCATTCGGGTGATGAGCAGGCTCAAGCGATGGTTTCGCTCGCGCCATTGCGCCGATGGAGGGCGCAGCCATCGGACGGCCAGGTCCAGGCGCTGCCCGGATCGCTCCATGAGGACACCGAACGCCCGATCGATCGCCCGGGCGAGCGAGGACGCTTCGTCGATCAGCTCCCGACGCTCAGGGGCGACACGCTCAGCCGCTGCAGTCGGGGTAGGCGCTCGAATATCGGCGACAAAATCGGCGATGGTGAAATCGGTCTCGTGGCCCACGCCGCAGATGATCGGGATCGGCGAGGCCGCCATCGTACGAGCCAACGTCTCATCATTGAAGGCCCAGAGATCTTCGATGGCACCGCCCCCACGCACAAGCAGGAGCACATCGCACTCGGCTCGGCGCGCAGCCTCCCCGATGGCCGCGATCAGCGCGCCCGGCGCCTGGTCACCCTGCACCAGCGCCGGGTACACGACGACCGGGATGTGAGGGGCTCGACGCGCCAGCGTTGTGAGCACATCGCGCAGCGCAGCCGCCTGGAGTGAGGTGATCACACCGATCCGCAGGGGCAGCCTGGGTGGCGCCCTCTTTCGCGCCGGATCGAACAGACCCTCCTGCTCCAGCCGCGCCTTGAGCTGCAGAAACCGCTGGTACAAGTCGCCCGCCCCAGCACGCCGCATGACTTCGACGTTGAGCTGGAAATCTCCGCGCGGTTCGTAGAGCGTGGCCAGGGCTCGCAACTCGACTTGGTCACCCTCACGCGGGGCAAAATCCACGTGCTGAGCGCGCCCCCGGAACATGACCGCCCTCACCTGCGCACTGCGGTCCTTGAGAGTGAAATACCAATGACCACTGGTCGCCCGGGTCAGGTTGGACAGTTCACCGGCAACCCAGACCAGAGGCAAGCTTCGCTGAAGCAGGCCAGAAACCATGCGGTTAAGACCGGAGACCGTGAGCAAATCCCTCGAAAAATCGGGCTCGTGACGGCTAGAACCGCGTAGATTGGGGCTTTCCGGCGCGAGGCTATCCACAATGCCGCTCCTGCCGGGCATTTTGCTTAAAAAATGGGGCGCCCCTCGAGACATTCATACAACAATATGATTTCACTGGAAAAATTCTTGGTAGTAGAGTGCCTTCAGAGCGCCAAAGCGCTGCGCTCCGAGGGCGACAGGATTGACTGAGCCTGTTTATGCACAAAGTTATCCACAGGAGGATGCGGGTTTGCGGAGCACATCCGGCCGCAAGGCCCTGACCATGAGGTCACCCGAAAACTTCTGGAGTGTCCGAACCGGACAGGTCCGAGCAATGACCGCCTTTATTGTGGCACCGAATTCAGCCTGCGGTGCCGGTCGATGAAAGACCCCACGAGCCGCCCGCCTGCGGGCCCCGCACTGACCCGCCTCGCTCAGGCAGTTTGGTTCGGACACTCGCCCGCCGGCCGCATTCTGGCGACGGTACTTCGCCCGCTCGCGGCGCTCACTCGCAGGCACGCTCGCGAGGCCCGCCGCCAGATCGCACGGCTCGCTCGGCCCAGACCGCCGGTCCTCGTGGTGGGCAACCTGCTGGTCGGAGGCACCGGCAAGACCCCGCTAGTGATCGGCATCGCGCGAGCTTTGAGCGAACGCGGCCTCAAGGTGGGGCTGTTGTGCAGCGGCTATCGGGCGCGCCGCAGCGATGCCCGGGAAGTCCGCGCTGCGGACGATGCGCTCGAGCAGGGCGACGAGGCGGTTCTGCTCGCCCACGCAACCGGACTACCGGTTGCAGCGGGGCGCAGACGCGATCAAGCACTCGCCTGCCTGCTCAAAGGTCACCCGGGGCTGGATCTGGTGATCTCGGATGACGGGCTGCAGCACAGATACCTGCCTCGGAGCCTTGAACTCGTCGTCTTCGACCGCCGCGGTTTGGGCAACGGCCTGACGCTGCCGGCGGGGCCGCTGCGCGAGCCGATTCACCCAGGCCAGATTTTCCCGGCGATTGCAGTCAACGATTCCGAGGCTCCTCAAGGCGTTCGGGCCGACCGGATCTTCAACTTTCGGGTCGAACCGATCGGCCTCTCCAGGATCAATACCGAGCAATCAATGAGTCTGGCGGGCTTCCGTGAGCTTTTTGGGGGCGAACGGCTCTGCGCCCTGGCAGGGATAGGCGAGCCGGGCCGGTTCTTTGATCTCCTCAGCCGCCACGGCATTGCCACAGGTCGGACGATCGCTCTGGCCGACCATGCGCCCATTGCGGCAGACACCCTGTCCAGCATCGATGAGCCCCTGATCGTGATGACCGCCAAGGACGCCGTAAAATGCCGCGATTTTGCCGATGATCGATGCTGGGTGCTTGACGTTGAAGTTCGCCCGGATCCACAACTTCTCGACTGGCTGCAGGGGGCTCTCCTTGGAAACGAGACTGCTTGAAATCCTGGTCTGCCCGATCTGCAAGGGGGCTCTTCGGCACCGACGCGACGCGATCGACGCAGACGGCTCCGCGATCGAGGGTGAGCTCAGCTGTCGGGTCGACCGGTTGGCCTTCCCGATTCGTGACGGCATCCCTCGGATGCTGGTCGACGAAGCCCGGCAGATGGACGAGGCCGAGTGCACATCGTGAGTCTTTCGGTGCGACCCATGAACGAGGTCGAATTCACTGCGCTGATACCGGCCAGACTCACCTCGACCCGACTGCCCGACAAGCCACTCGCCGACATCGGTGGTCAGGCCATGGTGGTCCGGGTGGCCGAGCGCGCCGCGCGCTCCGGGGCTCGCCGAGTGGCCGTGGCCACCGACAGTGAACGCATCGCCCAGGTCGTCCAGGCAGCGGGCTTTGAGGTCATCCTGACCCGCAGCGATCATCCGTCCGGAACGGACCGATTGGCCGAGGCGGCCACGAAGATGGGGCTGGGTGATCAGGAAATCGTGGTGAACGTTCAGGGCGACGAACCCCTGATCCCGCCTGAACTGATCCGGAACGTTGCGCTGTGCCTAAAGCGCTCACCCGAGTGCGCCATCGCAACCGCTGCCCATCGAATCGAGACTGCGGGCGACTTCACCAACCCGAACGTCGTCAAAGTGGTGACCGACCGACGCGGCCGGGCTCTCTACTTCAGCCGGGCGCCGATCCCATTTGAGCGCGACGGGGCCCCTGTATCCCGCCCGGCCACGCTTGCCGACGGAGTCGCGGGCCGCACCTCGGAAACGCTCAATCGTGCGGGTCTGCCGCTGCGACACATCGGCCTCTACGCATACCGGGCAGGCTTTCTCAGGCAGTTCCCGGAACTCGAGCCCGCCGCCCTCGAGCGTATCGAATCGCTGGAACAACTGCGGGCGCTCTGGCACGGCGAAGCCATCGCGGTTCATGTGACCGAGCAAACACCGCCCACCGGAGTCGATACCCCCGAGGATCTGGCCCGGGTCCGGCTTGAATGGTCATCCATGCACACCTGAGCAGGTGCACCGCCGGACGAGTCACCAGCGGGCACCCCCGTGGAGGGCAGGAACACGATTGCTCCGGCCGATCGCCCAAGAGCTTGACAAATTGACCGGCTCCCCGCTTTGACTTACCCTCGGGACACTCCATTCGAGGGCAATCCCCATGCGTCTAATCCTTCTGGGCGCACCCGGCGCCGGCAAAGGTACGCAGGCCGCGGTGCTGACCAAGCGCTTCGGCATTCCACAAATTTCCACAGGCGACATGCTCCGTGCGGCCGTCAAGGCCGGTACTGCACTTGGCCTCGCGGCCAAGAAGGTGATGGATTCGGGTGGACTCGTCTCCGACGACATCATCATCGGTCTGGTCAAGGATCGCCTCACCCAGCCCGATTGCGCATCCGGCTATCTGTTTGACGGCTTCCCGAGGACGATTCCACAGGCCGACGCGATGAAACAGGCGGGCGTTCGGATCGACTATGTGCTGGAAATCGACGTCCCGGACGCCGACATCATCGAGCGCATGAGCGGTCGGCGCGTCCACCTTGCCAGCGGACGTACCTACCACGTCCGGTTCAACCCCCCGAAGGTCGCCGGAAAAGACGACGCCACCGGCGAAGACCTGGTTCAGCGCGATGATGACCAGGAATCCACCGTGCGCAAGCGTCTGGACGTCTACCACTCGCAGACCCGGCAACTCGTCGACTACTACAGCCAGTGGGCCGCGAGGGAAAAGGCGGGTGCGCCGCGCTACCGCCGCATCTCGGGTCTGGGGTCGGTCGACGAAATCTCCAGTCGTGCACTGCAGGCTCTCGAGGCCTGACACTGGCTCGGCCCTCCCCAGGGCCCGCATGTTGCTGGTGCTCCACAGCACCGAAAAACCCTCCGATTCGGGGGGCTCGTTGTAGAATCCGCGGGTTTTTTACAACTGAGCTTCTCGACGGAGGATGACCATGACTGCTAGCTCGGCGGGCCTTTGGCTCGCTTTGGCCTGTGGCGTGCTCGCGGTGCTTTACGGCATCGTATCGAGCCGCTGGATTCTTGGACTGGATGCCGGCAACAGCCGGATGCAGGAAATCGCCCATGCGATCCAGCAGGGCGCCAAGGCGTATCTCAACCGCCAGTATCGGGCGATCGGTATTGTCGGGGTCATTCTTTTCCTGATCATCGCCATCGTGCCCGGACTGGGTATGGCAACGGCGATCGGTTTCGCAGTCGGAGCCATTCTGTCGGGTGTAGCGGGTTACATCGGCATGAACGTCTCGGTGCGGGCCAATGTGCGGACCGCACAGGCCGCCACCCGAGGACTGAACGAGGCTCTGGCCGTCGCGTTCCGAGGCGGTGCCATCACCGGCATGCTGGTCGTGGGCCTGGGCCTGCTGGGCGTTGCGGGCTACTACGCGATCCTGGTCGGGTCGGCCTCGGCTGAAGCGCTGAAAGACCTTCACCACGTCATCAAACCTCTGATCGGACTGGCCTTCGGCTCGTCGCTGATCTCGATCTTCGCGCGCTTGGGCGGAGGCATCTTCACCAAGGGCGCCGACGTCGGTGCTGACCTGGTCGGGAAAGTCGAGGCCGGCATTCCCGAGGACGATCCCCGCAACCCTGCAGTGATCGCAGACAACGTGGGTGACAACGTCGGCGACTGTGCCGGCATGGCCGCGGACCTGTTCGAAACCTATGCGGTGACCCTGATCGCGACCATGCTGCTGGGCGCGCTCATGATCACCGGAGCACCGATGCAGGCGGTGGTGTATCCGATGGCCCTCGGGGGGCTGTCCATCATTGCGTCGATCATCGGGTGCGTTTTCGTCAAGGCAAAGCCCGGCGATACCAACATCATGGGCGCCCTCTACAAAGGGCTGATCGTGGCCGGTGTGATCGCCACGATTGTCTCCTACCCGATCACCCATTGGATGTTCGCGGGGGCGAAACTGCCGGATGGAATGACCGCCAACGCGCTTTGGCTGTGCGTCGTGGTCGGCATGATCCTGACCGGCCTGATCGTCTGGGTGACCGAGTACTACACCGGCACCCAGTACGGTCCGGTCCGCTATGTCGCCCAGGCGTCGACCACCGGCCATGCGACCAACATCATCGCCGGTATCGCCGTGTCGATGAAGTCCACCGCCTGGCCAGTCCTGCTGGTGTGTGCGGCCATCCTCGCCGCTCACGGGCTGGCGGGCCTCTACGGTATCGCAGTCGCGGCAACCGCCATGCTTTCGATGGCCGGCATCGTGGTGGCCCTCGACGCGTACGGCCCGATCACAGACAACGCAGGCGGTATCGCTGAAATGGCCGAACTGCCGGAATCGGTCCGCAACATCACCGATCCGCTCGACGCAGTGGGCAACACCACTAAGGCCGTCACCAAGGGTTATGCGATCGGTTCGGCCGGCCTCGCGGCACTGGTGCTGTTTGCCGACTACACCCACGCGCTCGAGGACGCCAAGATCGTCGCAACCTTCGACCTGTCCGACCACATGGTCATCATTGGCCTGTTCATCGGCGGTCTGATCCCCTTCCTGTTCGGCGCCATGGCCATGGAAGCCGTGGGTCGTTCGGCAGGCGCTGTCGTCGAGGAAGTGCGTCGGCAGTTTCGCGAGATCAAGGGCATCATGGAAGGCACGGCCAAGCCCGATTACTCACGGGCAGTGGATCTGCTGACCGGCGCGGCGATCAAGGAAATGATCATCCCTTCGCTGCTGCCTGTGATCGTCCCGGTGGTCGTCGGTCTGGTGCTTGGTCCCAAGGCGCTGGGCGGCCTGCTGATGGGCACAATCATTACCGGCCTATTCGTGGCGATCTCCATGTGTACCGGTGGCGGCGCGTGGGACAACGCCAAGAAATACATCGAGGAGGGTCACCACGGCGGCAAGGGCTCCGATGCCCACAAGGCTGCGGTGACCGGAGATACTGTGGGCGACCCCTACAAGGACACCGCGGGCCCTGCGGTCAATCCGCTCATCAAGATCATCAACATTGTGGCGTTGCTGATCGTTCCTATTCTCTGATCGTCATTGGGCGGGGGTTGCGATGCAGATTGACGGCCGCACGTTTCTGGTGACCGGCGGGGCCTCGGGTCTGGGGGCCGCCACCGCCCGCATGCTCGTGCAAGCGGGCGGGCGGGTCGTGATCGCGGACGTCAACCAGACGCTCGGCGAGCGCCTCGAGGCCGAACTTGGCGCTGCAATCCGCTACGTCCGCTGCGATGTCACTTCTGAGCCCGATGCGAAGGCGGCGGTCGCTGCCGCCTCCGCTTCCGGCGCCCTAGGGGGCCTCATCAACTGTGCCGGAATCGGCCCGCCGGCCCGTACGATCGGTCGGGACGGGCCGCATTCGCTCGAGCTCTTCGAACGGGTAATTCGCATCAATCTGATCGGCACGTTCAACATGATCCGCCTGACCGCGCAGGCGATGGCCGCTCAGGCGCCCAACGCCGACGGTGAACGTGGCGTGATCATCAATACGGCCTCGGTGGCCGCCTATGACGGCCAGATCGGGCAGGCGGCGTACTCGGCCTCAAAAGGCGGTATCGTCGGTCTGACCCTGCCGGTCGCACGGGACTTGTCCCGGGACGGTATCCGGGTGGTAACGATCGCACCGGGGCTTTTCCTCACTCCGCTCCTTGAAAGCCTGCCGGCTGAAGCCCAGGAGTCGCTGGGCAAGCAGGTGCCGTTTCCGGCCCGCTTGGGTCGACCCGAAGAGTTCGCACTGATGGTGTCGCAGATCCTGGCGAACACCATGCTCAACGGTGAAACGATCCGTCTGGACGGCGCGATCCGGATGGCACCCCGGTAAATTTTCCGAAAGGGCGCTGACGGTACCCTCAGGGCTGCGACGCGATGCGCTGCTCGAACCATTCCCCGAGCGCAAGTACGCGCGCATCCGAATCGGCTGCGCCGACGATCTGCACACTGGTGGGCAACCCCTCCACGCTGCGCGTCGGCATTACCAGGGTCGGCAGTCCCGCGAGCGAGAACGCGGCCGTCTGCCCGAGCACGGCATCCCGCGTGGACATCATCCCTGCCTCCGTTGAGACTTCAGTCTGCCCCCTGAGCGGCGGGAGCACGGCGTTTCCGGGCAGGACCAGCGCATCGTAGTCCGTCAGGAGCCGACTCAGCTCGTCGACCAGCACCTGCCGCATCTTCAGAGCATCGATGTAGGTATGCGCCGAAATCTGGCGCCCCGCCTGAAGCGGCGGCAAGACCATCTCGGAAAACCCCTCACCTCCAGCGTCGAGCACCTCGCGGTGTACCCAAGCAGCCTCGGCACGCACGAGTGGCGAATAGGCCTGCCAACCCGAGACCAGGCTCTGGACCTCGACCGGATCTACGGTGATACCGTCACCGCGCAGACCGGCCAGGAGCGACTCGAAGACCTCGCGTACGGCAGGCTGCAGCCGCCCACGGAGCCAGGTTTCGGGCACGGCCAGGCGAGGCTTGCGGGGCACGGCACCATGCCGCACCGAACATTGCGCCATGACCTCGAACATCCGGGCGCAATCGGCCACCGTCGGGGCGATTGGACCTGCGTGGTCGCAAGTCCAGGACAGGTAGAGCGCGCCGTCGAGCGGAATGGCATCGCGGGTCGGTTTGAAGCCGGTGACGCCGCAAAAGGCCGCGGGTATTCGGACCGATCCCCCGGTATCGCTGCCAACGGAGCCCAGGCCAATGCCCTGCCGGACGCAGACCCCCGAACCACTGGAGGAGCCCCCCGCCTGGCGGGCCGGATCGAACGGATTCTTGACGTCGCCGGTCCAGAGGTTTTCGCCCGTGGCACCCAGGGCAATTTCATGCATGTTGGTCTTAGCGAAAATCACAGCCCCTGCCTGCTTCAAACGGGACACGAGGCTCGCCTCATCCGGCCCGAGCGAGGGCAAGGCGGCGCGGGTACCGGCCCGCGTAGGCATGCCGTCGACATTGAACAGGTCCTTGACCGAGATGGGAATGCCATGCAGAGGACCCTTCAGCCGACCGGCAGCCGCCTCGCGATCGAGGGCCTGGGCCCGTGCACGCGCTGCGTCCCAATCCACCCACGCGATCGGGTTCAGATCGGTCGCCCGGAGCGCCGCATCGCGAGCCGCTTCGATCAAGGCCTCGCTCGTCTGTTGGCCCGAGGCCAGCGCATTCGCCTGTTCGATAAGAGTCTTCATACTGGGTCGATCCTCGATGGACGGGTCCGGGCGGTCCACAACAGCCCTCCGACGCCGGTTCGGATCGGCACGCTATCATGACCTCTCTCAGCCCTCCAAAACCGACCCGCCGAGATCCATCCTCATGAGTTGCAAGCGCACGTATCCCATCGCAAGCGATCGGCGCGGCTCAAGGTTCGCCTCCCTCCTCGCGTGCGTGGCCTGGGCGTGGGCTCAGGCACTACAGCCCGCATCGGCACAGGCACCTCTGCCCGCTCCGTCGGCCTCGAGCAGGCCCGCCGCCGATGCGCCCACCCAGCCGGAGGGCCCCAGCCCGCGGGCCGGACGCGGGTCCGCTGAGGCCCAACGCTGGATGGCAGTTACCGCCCATCCGCTTGCGACCTCGGCCGCGCAGGACATCATCGAACGCGGAGGCAGCGCCGTCGATGCTGCGATCGCAGCCCAAATGATGCTGACCCTGGTGGAGCCTCAGTCGTCCGGAATCGGCGGGGGCGGGTTCCTGTTGCACTATGACCCCGGGACTCACCAGGTGGTCGCCTTCGACGGCCGAGAAACGGCTCCCCACTCGGTGCGCGAGGATATTTTCATGACTGCCGAGGGCCGTCCCAGCAGCTTCCACGAGGCGGCCGTCGGGGGCCTCGCCGTGGGTGCGCCCGGCCTGGTGGCGATGCTCGCTCAGGCGCACCGCGAGCACGGTCGGCTGGCCTGGCCCGATCTGTTCGAACCAGCGATCCGCGCGGCGCAGCAAGGGTTTCCAGTCAGCGAACGGCTGCATACCCTGGTCGCGCAAGATCGATTTCTCGCGCGTGACCCAGTGGCCCGCGGGTATTTTTTTGATGCAGAGGGCCGGCCCCATCCAGTGGGCCATCGGCTGACCAACCCGGAACTTGCCCAGACCCTCCAGGCGATTGCCGCGGGCGGACCCCAGGCCTTTTACTTCGGCCCCATCGCTGAGGCACTGGTGCGGCGTGTTCGGGAACACGCGGTAAACCCGGGCTCGTTGAGCGTCGAAGATCTGGCCGACTATCGGCCCATCCGCCGCGAGGCCCTGTGTGTACCCTGGCGGACGTACCGGCTCTGCGGTATGCCGCCGCCCTCGTCAGGGGGCGTGGCCGTCGCGCAAATTCTCACGATCTTCGGCTCGGATCCGTCTGCCCGCCTGAGTCAAACGGTCAATCCGGAGCCTCAACGAGGCTCAATTGCAGGGCCGATGGCCCTGAACCCGTCTGGAGTGCACCGATTCCTCGAAGCCTCGAAACTGGCGTTCGCCGATCGGGACTACTACCTGGCTGACCCCGCCTTCACTCAAATCCCGCTTTCGGGCTTGCTCGATCGCCGCTACCTGCGACTGCGCGCCGGGCTGATCGACACGCAGTCGATGGGTGCGCCCGCCCGACCTGGAGATCCGGTCCGGGGGCTCGCCACGATCGAGGCCCGGCTGGCCGAAACGCTTGAGCAACCGGCCACCACGCACCTGTCGATCGTCGACCCCGAGGGCCGCGCCGTTGCGCTCACTTCATCGATCGAGGATGCGTTCGGCGCGCGTCTGATGGTGCGGGGTTTTCTGCTCAACAATCAGCTGACGGATTTTTCGTTCCTGCCCGCGCGGAACGGCCTTGCGATCGCCAACCGGGTACAGCCCGGCAAACGACCGCGGAGCTCGATGGCACCGACCATCGTCCTGAATAATTCAAGCGAAGATCCACACCCTGGGCAAGAGACGGTACCCCCGCCCGCATCCAGCAGGATGGGCATTGAGCCCAAGACGCCTTATGCCCACGCAGCATCAGGGACCGGATCACAGCTGGCGATGGTGCTGGGCTCACCGGGCGGTGCATCGATCATTGCCTATGTTGCCCGCGTGCTTCAGATGTCGCTGGCCGAGGGCGTGGCGCTTCAGCAGGCCATCGACGCCACACACTTTGGCAACCGCAACGGGCCGAGCGAAGTCGAGGCCGGGATGGACCGCGGCGACCTGGTGCGGGCCCTCACGGACCGAGGACACACCCTGCGCCAGGCGCCCATGACCAGCGGGCTGCATGGCATTCACCGCACGTGCAGGCTCGCCCCGGGGCAGCCTGCGGACTGCCTGCTTTCGAGTGGCATTGATCCTCGAAGGGAAGGACGCGCGGCCGGACGCTGAGCTTCATTTCTGGGCTACGGGAGCAAGAAGCAATGGAACGAAAATCTCTTCGCGGGGGGCGGCTGCAGGCGGCGGCCTATGATGCTTCTGACCGACGGCTTGAACTCGACCTCACAGGAGGCGAGCGCCGCATCTACCGAAATGTGCCTGCCGAAGTGTGGCGTCGCCTGATCAGCTCGCCCAACCCGGCCACTTACGTCGAAGACCGAATCGAGGAAGAGTATCCGGTGGAACGCAAGCGAGCCTCGGGCGGGGACCCAGCGCGGTCCAGGCTGGATGATTTGTTTGGATCGGGGCACAAGGCCGACCCCCCAAAGCAGTGAAGCCTCTTTCCGTCGTCTGGATTTTCTGCCAGGTCATCGACCATTACGGCGATGCCGGCGTCTGTTGGCGACTGGCTCGCCAACTGCATTCCGAATACGGAATCCGGGTGTCGCTCTTCATCGATGCGCCGCAGACCCTCCAGGGGATCGCACCGGGCGTCCCAGTCGATCCGCCGATCGGCCACGGGAGCGCCGAAGCGGCTCCACGGCTGATCTCATGGAGTGGGCCCGATGACGCGTCCTGGCTCGCCCTCGCCCACCCCGCGCCGGATCTGGTCATCAGCGGCTTTGGCTGCAGACTCCCCGCAGCGGCGCTCAGCGCCCGCACCAGGGAGGGCAGGCCCACGCTTCGCCTGATCCTCGAGTACCTCAGTGCCGAACCCTGGGTGGCCGGTTTTCACAGCCGCATCTCGCCCAACCCCGCCGATGGCCTGCCCAGCCATTATTTTTTTCCGGGCTTCACTCCCGATACGGGAGGCCTGCTGCACGAACACTCGCTCGCCGAGCAACGAGCGGCATTCGTACAGCCCGAGAGCCCCGTCCGGGCTCGCTTCCTTGAACGTGCGGGCCTGCCTGAAGCCGATGGACGACGCCGGATCAGCGTGTTCTGCTACCGCAACGCCCCGGTCGGCCCCTGGCTCCAGGCGCTCAGACAGGAGGCCGAGCACACACTGCTGATCGCCACCGCCCCCGTGGCCGACCTCATCTTCGAAGCGGCGGGTGCACACTCCGGTCGGTCGGTATGGTCTTCAGGCCGGCTCGAAATCCGCCGTATCGCGATGCTGGCGCAGGACGACTACGACCATCTGCTTTGGGATTGCGACCTGAACTTCGTGCGCGGCGAAGACTCATGGATCCGGGCCCACTGGGCGGGCAAGCCCTTCATCTGGCAACCCTACCCGCAGCCGGAGAGCGCCCATCTGATCAAGCTCGACGCCTTCCTCGATCAGATGCTGGCGGTCAGCGACGGCACTGGGGACCCATCGGCGGCCCGCGCCCTCAGAACAATGATGCATGCCTGGACCACAGGCGCCGGACTCGCGCAGGCTTGGGAGGCCTATCGACCGCATCTGGACAAGCTACGCTCTGTCCACACGCAATGGGCCTCACGGCTCGAATCGCAAACCGATCTGGCGCACCGCCTGGTCGAGTTCTCCCTTAATCGGATATGATGACGGGTTTCGCTCCCTTCTCCCAGGATCGCCCATGAAAATCGCCCAGGAACTCAGGACCGGCAACGTCGTGATGATCGGCAAGGACCCGATGGTCGTCCAGAAGGCCGAGTACAACAAATCCGGCCGAAACGCCGCCGTCGTCAAGATGAAGATGAAGAATCTCCTGAACGGCTCGGCAATGGAAACCGTCTTCAAGGCCGACGAGAAATTCGATGTGCTCGTGCTCGATCGCAAAGAGGTCACCTATTCCTACTTCGCCGACCCCATGTATGTATTCATGGACGCCGACTTCAACCAGTTTGAGGTCGAGGCCGAATCCATGGGAGACGCAGTCCATTACATCGACGAAGGTCTGGCTTGCGAAGTCGTGTTCTACGACGGCCGGGCGATTTCGGTTGAGATGCCCAATTCGGTCGTTCGTGAAGTCGAATACACCGAGCCGGCCGTCAAGGGCGACACTTCGGGCAAGGTCATGAAACCGGCACGGATCAAGCCGACCGGGCTCGAGGTTTCGGTGCCCGCTTTCGTCGAGATCGGCGATCGCATCGAAATCGACACCCGCACCGGCGAATACCGCAGCCGTGTAAAGGGCTGACGCGTTCAAGGTCTGCCCGCGAGAACCACCGAGGAATACCCGCCATGAGCGCACCATCGTCGCCGCTGATGAACACCTACGGCCAGCAGCCCGTGTCCTTCGGTCACGGCGACGGGGTCTGGCTGTTCGATCTGCAGGGACGTCGCTACCTCGACTGCCTGTCGGGGATCGCAGTCAACACCCTGGGGCACAACCACCCAAAATTGGTGGCGGGGCTGCGTGAGCAGATCGGTCGGGTCATCCACGTCTCCAATCTCTTTCCCCACCCGCTTCGCGACCAGCTCGCCCAGATGCTGATCGATCGCAGCGGCATGACCAACGTTTTCTTCTGCAACTCGGGACTCGAGGCCAACGAAGCCGCGATCAAGCTGGCCCGCAAGTACGGCCACGACCGCGGCATCGACCGGCCCGAGATCGTCGTTTACGAAAAAGCCTTCCATGGCCGTTCCCTCGCCACGCTGTCGGCCACCGGCAACGAGAAGGTCCAAAAGGGATTCGAACCCCTCGTCGAAGGCTTCGTGCGGGTCCCCCTCAACGATGCCGCCGCCATCCGTAAGGTCGCCGCAGAACGTCCCAACGTGGTTGCGGTCTTCGTTGAAGCCATCCAAGGCGAGGGCGGCATTCAGCCCGCCCGGGCCGAGTACCTGCGGGAACTACGCCGGCTCTGCGACGAAAAGGGCTGGTTGCTGATGGTCGACGAAGTGCAGTGCGGCATGGGGCGTACCGGCAAGTGGTTCGCCCACCAGTGGGCGGGGATTGTCCCGGACGTCATGCCGCTCGCCAAAGGCCTGGGTTCAGGCGTGCCCGTCGGAGCGGTGGTCGCGCACGGCGCAGCCGCTCAGGTCTTTCAGCCGGGCACACACGGCACCACCTTTGGCGGGAACCCTCTCGCGATGCGCGCGGGCGTGATCACAATCGAGGCCATGGAGTCCGAGGGCCTGCTCGAAAATGCCGCCGACGTCGGCGGTTTCATCATTGACTCTTTGAAGGCGGCCTTTGCCCATCACCCTGGGGTGATCGAAGTACGCGGCCAGGGTCTGATGATCGGCATCGAACTCGACCGCCCGTGTGGCGACCTGGTGGGCCGCGCCCTTGAAGCGGGGGTTGTCCTGAATGTCACGGCCGACAAAGTGATCCGCCTCCTGCCCCCGCTGATTTTTCGGCACGAGCATGCACGGCAACTGCTCGATGTGCTCATCCCCCTGATTCGCGCCAAGCTAGACACCCCCGCGGCGGGTTAAACCCCCGTCGGCCCCACCTCCGAAACGGTCCGATGAAGCCTCGGCATTTTCTCCAGTTCAGAGACCTCAGCCGCGAGGAGCTCGATCACCTGTTCGCCCGCTCGCGCGACATCAAAGCCCGGTTCAAACGCTACGAAACCTACCAGCCGCTGACTGATCGCACGCTGGTGATGATTTTCGAAAAGGCGAGCACTCGCACGCGGCTGTCGTTTGAAGCGGGCATGCAGCAACTGGGGGGGTCGGCCATCTACATGAATACGCGCGACTCGCAACTCGGTCGCGGCGAACCGGTCGAAGACGCGGCCCAGGTGATCTCACGGATGTGCGACCTGGTGATGATCCGGACCTTCGAACAGACCATCATCGAACGCTTTGCTGCGCAATCGCGTGTGCCGGTGATCAACGGGCTCACCAACGAATACCACCCCTGTCAGATCCTGGCGGACATTTTCACCTTCATCGAACATCGCGGTTCGATTCAAGGGCGAACGGTCGCCTGGATCGGTGACTCGAACAATGTCTGCAACACCTGGCTTCAAGCAGCGGAAGCCTTGGATTTCAATGTCCATGTATCCACCCCGCCCGGCTACGAAGTCGAACCTGAACGGGCGGGCCTATTCGGCACGGGCCATTTCGAACAATTCGTTGACCCATTGGAGGCCTGCCGCGGAGCCGATCTGGTCACAACCGACGTTTGGACCAGCATGGGTTTCGAATCCGAAGACCGGGAGCGCAAGCTCGCATTTGCCGACTGGTGCGTGGACACCGAAATGATGTCCGTCGCTGCCCGAGACGCACTCTTCATGCATTGCCTGCCCGCTCACCGCGGCGAAGAGGTGAGCGCTGAGGTCATCGATGGGCCGCAATCGGTCGTCTGGGACGAGGCCGAAAACCGGCTGCATACCCAGAAGGCGCTCATGGAATTTCTTTTGCTCGGCCGGATTTGAAGGAATGGCTCAATCGTCGATATGGGGGTAGCCCGCGAGCCGCCCTCCGTCGATCACCATCGTCTGACCCGTCATGAAGCCCGAGGCCCGGGAAGCCAGAAACACCGCGGCCCCTGCGATTTCGTCGGCCTCCCCGATCCGGTTCAGGGGCGAGTGCTTGACTGTTCGGGCGAGGATGCCCGGATCTTCCCAGAGCGCCCGGGCGAAGTCGGTCCGGATGAGTCCTGGAGCGATGCAGTTGGCGCGAACGCCGCTGCGCCCCCACTCGATGGCAATGTTGCGGGCGAGCTGCATGTCGGCAGCCTTCGAGATATTGTAGACACCGATCTTGTTGGACCCCTGAAAACCGCCGACCGACGAGATGATGATCACCGAACCGCCGCCGCGCCGCGCCATGCCCGGCAGAGCCATGTTGCTGAGCCAGAAATTGCTGCGTACGTTGCAGTCCATGACGCGGTCGAAGGCCTCGTCGCTCATGCCGGCGGCTGGTCCGAAGTACGGGTTCACGGCGGCATTGCAGACCAGGATATCGATTGCGCCCCACTGGGACTCGGTCGCATCGACCAGGGCCTGCAGTTCTTCCTTGCGGGCAATATGACAGGATCGGGCTACCGCCACCCCGCCGCGGGCGGTGATGTCATCGACGACCTGCTGACAGGCATCGAGCTTGCGGCTCGAAACGACCACCCGCGCGCCGTGCTCGGCCAAGCGGAGACAGATCGCTCGGCCGATCCCGCGACTGCCCCCCGTGACGACCGCAACCTTGCCGCTCAAATCGAAGAGTTCCATGCCCGCTCCAGAAATTTTTCGGCCAATCCCGAGCCCGGGCCGATCCGCCCGGGTCGCCGATGAACCGGCCTCGCTAGAATTCGACGATTATCGCTTGTTCCTTGTCTGGCACCCCCTCCCATGACTCTGCTGAGCGTCACCGACGCACACCTCGCGTTTGGCCATCTGGCCCTGCTCGATTCGGCCGCACTGAGCATCGATTCGGACGAACGCGTCGCACTGATCGGTCGTAACGGCACCGGCAAGTCGTCGCTGCTGAAGGCGATCGCCGGCGAGCTGACCCTGGATCAGGGAGACATCGTGCGAAGCTCCGGCCTGACCCAGGCCTACGTACCCCAGGAGCCCAATTTCGATCCTGCGCATTCTGTGTTCGAGGCCGTTGCCGGGGGACTCGCTCGGCAGGCCCGGTTGATGGTCGACTGGAAGACCCGGATGCAGGAGCTCGAACGCGATCCGGAGAATGCGCACCTGCTCACAGCGGTGGCGCAGTTGCAGGGTGAGCTCGAATCAACGGGCGCATGGGACCTGACCTACCGGATCGACCGGGTGCTGTCGAGGCTTGCCCTCCAGCCCGAAGCCCTGGTCGCCCGCTTGTCGGGCGGCCAGCGCAAACGCGTGGCGATCGCCCGCGCCCTGGTGTGCGAGCCCGACCTCTTGCTTCTGGACGAGCCCACCAATCATCTGGACATCGAGTCGATCCAGTGGCTCGAAAGCGTGCTTCTGGAGCGCCGCGGTGCAACCCTCTTTATTACTCATGACCGCCAGATGATGGACGGCGTAGCCACCCGCATCGTCGAACTCGATCGCGGACGGGTGCGCAGTTATCCGGGCTCATTTTCGGCCTACCAAAGTCGTAAAGCTGACGAGCTCGCTCAGGAAGAGCAAGCCAACGCGCGCTTTGACAAACTGCTCGCCCAGGAAGAGGTCTGGATCCGAAAGGGCGTCGAGGCGCGACGGACCCGCAACGAAGGCCGGGTCCGAAGACTCGAAGCGCTCAGAAAAGAGCGGGCCGAGCGCCGCGATACCCTCGGCCGCGCTCAGTTGGCCGTCGATGCGGGCGAGCGGTCCGGTCGCCTGGTGGCCGAACTGCAGTCCGTCGGCAAGGCCTGGTCGAGCGGTCAATGGGTGGTTCGGGGGCTCGAAACGGTAGTGCAACGAGGCGACCGGATCGGTCTGATCGGGCCCAACGGTGCCGGCAAGACCACGCTGCTGCGCCTTATCCTGGGAGAACTCACCCCCGACGAAGGGCGGGTCAAGATCGGCACCGCCTTGCAGGTCGCCTATTTTGACCAGCTGCGTCAGCAGCTCGACGAGCAAGCCGCTGTGGTCGACACCATCAGCCCAGGCTCGGAGTGGGTCGAGATCGGCGGCAAGCGAACGCATGTCATGAGCTACCTGGGCCGCTTTCTGTTCGCACCCGAACGAGCGCGGTCTCCAGTGAAGAGTCTATCGGGCGGCGAGCGGAACCGACTCTTGCTGGCCCGCTTGTTCGCCCGCCCGGCCAATCTGCTGGTGATGGATGAGCCCACCAATGATCTGGACATCGAGACGCTTGAATTGCTCGAAGAGCTGCTGACCGAATACCCCGGAACGGTGCTGCTTGTGAGCCACGATCGCGCCTTCCTGGATGCAGTCGTGACCCAGTGCCTGGTGTTCGAGGGCGAGGGCCGCTGGACCGAATACGCGGGTGGCTACAGAGACGTGGTGGCGGCGCAGGACCGACGGGCTGCCGATCTGGCAGCGCTATCGGGGCGTCAGGGCGGCGGCGAACCGGGGGGCGACCGGGCAGAAGCTCGCCTGGCCGTCAGCATTGGGGCACGCGCGGGTCGCGGAGACGATGGCGCTGCACGATCGAACCCGCCTTCGCAGCGCTCAAGCCCCGCCGCCGGCTCCGTGGCCAGTGGAGGCGCGCCCGCCCGGACGAAACTCAGCTACAAAGAACAGCGGGAGCTCGACGAATTGCCGGCTCGGATCGAGATCCTCGAACAGGAGCAGAAAAACCTTGGCGAGCGGATTTCCGATCCAAACACCTACTCTGCATCCCCGGATCAGGTCAACGATTTGCACAGCCGCTTTGCGGACATCGAGAGCGCCCTGTTGCAGCTCCTGGACCGCTGGGCTGAACTCGAGGCAAGGCAACGATGAAGCCGAATGCCCATCGTCCTGAGAGCGTCGACCTTGCACCCGACGAAGCCGGGGCTCGCGTCATGATCGTTGCGGTCGACCTGAATCGCGCCGAGCACCGGAGCGCCCTTCTGACGCTTCTCGACGAATACGCGCGCACGCCCGAGGGAGGAGGTTCCGCGTTGGACCCGGCCGCGATGGCTCGGCTCTGCGACGTTCTTGCGGCGCGCGATCACTACACCGGCTGGCTCGCATTTCTCGGCGATCAGCCGGTCGGTCTGATCAACTGTTTCGAAGGGGTATCGACCTTTCGTGCCCTGCCCCTTCTTAACATTCACGACATCGTGGTCACGCTCGCCTGGCGCCGGCGTGGAATCGGACGTCGCCTCATCGAGGCGGCCGAGAGCGGTGCGCGGGAACGTGGCTGCTGCAAGCTCACGCTCGAGGTGCTCGAGGGCAACCGTCGTGCAGCCCAAACGTATCTGGCGTGCGGCTTCAAGCCCTACGAACTCGATCCCATTATGGGGCGAGCCGTCTTCCTCGAAAAGAAACTCGACTGACACCAAGGAGTTCGAACCATGCCTTCATTCGATATCGTTTGTGAAGCCAATGCGGTCGAGGTCCGTAACGCGATCGATCAGGCCAACAAGGAAATTTCGACGCGTTTCGACTTCAAGGGCTCTGACGCGCGTATTGAAATCAAGGAACGCGAGTTGACCGCATTTGCCGACGACGACTTCAAGCTCGAGCAAGTGCGTGATGTGATGGTGGGCAAGTTCGCCAAGCGCGGCGTCGATGTCCGCTTCCTCGATTACGGGCCGGTCCAGAAAATCGGTGGCGACAAGGTCAAGCAGGTGGTCACGGTGCGGCAAGGCGTCCCGGGCGACCAGGCCAAGAAAATCGTCAAGCTCATCAAGGACAGCAAGCTCAAGCTGCAGGCGAGCATTCAGGGTGAGGAAGTGCGGGTGACCGGCGCCAAGCGCGACGACCTTCAATCGGCGATCGCATTGGTGAAAAAGGAAATGACCGACCTGCCCCTGGAGTTCAAGAACTTCCGGGATTGACAGCAACAGCACCGGGCGCGAGGCCAGCGGGTCCGAGGGCACGCCTCTGGGGGTCAGTCGGAGGCCACTCGGGCGTAGGCGGAGTGGTTGTGGATGGACTCGAAGTTCTCGACCTCGACCACGAAACGCCGTACCAAGGGCTCACGCTTGAGTCCGGCAGCGAGATCCCGAATCAGGTCTTCGACAAATTTGGGGTTGTCGTAGGCCCGCTCGGTCACGAACTTTTCGTCGACCCGCTTGAGCAGACCATAGAGCTCGCATGAGGCCTGCTGTTCGGCAATGCGAATCAGCCGCTCGGGGGTGAGCGCAGGATCCGCATCAACCTCGATCGTGACGTGCGAGCGCTGGTTGTGAGCACCATACCGGGAGATGGTCTTGGAGCACGGACACAGGGTGGTTACCGGCACGACCACGCGCAAGTTCAGGCTGGGGAGAGCAAGCGGACCATCGATCACGACGCTGAGCTCGTAGTCCATGAGGCTGTGGACCCCCGAGACAGGCGCAGCCTTGCGGATGAAAAGCGGAAGAGTCGCCTCGATACGGCCCCGATCGGATTGCAATCGCTCGAGCATGATCGCATGCAGGCCCAGCAGGCCGTGAACGTCAAGGGACGGCGGCGCGCCCGTGGCCACCTCGTCGACCAATGCGATGAACCGCGACATGTGCGTGCCCTTTTGCTCTCCGGGCAGCATCACGTAAAGATTGAACTGGGCGACGCTCGGAAAACGGGTCGATTCACCTTGCCAGACGACAGGACAGCGCACGCCCTTCACGCCGACCCGTTCGATCGGAATGTCGCGCGCATCTGGACTGCCCTGAACGTCGGGAATTTCGCCCGAGAGCAACGCACCGGCACCTGGGCTGTTCATCAAAGCTCCTGAAGCCCGACCCCGGAGCGATTCGCGCCCGGCGCCGGCATCGTGAAACAAGCTTCAATGATAGCCGCTAGGCAGTCGAAGTGCCCTACCCGGTCGCTCGCTGGGCGACCAGTCGGGGGGGGGGCCCCCCCCCCACGGGGCCCGACCCCAGGTGCCCGAACCGCTTGAGGATCGCTGCCGCGATGCCCTCGGCATCCAAGCCCTCGAGCGCCAGCAACTGCCCCTGTTCGCCATGGTCGATGAATCGGTCGGGCAGACCAAGCTGCAGCAGGGGCAAGGCAAGACCGCGTTCGGCCATCGCCTCGGCCACCGCGCTGCCCGCGCCCCCCATGACCACATGCTCCTCGACGGTGACGAAGGCCTGATGGGTCGCAGCCAATTCGACCAGCAAATCGGCGTCGACCGGCTTGACAAACCGCATGTTGACCACGGTTGCGTCGAAATGCTCGGCCGCCTTGAGGCTCGCTGCGAGTTCGGTGCCGAAGGCGAGGATAGCAATACGCGACCCGCGGCGGCGCACTTCGGCGCGACCGATCTCAATCGCACGCATGGTCCGTTCGACCGCCGCGCCAGGCCCGGCGCCCCTCGGATAGCGCACGGCCGCCGGTCCCTCGTGACAGAACGCGGTGTAGAGCATCTGACGACACTCATTTTCGTCCGATGGAGCCATCACCACCAGGTTGGGCACGCAGCGCAGGAAGGCGAAATCGAAGACCCCTCCGTGGGTGGCGCCATCGGCCCCGACCAGGCCGGCACGATCGATCGCGAAGGTGACCGGCAGGTTTTGAAGGGCAACGTCATGAATCAGCTGGTCGTAGGCGCGCTGCAGGAAGGTGCTGTAGATGGCGACGACAGGCTTCAACCCCTCACAGGCGATTCCAGCCGCAAAGGTGACGGCATGCTGTTCGGCGATGCCGACGTCGAAATAGCGGGACGGAAAGCGTTTCTCGAATTCGACCAGCCCCGAGCCCTCGCGCATGGCCGGGGTGACCGCCATAAGCCTCTGATCGGCCTCGGCCATATCGCAGACCCAGTCGGAGAAAATCTGCGTGTAGGTAGGGCGGGAGGGGGCCGAAGACTTGCGGATGCCCTCCTCAGGATTGAATTTGCCCGGCCCGTGATAGAGGATGGGATCAGCCTCTGCCGGGCGATACCCCTTGCCTTTTTTCGTGACCACATGAAGGAACTGCGGCCCGCGACGGTCTCGCAGGTTCTGCAGGGTCGAGACCAGGCTGTCAAGGTCATGCCCGTCGATCGGACCGACGTAATTGAAGCCGAATTCCTCAAACAGCGTGCCCGGGAGGACCAGCCCCTTTGCGTGCTCTTCAAACCGCTTGGCAAGCTCGAGCATCGGCGGGACCACCGACAAGACCGCCCGACCCACATCACGGGCTCGTGCATAGAACCGTCCGGAGAGCAGCCGCGCCAGGATGCGCTGCAGCGCGCCCACCGGCGGAGAGATCGACATATCGTTGTCGTTGAGAATCACGAGCATATCAATATCGGGCATGACGCCGGCGTTGTTCAGAGCCTCGAACGCCATGCCGGCGCTCATCGCCCCATCCCCGATCACGGCCACATGCCGCCTCCGGTCCGGCCCCTGATGCTCGCCCGTGGCCCGGGAGGCTGCCGCCATGCCCAGGATGGCCGAGATCGAGGTCGACGAGTGTGCAGTGCCAAAATGGTCGTACGGGCTCTCGCTGCGCTTGGGAAACCCTGAAATGCCGCCCAGCTGCCGGAGCGTGGTCATGAGCTCGCGACGGCCGGTCAGAATCTTGTGCGGGTAACTCTGATGCCCGACGTCCCAGACCAGTCGATCCCGCGGCGTATTGAAGACATAGTGGATGGCCAGGGTCAGCTCGACCGTCCCGAGGTTGGAGGACAGGTGGCCGCCGGTGCTGGACACCGAGCGCAGAAGAAAATCGCGAAGCTCCGTGGCAAGCTGTGGCAGCTGGGATCGATCGAACCTCCGCAGATCGGCGGGCGATTCAATGCGTTCGAGCAGTGGCCAGGAAGAGGATGGGTTGGACATGACCGTCGCTCCTCAGGATGTACGGTGAACAATCAGGTCGGTGAGGCCGGCCAGCCGACCTCCGGCCGGACCAAAGTTAGAAAGACTCTCGAGCGCCTCCGCGTGCAGGGCGCGAGCCAACGCACGGGCCGATTCGAGACCCATCAGAGAAACATAGGTGGGCTTGTTGTTCAGACCGTCCTTGCCGGCCGTCTTGCCCAAAGTGGCCGAATCGGCCTCGACATCCAGGACGTCATCGACCACCTGAAATGCCAGACCCACGGCGCTGGCGAAACGGTCGAGTTCGGACCGAACGGCCCCGAAGCGCGACGGGTCGCCACAACGGGCGCCGAGGCGGACACTGGCCGCCAGCAGCGCCCCCGTTTTGCGCCGGTGCATGGCTTCGAGATCGGTGCGACTGAGCCGCTGGCCCACTGAATCCAGATCGATGGCCTGACCACCCACCATGCCCAGCGAACCGGCCGCACGCGCCAGTTCACAAACCATTTCGGCAGCAATCCGGCCATCGGACAGGGATTCGCCAGCGCCAGCCAAGACCTCGAAAGCCAAGGCCTGCAAGGCATCGCCCACCAGCATCGCCGTCGCTTCGCCGTAGGCGACGTGAACCGTGGGCTTGCCCCGCCTCAGCACATCATCGTCCATGCAGGGCATATCGTCGTGCACCAGCGAATAGGCGTGAATCAACTCGACCGCAGTGGCCACCCGGTCCAGCAGATCGAGAGGGGCTCCGGTGAGTTCGCCGGCAGCGTAGACCAGCAGTGGCCGAACGCGTTTTCCGCCTCCCAGCGAGGCGTAGCGCATGGCCTGATGCAGAAGCTGGGGAATGACCTCGGGCCCTGGCAGGAAACCCTCGAGAGCGCCCTCGGCTCGGCGGGCGCAGTTCCTTGCCCAGCCGGCGAAGTCGGACGGTCCGCACACGCTCATGGCCGCTCGTCGCCCTGGGCCTCGAAGGGCCGAAGGAGATCGCCTTCGAGAACACTGACCTGCTGCTGTACCGCTGCAAGGAGCGTTCGACAATGGTTTGCGAGCTGGGCCCCCCGCCGATAGGCGGCGAGCGAGGCCTCGAGCGGCAGGTTGCCATTTTCCATCGACTGGACGATGGACTCGAGTTCAGCCACCGCCTGCTCATAAGTGAGCGACAGGGGTTCGGGGTCGGCCGCTTCAGGCCTGACGGGTGTCTCAGCCATGTGACAGTTGAAAGTGTTCCAAATGGTGGATATTAGCCCTATTTCCGATGAAAACGAACGGGATTAGCGTCGCAGGCTGAATCTTGGGGTGATTCGACTTGCCTTGTCCCCCAATCCGGGTATCCTTCGCCCTTCGTCTGACGACTGGCGTCCCATCGCCATCCATCTGTTCAGACTTGGTTCCGTCCTTCGGCTTCGTTCTTCATGGAGGGTCAGGATGTCGGATCTGGGTCGACGGGAGTATTTCGCACGGTCGAACACGCAACTCCCGGTTCATGCCTACTTCGACGAAGCGCTGTACAAGCGCGAGATCGAAACGCTTTTTTCGCGCGGTCCCGGCTATGTCGGGCACCGTTTGATGGTACCCGAACCGGGTAATTTCTATGCGCTGCCCATGGAGCGGGAAGGGAGAGTTCTGGTCCATTCTCCCCAGGGGATCGAGCTGCTGTCCAATGTCTGTCGGCACCGTCAGGCGGTCATGCTGAAGGGACGCGGGAGCGTCGACAACATCGTCTGTCCGCTGCACCGCTGGACCTACGACCTCAAGGGACACCTGCTCGGGGCGCCTCATTTTGCCGAGCAGCCTTGCGTGCGCCTGGAATCGACGCCGCTGCAACACTGGCAGGGCCTGCTCTTTGCCGGAGGCCGGAACGTCGCCCACGACCTTAGCACGCTGACCGGACGACCGGATTTCGACTTCTCGGGCTACATGCTCGACCATGTCGAGGTCCATGAGTGCGCCTACAACTGGAAGACGTTCATCGAGGTCTACCTCGAGGATTACCATGTCGAGCCTTTCCATCCCGGGCTGGGGCACTTCGTTTCCTGTGACGACCTCAGCTGGGAGTTTGGCGAGTGGTTTTCGGTACAGACCGTGGGAATCAACCAGTCGCTCAGGCGTCCGGGAACGCCGGTGTACAAGCATTGGCACGAGCAGGTGTTGCGTCGCTACGGCGGCGCCCATCCGCCGCAGGGTGCGGTGTGGCTGACCTATTACCCGAACCTGATGGTCGAGTGGTATCCGAATGTTCTGGTCGTGTCGACCCTGATCCCCCGCGGGCCCAGGCACACCACCAACTACGTCGAGTTCTACTACCCCGAAGAAATCGTGCTCTTCGAGCGCGAGTTCGTTGAGGCCGAGCGGGCGGCCTATATGGAAACTGCGGTTGAGGATGACGAGATCGCCGAGCGCATGGATGCCGGCCGGCAAGTCCTTTATGAGCGCGGCCGCAATGAAACGGGCCCCTATCAAAGCCCGATGGAAGACGGCATGCAACATTTCCACGAGTTCCTGAGACGCGAACTGGGCCCGATCTGAGTTCGCGGGCTCCCTACCGCGGGGCAAACCCGACCGGAGCGGTCGCCTCAGCCCGGGTGCGCCCCTCCGTCCCTGTGATCCAGGAATACGCACAATGAGTACCTTTCAGACCCTGATCGACGTCGAACAACTGGCCATGCGCCTGGACTCATGCGTGGTCGTTGACTGTCGAAACGATCTATTCGACCGCAGCCGCGGCCGCCTGCTTCACGAGCAGTCCCACATCCCAGGCGCGCATTTTCTGTCGACCGATGACGATCTCGCCTCACCGAAAGGCGATGGCAAACGCGGGCGGCATCCGCTGCCGGACCGGGGCGGGCTCAGACGCCTCCTTGAAAGCCTGGGTCTATCGGACGGGCGCCAGTTGGTCGTCTATGACTCCGACAATGCCGGTTTCGCGGCCCGGCTGTGGTGGCTGTCGCGCTGGCTCGGGCACCGCGAGGTGGCTGTGCTCGACGGCGGATTCAAGGCCTGGGAATCCGCAGGCTATCCGGTCCAGAGCGGAGCAACTCCACGTCCCGTGAATCCCGGTCAAATGAGTGATCTCGCTCCGGTCGATTCACCGGTCAGTGTCGAAACGGTCGTTTCCGGACTGGGCTCGGTACAACAATTGGTCATCGATGCACGTGCGGGCGAACGCTACCGCGGCGAGGTCGAACCTCTCGATCCGGTCGCAGGGCATATCCCCGGCGCATTGAATCGCCCGTTCGTGTCCAACGTCCGACCCGACGGCCGCTTCAAACCGGCCGAGGTGCTCCGTGGCGAATTTCAGGCCTTGCTGGGTGGCCGGCCGCCCAGCGCGGTCATTCACCAGTGCGGATCCGGCGTGACCGCGTGCCAGCAGCTCCTCGCGATGGAACACGCCGGACTGACCGGATCGAAACTGTACGCGGGCTCATGGAGCGAGTGGTGCCAGGACGCCGCCCGGCCGGTGGCCCGGGGCGCCTGAGGGCGGCGAAACGTCTGTCGGCGGGCGCGCGCCGCAGCCTCCGCCGGGGTTTCGTTGGGCGGATGCCTTGAAGATCGCTCAGACCGCGGCGCTCACGAGCGTTCAGGCGCGCTCGGCCAGCGCCGCCACAGCGGGTAGCGTTTTCCCTTCGAGAAATTCGAGGAAGGCACCTCCGCCCGTGGAGATGTAGCTGATCCGGTCCGCGACGCCAAAGCGTGCAATAGCCGCGAGGGTGTCGCCTCCCCCTGCGATCGAAAAGGCCGGAGAGTCGGCGATGGCGCGGGCGAGGGACTCGGTCCCCCCCGAAAAAGCGTCAAACTCGAACACTCCGACCGGACCATTCCACACAATGGTGCCGGCGCGCGCGATCTGCGCGGCCAAAAGGGCTGAAGTACGAGGGCCGATATCCAGAATCATCTGCTCGGGGCCCACCCGATCCGAGGCGACCACTGAGGCGGGCGCATCCGCCGCGAACCTGGAGGCGCAAACGACATCGACGGGAATCGGAACTTCGGCGCCGCGCGCCGCCATGAGATCGATGATCGCTCTCGCCTCGCCGACCAGATCTCGCTCGGCGAGCGACTGTCCGATCGGCAAGCCCGCAGCCAGCATGAAGGTATTGGCGATCCCCCCCCCGACAATCAGCTGGTCCACTTTTTCAGCGAGGCTTCGAAGAATCGTCAGTTTGGTCGAAACCTTGGACCCCGCGACGATCGCAAGCAGAGGGCGGCGCGGCGCTCCGAGCGCGCGCGACAAGGCGTCAAGCTCGGCCGCGAGCAAGGGGCCGGCACAGGCGACCGCCGCAAATCGAGCAATCCCGTGGGTGGTGGCCTCGGCCCGATGTGCCGTCCCGAAAGCATCGTTCACGTAGATGTCGCACAGCGCGGCCATCTTGCGCGAAAGGCCCTCATCGTTTTTCTTTTCGCCGCGGTTGCAGCGGCAGTTTTCGAGCATCACCAAACGGCCCGGTGACAGCGCGAAACCGCCCTCAACCCAATCCCGGACGAGCGGAACCTCGCGACCCATCAGCTCGCCCAGTCGAGCCGCAACCGGAGCCAGCGAGTCTGCCGGCGTGAGCTCACCCTCGGTAGGACGGCCCAGGTGAGAGGTGACCATCACCGCAGCACCCTGGTCCAGGCAGCGACGGATGGCCGGGATCGAGGCGCGAATCCGGGTATCGTCAGTGATCGTGAGCGCCTCGTCCTGCGGCACGTTGAGGTCGGCGCGGATAAAGACGCGCTTGCCGGAAATGTCGAGGTCGGTGAGTCGCTTGAAGTGCATCACGGCCACTTTACCGAGCGTTGACCAAGGCAAGGGTGGTATCGAGCATTCGGTTGGAAAAGCCCCACTCGTTGTCATACCAGCTGCTCACCTTGACGAGGCGACCCGACACCTTGGTGAGCGAAGCGTCAAAGTTGCTGGATGCCGGGTTGTGGTTGAAGTCCACCGACACCAAGGGCTCGTTGGTGTAGGCCAAAATGCCCTTGAGAGGTCCATCGGCTGCAGCCTTCATCAGAGCGTTGACCTCATCGACCGAGGTGTCGCGCGCAGCGATGAACGAAAGGTCCACAATCGACACATTGATGGTCGGCACCCGGATGGCATAACCGTCCAGGCGACCATCAAGCTCGGGCAGGACCAGCCCCACCGCAGCCGCAGCGCCAGTCTTGGTCGGAATCATCGACATCGTCGCCGACCGTGCCCGGCGGAGATCCTCGTGATAAACATCGGTCAGCACCTGATCGTTGGTATAAGCATGGACGGTCGTCATCAAACCGTTGAGCACGCCGATCTTGTCGTGCAGGGGTTTGACCAGCGGAGCAAGGCAATTGGTCGTACACGACGCGTTCGAGATCACGGTATCGGAGGCTTTCAGCACCTGATGGTTGACGCCGTACACCACCGTCGCGTCGACGTCTTTACCCCCGGGCGCTGAAATGATCACCTTGCGCGCCCCCCCCTTCAGATGCTGACCCGCCTTTTCCTTGCTGGTAAAGAGCCCGGTGCACTCGAGCACCACATCCACACCCATGCTGCCCCAGGGCAGCGCTGCAGGGTTGCGCTCCGAAAATACGCGGATCCGGTCGCCGTTGACCACAATCGAATCGCCCTCCACTGCCACTGAGCCGGGGAAACGGCCATGCGCCGTATCAAATCGCGTGAGATGGGCGTTCACCTTGGCATCGCCCAGGTCGTTGATCGCGACGATCTCGATCGGATGCTTCTTGCCGCCCTCATAGTGGGCTCGCAAGATGTTGCGGCCGATCCGGCCATAACCGTTGATCGCGACACGAATGCTCATCGAAAGGCTCCTGATTGAGATGACGAAGGTTGAGGGGTCAAGCCGGGCCTGGCGCCCGTTCGGTGACGTCAGTGGGCCGCGCGGCGGCGCAGCACCTCGCGGACCGTATCCACCACATTGTCGACCGTGAAACCGAAATGGCGATTGAGATCGCTGGCCGGCGCAGACTCGCCGAACCGGTCCAGACCAACCACAGCATCGACGCGATATTTCCACCAGAAATCGGTGACACCCGCCTCAACGGCGATGCGCGGCATACCCTCCGGCAGCACCTGGCCACGATAGGCCGTGGACTGCCGGTCAAACACGGTCGTCGAGGGCAGGGACACGACCCGGACGGCAATGCCCAGATCGGCCAGACGCTCACGGGCCGCGAGCACAAGCGAGAGTTCGGAACCCGTTGCAATCAGAGCAGCACGCGCCTCGACAGCGTCGCGAAGGACATAGCCACCGCGCGCGATGGCGGCCACTTGGCCCGATGAACGGGTGACGAACGGGAGGGCCTGACGGGAAAAGAGCAAGGCGCTCGGTCCATCACTTCGCGCAATCGCCTCGCCCCAGCAGACCGCCGACTCGACCGTATCGGCCGGCCTCCAGACGTCGAGATTGGGAATCAGACGCAGCGACGCCGCATGCTCGACCGGCTGGTGAGTCGGCCCATCCTCGCCCAAGCCGATTGAATCGTGCGTGAATACGAAAATCGCGCGCCTGCGCATCAGGGCCGCCATGCGGAGCGCATTGCGCGAATAGTCCGAAAACGTGAGAAAGGTGCCGCCGTAGGGAATGAAGCCGCCATGGAGCGCCAGTCCGTTCATCACGGCACTCATTGCGAACTCACGAACGCCGTAATTGATATGGCGACCAGGCGCAGCGTCGGAGGGCGCATCGCCCCGGAATGCCCCGCAGCCCTTGAAATCGGTGAGGTTGCTCCCGGTGAGATCGGCCGAGCCGCCGATCAGCTCAGGCAGAGCGGGGCCGAAGTGATTCAGGGCATTTTGCGAGGCTTTTCGGGTCGCGACCGACTCGGCCCGGGCCATCGCATCGGACAGCGCCGCGTGATAGGCCTGATCATAGTCGTCGGACAGCTCGCCCCGCATGCGGCGCTCAAACTCGGCCGCCAAATCCGGATGGCGCTTGCGAAAAAGATCGAGTCGCGCCATCCAATCCTGTTGTGCCGAGGCCCCGGTGGCACGCGCATCCCAGGCAGCACGCACGCTCTGCGGAATTTCGAACGGGCCACAGTTCCAGCCCAGGGCTGCACGCGTGGCCTCGATCTCGGCCGCACCGAGGGGTTCGCCATGAGCTTTGGCCGTGTTGACCCGTCCCGGAGAGCCTCGTCCGATCTCGGTTCGGCACTGGATGAAGGTCGGCATGAACCGGCCATCGCGACCCGCGCGAGCCCAGTCTCGAGCCTGAGCCATCGCGGCGCGCACCGCCGACACATCATGGCCGTCAACCGCCTCGATGACGTTCCAGCCATAGGCCCGGAAACGGGCGGCCGTGTCGTCACCAAACCAGGGCGTCACCTGACCGTCAATGGAGATGCCGTTGTCGTCGTACAGGACCACGAGCTTTGACAAGCGCCAGCTCGCCGCGAGCGAGCACGCCTCGTGCGAAATGCCCTCCATGAGACATCCATCGCCGGCAAAGACCCAGGTCATATGATCGACTAGAGCGAGACCGTCCCGATTGAACCGGGCCGCGAGCAGCTTTTCAGCGAGCGCCATGCCCACTGCGTTTGCAAGGCCCTGCCCCAGCGGACCCGTTGTCGTCTCGACCCCTGGCGTGATACCGACCTCGGGGTGTCCGGGCGTCTTGGAGTGAAGCTGCCTGAAGCGACGCAATTCTTCGATCGGCAGGTCGTAGCCCGTCAGATGTAAGAGCGCGTACAGCAGCATCGAACCGTGTCCGTTCGAGAGCACGAATCGGTCTCGGTCGGGCCAATGGGGATCGAGGGGATTGTGGCGCAGAACCCCGCCCCACAAGGCAAGGGCAATCTCGGCCATGCCCATGGGCATCCCGGGGTGCCCGGAGTTGGCCTGCTGGACCGCATCCATCGCCAGCGCGCGGATCGCGTCGGCCATCGATTTTTCGGTGACTTCCGGCGCACTCGCCGACGCGCCCAAACCTTCCACGCGAACCTGATCCATTGCAGAGCACCCCGTCTGCGTCGACCCATGCGGAGACCGACCGATTTCGGGCGCGGGCATCGACTGAACCTTCGGATTTTATCAAAGCGCGCCTCGTTGACTGCTCCGATGAAGGGGGGCTGTTATCATTTTTTTTGATACGGTCTGCCCACCCGCCCAAGTCCAATGACACCCCGCCTGCTGATCCCTATCGCAGACCTGCTGATCCCCGACCAGATCGGCCCCCGGTCTGTCACGCTCGACCGGGCGCGAGCTCACTACCTGACGAGGGTATTGAGGCTTTCTGAAGGCGACCCGATCGAGGTCTTCGACGGCCAGGGCGGGCGCTTCCAGGGACGGGTCACCCGGAGCAGCTCCGGCCAATGCGAGGTCAGAATCGAGTCCAGGCTCCCGGGCTCTGCGCAGGGTCCCTTGACCCTCACGCTCGCCCAATGTCTGTCCAGTTCTGACAAGATGGACTGGACGATCGAGAAAGCGGTCGAGCTCGGCGTCTCGAACATCATCCCCTTGTTTTCAGAGCGCAGCGTGGTGAGGCTCGACCGCGATCGCAGCGAGCGAAAGATGAAACACTGGGAAGCCATCATCGAGGCTGCCTGCATGCAGAGCGGCCAGGATCGGCTGCCCAGCCTCGCCCTCCCTCAGAATTTGCAAGCTTGGCTCGCGGGTGCCGAGCGTCCCGGATTGAAGCTGGCTCTGGATCCCGGGGCCCGCCTGCCCCTCGTCACTGCGGTCGAGACCGCGCTCCCCAGTCTCACCCTTGCGAACGAGACGACCGAGGTGACACTGCTGATTGGTCCGGAATCAGGGCTATCAGGCGCGGAGCGGGCCGCTGCCAGACGAGCCGGTTTCGAAGCCGTCTCGCTGGGCCCTCGAGTGCTTCGCACCGAAACTGCGGGCTTGGCCGCTCTCGCCGTGCTCGCGGCGCTGGCCGGCGATTTCAGGCCGGCGACCTCCGAGGGCTCCACGCCCCCGCCCGATGAAAATCAGGCCTGAAGCGAACGCACGGAGTAGAACACCCTGAACGCGACACCGCGCTCATCGAAGAGGTCGGAGGCGTCCCGAAACACGTCGAGCATGGCCTCACGCTGATCTCGGTCGAAGCCCGTGCCCTCAGGCAAATTGCGGAGGATGACGACAAAACCCGGACGGTCGGCTTCCTCGGGCTCGAGTTCGCTCAGACAATCGGCCAGAGCGTCGAGGTTGCGGCCGAAATAGTCGGGGAATGCGAACCCGACACCGATGCGCTCCATCACTCCATGCTGGTCGGAGACATCATCAAAATCCGCGCGCAGAATCGTCTGGTCGGCCCTCACAGCGTCCTTCAGGAGCGCCTCGACATCATAGGCCTTGAGGGGCAGAACCGCCTGCGCCGGCAAATTGCTGATCAGACTCATCGCTGAGCGCCCTCGCGTCGAACCTCGCGGATTCGTCGGAAGCTGCTGTAGTGGTCCTCGGTGTAATAGAACTCGGCCGAGGCCTTTGGATCACCACCGGCCACGATGCGGCGCGCGCCGCGATTGCTGGCTCCCGGGGTACGAACCGTGTACTCGGTGTAGAACCCCTTGGGCTGATTAGGCAGGATGCGCTCGCGGTTCTGAAACACCGTGCCATCCTGCCGATGCGGGAAGGGGCCCCCGGCGCGGATCAGCGCCAGGGTTTCATGCGCTTCACGCGGGAGCGCAGAAAAGTCGACCCACGGAATGCCTGGTGCGGCTTCCTCGACACCGCGAGCCTGGGGACCCGAAATTCCCAGCCAGGCCACCGCGCTGAGGACCAGCGCGGCCACCAGGGCCCCGACCGGCCTGAGAAAGCGCCGCCGGATCCGGCTCATCACGCGCTCATGGGCGCTCATCGTTCGTTGATCGAGTCGACCACGGCCCACGCGGTCATGTTCACGATGCGTCGGACGGTCGCCGATGGCGTCAGTACATGCACCGGGCGGGCCGCCCCAAGAAGCACGGGCCCGATCGCAACGTTGTTGCCCGCCGCGGACTTGAGAAGGTTATAGGCGATATTGGCCGCATCGATCCCGGGCAACACCAAGAGGTTGGCGGCTCCGTCAAGGCGTGAGTCGGGCACGAGGCTCGAGCGGACCGCAGGATCGAGCGCTGCGTCGCCGTGCATTTCGCCGTCCACCTCGAGCGTCGGGGCGCGCTCACGCACAATGGCCAGCGCCTCCCGCATCTTGCGGGCCGAGGCATCCTGCGACGAGCCGAAATTCGAGTGCGACAACAGCGCCACCTTGGGACGGATGCCGAAGCGGCGCAATTCTTCAGCAGCCATCAGCGTAATTTCGGCAATTTGTCCGGCATCCGGATCGTGATTGACGTGGGTGTCGACCAGGGTGATCTGCCGACCCGGCAGCATCAGGGTATTCATCGCCGCATAGACAGTCGACCCCGGCCGCCTGCCAATCACATGATCGACGAAACGCAGGTGCTCGGTGAAAGGACCGAAGGTACCGCAGATCAGGCCATCAGCCGCGCCTTTCCGGACGAGCATCGCACCGATCAGCGTCGAACGACGCCGCATCTCGGTCTTGGCATAGTCTTCGGTCACACCCCTTCGGGCCGTGAGCCGGTAGTACTCCTGCCAGTACTCGCGATAGCGATCATCACGCTCGGGATTGACCAGTTCGAAGTCCAGACCCGGCCGGACTCTGAGGCCCAGACGCTCGATGCGCTGCTCGATGACGGCAGGCCGTCCGATCACCACTGGCGTGGCGAGCTTCTCGTCGACCACGATCTGAACGGCCCGAAGCACGCGCTCATCCTCGCCCTCGGCATATGCGATGCGTCGCCGGCCGGCGCTCCTCGCCTGCGCGAAGATCGGCTTCATGAAATTGCCCGAGTGATAGACGAACTGCTCAAGCTGCGCGCGATAGGCGTCAAGGTCGGCGATCGGGCGGGTCGCGACGCCGCTGTCGGCCGCAGCCTGGGCGACCGCAGGCGCGATTCGGGCAATCAGACGAGGATCGAACGGTTTGGGGATCAGATAGTCCGGGCCGAAACCCGCCCCGGGCACACCATAGGCAGCCGCGACGACCTCGGACATTTCGGAGCGCGCGAGATCAGCCACCGCGCGGACGGCCGCGATTTCCATCTCACGAGTGATCGTGGTCGCACCAGAGTCGAGCGCGCCCCGGAAGATGAACGGAAAACATAGGACGTTGTTGACCTGGTTGGGATAATCCGTCCGCCCGGTCGCAATGATCGCATCGTCACGAACCGCCCGCACCTCCTCCGGCATGATCTCGGGGGTCGGGTTGGCCAGCGCGAAGATCAGCGGCCGCTCCGCCATCCGGGCCACCATGTCGGGCTTGAGCACCCCACCTGCCGAAAGACCCAGGAAAACATCGGCCCCGTCGATGAGTTCGGCCAGCGTGCGCTGGTCGGTCTTCTGTGCAA
>JBIKVK010000005.1:0-35450 GCA_044356835.1 Burkholderiaceae bacterium
CAGCTTGACGCCGCCACCCTTTCCTCGACCGCCCGCGTGAATCTGTGCCTTGACGACCCAGACCGGGCCTCCGAGCGACTGGGCTGCCTTGACGGCCTCGTCAACCGAGAAACAAGGCACCCCCCTGGGCACGCTGACACCGTACTGGCGCAGCAACTCCTTGCCTTGATATTCATGGATCTTCATCGATCAGTTCCCCCTCGGACTACCTGCGGACGAAGCGCGACGTCCGAACGCTGTCGGGGGGCCCACCCTGCCGCAGTCGTGTCGAACCGGTCGACGCCTGGATCGGGCACGCCTTTTATGGAAAAGCCCGAAATTTTGCGGGGCAGTGTAGCACGCACGACGCAGACGTTCAGGGCTCGAAACGAAGACGCCCGGGCGGGCCGGTTGTAAAACCGAAACGAAGGCGAACGCATCCTTAAACAAGAGGCAAATCCTGCTCCGTCGGGACTCATTCGTCATCAAAGCGCAGCACTCTGCGAATCACTTCGTGGGAGAAGCCTCGGGAGGCGAGAAAGCGCATCTGCCGCAGCCGCTCGGCGGCGTCGGCGGGCTCTTGGCCGAAGCGCTTTTGCCACACGGTTCGAGCCCGGTCGAACTCGGTCGAACGCAGCACCTCCAGGGAGGCCGCCGCCTGATCGGTCGACACGCCATGCATCGCGAGTTCCTGCCGGATGCGGGCCACGCCGAAGCGATCGCTCCGGCGGTGGACCAAGGACTCGGTGAAGCGCTCGTCGGAAAGGAGATTGCGCGCCACCAGCCGATCGAGAACCGAGTCGAGATCGGATTCGGTGGGCGCAAATGGCTCGAGCCGACGGCGCAGCTCGAGACGGCTGAATTCGCGACGCGCAAGCAGCGCGAGCGCCCGCGCCTCGAGTGATGGTTTGGGAGCGCTCAGGCCACAGCCTCGCCGGGCATTGCCTGTCCGCGCGGGGTCACGCCGTAGTGCTCGCGCACGCGGTTCTCGATGTCCAGCGCAAGCTCGGGGTGCTCACGAAGGTACTCTCGGGCATTGTCCTTGCCCTGCCCGATCCGGTTGCCCTGGTAGCTGTACCAGGCACCGCTCTTTTCGACGATGTTGCAGGCGGCGCCCAGATCGATGATCTCGCCCTCGCGCGAAATGCCCTCGCCGTAGAGGATGTCGAACTCGGCCGCCCTGAAAGGCGGCGCAACCTTGTTCTTGACGACCTTCACTTTGGTTTCACTGCCGGCCACCTCTTCACCACGCTTGATCGAACCGGTTCTGCGGATGTCGAGGCGGACCGAGGAATAAAACTTGAGCGCGTTGCCGCCGGTGGTGGTTTCGGGGTTGCCGAACATGACACCGATCTTCATGCGGATCTGGTTGATGAAGATGACCATCGAGTTGGTGCGCTTGATGGTGGCCGTCAGCTTGCGCAGGGCCTGAGACATGAGGCGGGCCTGCAGACCGGGCAGGGAGTCACCCATCTCGCCCTCGATCTCGGCCTTTGGGGTCAAGGCGGCTACGGAGTCGATGACGATCAGATCGACAGAGCCGCTGCGCACGAGCGCATCTGCAATTTCGAGAGCCTGTTCGCCGGTATCGGGCTGAGACACCAGCAGGTCATCGAGCGTGACGCCGAGTTTGGCGGCGTACTGAACATCGAGAGCATGCTCGGCATCGATGAACGCGCAGGTCCCGCCGATGCGCTGCATTTCGGCAATGACCTGAAGGGTCAGCGTGGTCTTGCCGGAGGACTCCGGCCCAAAGATCTCGATCACTCGACCCCTGGGTAGGCCGCCGACCCCAAGGGCAATATCCAGGCCCAAAGAACCTGTGGAAACTACCTGGATGTCGTGCTCGACGCCTGCATCGGCGAGGCGCATGATCGAGCCCTTGCCGAATTGTTTTTCGATCTGGGCGAGCGCTGCGGCCAGGGCCTTGCCGCGCTCGGATTTGTTGGATTTGGCGTCGTCCATGTTGATCACTTTGTCCATGAGGGGCCTCGTCGGTCGGATGGGATGCGGAGCGATGGACGAGGATTATTACATCGAACCACTGTATAAACAAACAGTCCTTGATCACTAGACCGGATGAAGGGGATTTTAGTGGCCGGCGGATCGTTCGGCCTGAATCACCCGCGTCTTGCCAAGCCCTCCAGCGCAAGCGCCAGGGCGGCCCGGGCGGCAAAGAACCGAACGGCCCGGCGGTCGCCCGAAAAACGCACGGTCGCGGCCCAGATCGAGGGGCGGCCCGTGCCGTCAGGCGACGGCAGTGCGAGAGACGACCCCCCTATTGCGCAGGCGAAACAGACGGTCCCGACCGGCTTGGCTGGCGAACCGCCCCCTGGACCGGCCACCCCACTGACGGAAATCGCGATCTGGGACCGAGGCGAAGCGCGCAGCGCACCCAGCGCCATTTCGCGGACGACCGGCTCGCTGACGGCACCGAAACGCTCGAGGGTCGACTCCGACACACCCAGAGTGTCGACCTTGGCCGCATTGCTGTAGGTGATGAAACCTGCGTCGAACCAGGCGCTCGAACCTGGGGTTTCGGTGATCAGCGCGGCAATCAGCCCGCCCGTGCAGGACTCGGCCGTAGCGATCCTAAGGCCTCCATGGTCGAGCTGGCGACCCAGCCGGGCCGCCAGTTCAACCATCTGGGGCCATGCCGGAACACCCTTTATTTCACGATCGTTTTTTTGAAAGTGGCTGCTCACAATAAAGTCCAGATGTGCCAGACCAGCAGGGTGTAAGCGGCGGCCAGCAGGTCGTCGAACATGACGCCAAAGCCCCCTTTGAGCCGCGCATCGAATTGCCGGATCGGAGGCGGCTTCAGAATGTCGAACAGGCGAAACAGCGCAAACCCGGCGCACTGTATCCAGGCGTCATCGGGGAGCACGACAAGCACCAGCCAGAAGGCAACGACCTCATCCCAGACCATGGCCGGGTGGTCCGAAACCCCCACGTCCCGACCGGTCCGGCCGCAGGCCCAGACGCCGAGCACGAAAGCCACCGGGATGATCGCCCACCAAACGGGACGGTCGACCCAATCATCCAGCGCCACAAAGACCGCCCAGGCCCATAGGGTGCCGAAGGTTCCCGGAGCCCAGGGCGCAAGCCCGCTGCCGGCGCCCAGCGCGACCAGGTGCGCGGGTCGGGACAGGCGAAATCGGGCGCGCGGGACCCGCGAGACCGTATCGCCCCGTTCGGGACCGGTGGGACCGCTTTCAAGCGAAATGGTCGTACCCCCCAAGACCGGCCCCGAGGACCCTACCCTGGCGGTCGACGATGCTGCGCCCGCACCCGGTCTGAACCGTGCCGATTCGGGTCAGACGCAGACCGATCCGGGCGGACAGCTCCGCGAGGGCCTGCCGGTGGGCCATCGGCGCGGTAAAGAGCAGCTCGTAATCGTCGCCCCCGGAGAGCGCGAGCCGCATCCGTTCACCGTCCGGTTCATGGTCCAGGCAAGACGCGGTCGGCACGTCGTCCCACACGATGCGGATCGCCACGCCGGACCGTTCCACCAGGTGGGCCACGTCGCCCGCGAGGCCGTCCGACACATCGATCGCCGCATGGGCCAGACCCGACAGTTCACGACCCAGCAGCAGGCGTGGATCGGGCCAGTCCAGACGTCGCTGGGCAGGATGATCGGGGGCCAGAGGCCGGCCGGCCGCAGCCTCACGAACCGCAAAGGCCGCTGCGCCGAGCTCGCCCGAAACCCAGAGATCATCGCCCGGCCGGGCGCGATCGCGTCGCAGCGCCCGCGCTTCGTCCACACGGCCGATCGCAGTGATACAGATGTTGAGCGGACCGCGGGTGGTGTCGCCCCCGACGAGTTCGCAATCGGCGGCGCTGGACAGCCTGAGTAAGCCGCGTGCGAAGCCCTCCAGCCAGGCCTCATCCACATCGGGCAGAGCCAGCGCCAGGGTGAAAGCCTCGGGAATTGCACCCATCGCAGCCAGATCCGAAAGGTTGACCGCGAGGGCCTTGTGGCCAAGGGACTCGGGATCGACCGTTGGCAGAAAATGTCGCCCGCACACCAGCATGTCGGTCGTGACGGCGCGAGCGCCCTCGGCCGGCCCGTTCGCGAGTAGGGCACAGTCATCGCCCACGCCCAGCCGTGCACGACGGGCGGGTGCCGCCGCAAAGAATTTCTGGATCAGCTGAAATTCGCCCAGGGCCATGGAACGAAGCTCACGCCCCGCCCGCCTCGAGGCCGCGCAAACCCGAAGCGACCCGGTCCAGCACGCCATTGACGTACTTGAAACCGTCGGTGCCGCCGAAGGTCTTGGCGAGCTCAACGGCCTCGTTGATGACCACCCGATACGGAATTTCCGGGTGGTAGGCCAGTTCATAGGTCGCAAGCAGCAGGGCCGCGTGCTCGACCGGACTCAGTTCGCGGACCGGACGATCGAGGTGCGGCTCGATATGACGGTGCAAGGGCTCGGCGGCGCCCACCACACCATGCAACAAGGCCTTGAAATGATCCTGATCAGCCTTGGCCGAGCCCGGGTTGTCCAGGCCCAAATGGGCTTCAATGGTCGATGGCTCGCTGCCGCTCACCAGCCATTCGTAGAGTCCCTGAAGCGCAAGCTCGCGCGCGCGGCGCCGGGCGCTCTTGGCGGGGGTTCCCCGATGGGAATCGACGACTGGTTTGGGTGGCGCGGCCATCGCGATCAACTCAGGCCGACCCGACGCGGGCACGGTCGCCCCCGACCGGCGGATGATCGAGCCAGGCACCCAGGCAAGCCATCTCGACCGCGACCTGGGCCGCCTCGGCCCCCTTGACCGGAGCACGCGCCTGGGCCTGCTCGTCGGTATTGGTGGTGAGGACCGCGTTGGCCACGGGAATGCGGCTCGCGAGCGAAACCGACTGGATGCCGTGCGAGGCCTCGTTGGACACCACTTCGAAATGGTAGGTCTCGCCACGGATCACAGCCCCGATGGCGATCAACGCATCGAAGGTGCCGCTATCGGCCATGCGGGCCAGGGCGTAGGGGATCTCAAGCGCTCCTGGAACCGTGCAGACCGCCACCCGGTCATCGGCCACCCCAAGCCGGGCGAGTTCGGCCAGGCAGGCCGACAGCAGGGCCTGACAGACCGGCTCGTTGAAACGGGCACTCACGATGCCAATCGAGAGCCCGCGGCCGTTGGGTTGCGACTGATGAACAACAACAGACATGACGGGCACCTCAGGAGGGATTGGGCACAAAGTCGGTCACATGCAAAGCGAATCCCGCCATGCTGGGCAGCTTGACTGGGCGAGACAGAAGACGCATGCGGCCCACACCGACGTCCTTGAGGATTTGCGCGCCGATTCCATAAGTGCGGATATCCATCTTGCCGCGGCGTGCGCCTTCGGCCAATTCGGTGCTGGACTGGGCGGCGCCGGAGAGCGCAGCCATGAGATCGGCTGGCGTCTGGGAGCAATTGACCAGGACCAGTACGCCGCATCCAGAAGCCGCAATGGCAGCGAGCGCATTGTGGATCGACCAGTTCTGGCCGGGGCGCCGGGTTTCGATCAGGTCGAGCATGGACAGCGGCTCGTGCACACGGACCAGCGAATCATTGTCCGGGCCGGGCTGGCCGCAGATGAGCGCAAGATGAACTTCGCCCATCGCCCTGTCGCGGTAGGCAATCATCCGAAACAGGCCATGAGCGGTCGGGATCTCCGACTCGCGGATGCGCTCGATCAGCGACTCGTTGGAGCTGCGATAGTGAATCAGGTCGGCGATGGCGCCAATGCGCAGCCCGTGTTCCCGGGCGAACTCCATGAGGTCGGGCAGGCGGGCCATGGTCCCGTCGTCCTTCATGATTTCGCAAATCACCGACGCGGGCTCGAGCCCGGCAAGCGCAGCCAGATCGCAACCCGCCTCGGTATGACCGGCGCGCACCAGCACGCCCCCCGGCTCGGCACGAAGCGGAAAGATGTGACCCGGCTGCACCAGGTCCTGCGGGCGGGCATCCCGACGGATGGCGGCCTGAACGGTGCGGGCCCGATCGGCTGCCGAAATACCGGTACTCACGCCTTCGGCGGCCTCGATGGACACGGTGAATTTGGTGCCATGCCGAGTGCCATTGCGCGTCACCATCAGGGGCAGGTCCAGCTGGGTGCACCGGGCCTCGGTGAGGGTGAGGCAGATGAGGCCGCGACCATAACGTGCCATGAAATTGATCGACTCGGCCGTCGCGAACTGTGCTGCGATGACCAGATCACCTTCGTTTTCGCGGTCCTCCTCGTCGACGAGGATCACCATGCGGCCAAGGCGGATGTCCTCGAGGATTTCGGCAATGCTTGAAAGAGCCATGGGCGGATTCTACGCTTCGCGGGTTTGGGCGTCCGCCGCGAGCAGACGCTCGCAGTAACGGGCAATGAGATCGATTTCAAGGTTCACCCGCTGGCCGGGTGCCAGACGCGACAGGGTGGTGACCGCGACGGTGTGAGGGATCAGGTTCACTGAAAAATCACAGCCCTCGTCGACGTCCTCCACCGCATTCACGGTGAGGCTCACGCCATTGACCGTCACCGAGCCCTTGTAGGCCAGATAGCGACCGATCGTGCGCGGTGCCCGTACCACCAGCAGCCATGATTCGCCGATGCGCTCGAACTGCCGCACCACACCGAGACCATCGACATGACCGGTGACCAGGTGGCCCCCCAGTCGGTCCGCCAGACGGAGGGCCTTTTCAAGGTTGACCGGACCCGGCTGATCGAGTCCTGCGGTGCAGGCCAGGCTCTCGGCGGAGACATCGAAGGCGAGCCGGCCACGATCGATCGCCACCACGGTCATGCAGGCGCCCTGGATCGAAACGGAGTCGCCGATCGCCACATCCTCGAGGCCCAGGTCGGCCGCTTGGACCACCAGACGCAGTCCTCGGCCGCCCGTCAGGGGCTGGCAAGATTCGATATGCCCTACAGCTGCGACGATTCCGGTGAACATCGATGAGCCTCTTGCTGCGCAGTTCGGTCGTTGATCAGGATGAGCGCTGCACGCGGGCACGAACGCACAGATCGGCCCCGATACGCTCGATGGAATGAAACTCGAGCCGCGTTTGCGCCTCAAGCGAATCGACGGGCGGCAAGTCGAACATCGGCCGTCCAGAGCCGATCAGCGAGGGCGCGGTGTAAATCAACAGCTCATCGACCCACCCTTCCCGCAACAGCGAGCCGTTGAGCTTGTGTCCGGCCTCGACATGCAGCTCGTTGATGCCTCGAGAACCAAGCTCGCCGAGCAGGCGGCCCAGGTCGACTTTGCCTCGGGCATCGGCAAAAAAAGCGAGCTCGCACCCGCGGTCGCGCAGTTGCTGCGCCCGACCCGAGAGATCCGTTGCCGCGACGATCAGCACCTGACCAGACTGCAGAAGCCGGGCATGAGGATCGACCTCGAGACGGGAGTCGACGAGCACTTTGAGCGGCTGACGGTCGGCCTCGGGGATACGCGCGGTCATCATCGGGTTATCTTCGCGCACCGTGCCCATCCCGGTGAGGATCGCACAGCTGCGCGCGCGCCAGCGGTGACCGTCGGCACGTGCGGCCTCCCCCGTGATCCACTGGCTTTGCCCGCTGGCCAGCGCGGTGAAGCCGTCGAGCGAAGCGGCGCATTTCATACGAACCCAAGGGCGACCGCGTTTCATTCTGGACACGAACCCGATGTTCAGTTCGCGAGCCTGAGCCTCGAGCAAACCGCAACGCACATCGATGCCCGCCTGCCGCAAGCGGTCCAGTCCCTGACCGTTCACCAGCGGATTGGGATCCTCCATCGCCACGATCACCCGCGCGAGTCGCGCAGCGACCAGCGCATCGGTACACGGTGGCGTTCGGCCGAAGTGACTGCAGGGCTCGAGGGTGACATAAGCGGTGGCACCCCGGGCCCGCTCGCCCGCCTGAGCAAGGGCGATGGTCTCGGCATGGGCCTCCCCCGCGCGGCGATGCCATCCCTCGCCCACGACGACTCCATCACGCACGATGACGCAACCGACCCGAGGATTGGGCATGGTCGACATCAGCCCAAGCTCAGCGAGGTCGAGCGCCCGCTGCATCCAAAGGTGATCGGCTTCAGTGAACATTCTGCCATTATCGCCGATCGCCCCGGTCGCCCCGGAGTCGCCTAAAATTCGTCGATCAGCGTCCACACTCGCGAGAAGACCATTGAACACTGCTGCCCAGACCACCGAACCCCAGATCGGGGGACACATCCTCGCCGACGCCCTGGCGCAACAAGGCGTCGACACGATCTTTGGTGTGCCCGGCGAGAGCTATCTCGCCGTCCTGGATGGCCTGTATCGCCATCGCGAGGACATCCGTTTCGTGATCTGCCGGCAGGAAGGCGGGGCCGCCTTCATGGCCGACGCCTATGCCAAGCTCACGGGCAAGCCTGGGGTGGTGATGGTGACCCGCGGTCCAGGCGCAACCAATGCCTCGATCGGGGTGCACGCCGCGCATCAGGACTCGGTACCGATGATCGTGCTGATCGGTCAGGTCGGCAGCGACTTCGCCGACCGCGAGGCCTTTCAGGAGGTCGACTACCGCCGCATGTTCGGCCCGATGGCCAAGTGGGTTGCCCAGGTGGACCGCGCCGACCGGCTGCCCGAGTACCTCGCCCACGCCTTTCAGGTGGCCACCAGTGGCCGCACCGGCCCGGTGGTGCTGGCCTTGCCTGAAGATATGCTCACCGCGCACGCCCGGGTCGTTCACCCGCCTCGACACAAGCCGGTCCGAGCGAGCGCAAGCCCCGCGCAACTGCAGGCATTCCGCGGCCTGCTGGCCTCCGCCCAACGCCCCCTGCTGATCCTGGGGGGGACGGGCTGGACGGCGCAGGCCTGCGCCGATCTCAAGACCTTTGTCGAGGCGAACCACCTGCCGGTGAGTTGCGCCTTCCGCTATCAGGACCTGTTCGACAATCGCCACCCGAACTACATCGGCGACGTCGGCATCGGCATCAATCCCAAGCTCGCCGCACGGGTACGCGAGGCCGACCTCATCATCGCGATCGGGCCCCGACTCGGCGAGATGACCACCTCGGGCTACTCCCTGCTCACCGTCCCGTGTCCCACTCAGACACTGATCCACATCCATGCCGGAATGGAGGAACTGGGCAGCGTCTACCACGCCGACCTGATGATTGCGTCGGGAATGCCCGAAATCGCCGCGGCCTTGCGCGAACTGCGCATCGATCAGCCGGTCTGGAAGGACCGGGTCGCCGAAGCACGGAGCGACTATCAAGCATGGCAGAAACGGCCCGCGCTCTACGAGGGGATCGCGCCGGAGCTTGATCTTTGGGCAGTGATGCAGACCATCGCACGCGTGGCCCCTGCAGACACCATCATTACCAATGGCGCAGGCAACTTTGCCACCTGGGCCCATCGCTTCTGGCCCTATGCGGGTCTGCGCACACAGCTGGCGAGCACCTCGGGCGCCATGGGCTATGGCGTGCCGGCGGCCGTCGCGGCCAGCGTGTGCGCGCCTTCTCGCACCACGATCTGCGTCGCGGGTGACGGCGACTTCCTCATGACCGGGCAAGAGCTCGCCACCGCAGTGCAGCACGGTGGTGCACCCCTGGTGATCGTCTTCAACAACGGCATGTACGGGACCATCCGCATGCATCAGGAACGCGAATACCCGACCCACGAACACGGCACGCACCTGGTGAATCCCGATTTCGCGAAGTACGCGGAGGCCTTCGGTGGATTCGGGGCCCACGTTGCCCGAACCTCGGAGTTCGAGCCCGCCCTCAGGGCAGCACTGGCCTTCATGCGTGACCGGAAGCGACCCGCATTGATCGAACTGAAGGTCGACCCGCAGCACATCACACCGAACCAATCACTCGAAAAAATCCGCAGCGCAGCGCAGACCCGATAGCCGGGCAAGGGCCCTGAAAGCCCCTCGTCAAGAGGCTACGCCATCCCGGCGCGCACGTTGGGCTCAGGAGACTGCGCCAAGGCTGAGCCGCGGCGCTCGTCCGCGGCTCAGCTTCCGCCTTGCGGGCGAACCTCCTCGATTACATCGCTGAACTGGTCGATGTCTTCGAAGTTTCGGTACACCGATGCAAATCGGACGTAAGCGATCTTGTCCAGACGCTGCAGTTCCCGCATGACCAACTCCCCCACACGGTCGCTGCCCACCTCGCGCAGGCCCTGAGCAAGCAAGCGCTCTTCGATGCGATGGATGGCGGCATCGACCGCCTCGGCCGAGACGGGACGCTTGCGTAGCGCGAGCGCCATCGATGCCCGCAGCTTGCGACGGTCGAATTCGGTGCGAACGCCGTTTCGCTTTACCACCGCGGGCAGCGCAAGTTCGATCCGTTCGTAGGTGGTGAACCGCTTGTCGCACTGCAAGCAGCGGCGTCTGCGCCGGATCGAGTCGCCGTCGTCCGAATCGCGCGTCTCGACCACCTGGGTTTCAGAGTGGTCGCAAAACGGACAACGCATGATGTCTCAGCCAGGCGCGAAGCAATGAGGTCGAAGGTGGAGGCCGATTCGAGGCCAATCGCTCAACGATAGACCGGAAAGCGTGCCGTCAGGGCATTGACCGAGGTCCGCACTTTTGAGATCACCGATTCGTCGGCCGGGTGATCCAGCACATCGGCCATCAGATGCCCCACCTGGCGGGCCTCCTCGATCCCGAAGCCGCGAGTGGTCATCGCCGGCGACCCGAGCCGGATACCGCTTGTGACCATGGGCTTTTCCGGGTCGTTCGGGATCGCGTTCTTGTTGCAGGTGATGTGGGCCAGGCCGAGCATCCGCTCGGCTTCCTTGCCGGTGATCCGCTTGGCGCGCAGGTCGACCAGCATCACGTGCGACTCCGTACGGCCCGACACGATGCGCAGGCCGCGCTCGGTCAAGGTTTGGGCCAGGGCAGCGGCGTTGTCGAGGACCTGCTGCTGATAGCGTCGGAATTCGGGGGCCAGGGCTTCACGAAACGCCACAGCCTTGGCTGCGATGACATGCATCAGCGGGCCGCCCTGCAGGCCAGGGAAAACGGCCGAGTTGATGGCCTTTTCATGCTCGGGCTTCATCAGGATGAAGCCGCCTCGGGGTCCCCTCAGGCTCTTGTGCGTGGTCGAGGTGACGATATCGGCATGCGGAACCGGGTTCGGGTAAAGCCCGGCTGCGATCAGCCCCGAGTAGTGAGCCATGTCGACCATGAACAGCGCGCCCACCTCGCGGGCCACCTCGGCAAACCGGGCCCAATCGATCCGCAGGCTGTAGGCTGAAGCCCCGGCGATGATCAGCTTGGGTCGGGTCTCCCGGGCCCGCCGGGCCATCGCGTCGTAATCGATCGCCTCGTGCGCGTCCAGGCCGTAGGAGACCACCTTGAACCACTTGCCTGAAATGTTCAGGGGCATGCCATGCGTCAGGTGCCCACCCTCGGCCAGGCTCATCCCCATGATCGTGTCGCCGGGATTGAGAAAGGCCAGGAAGACCGCCTCGTTTGCCTGCGCACCCGAGTGCGGCTGAACATTGGCGCACGCCGCACCATAGAGCTGGCGCACGCGATCGAGTGCGAGTTGTTCAGCAACGTCGACGAATTCGCATCCGCCGTAATACCGCCGCCCAGGGTAGCCCTCGGCATATTTGTTGGTGAGCTGGCTGCCCTGTGCGGCCATGACCGCCGGGCTCGCGTAGTTTTCCGACGCAATTAGTTCGATGTGGTGTTCCTGGCGACTGTTTTCATCGCAGATGGCCTGCCAGAGTTCGGGATCGACCCGATCAATTCCGAGGTTGCGGTCAAACACGGTAGCGGCTCCCGGGCGAAGCCCAGTCGATTTTGGGAAGAAGGAGAGGAAAAGATCGGTGCAGACGGATTCAGACCGAACGAAGATCGCCTTGTATTTTAACGAAATCGACCCGCCTCGACCTTGCGCAGAGGCCACCGAACCCACGAACCCACGCAATGCGGACGGCCGCCGGTGAAGGCGTCAAGGCTCGATATCGTCGCGAGAAGGCTGTAAATGATCGACCTCGCCCCAGGACAGCACCGAGAAAGACTGGCCGTTCCAGAACACCCGGTTGAGACTGGCATTGCGCAGTTCGACACTGCGGGGTGCCTCGATCGGCATACCGGCAGCGATCCGGTAGATGCAGTCGAGCACGCCCCCATGGGTGACGGCCACGACGGTCTGGTGGGCATGCTTCTGGGCGAGCAGGCGGATCTGACGCTCCACACGTACATGAAGCGCGCGCAAGGACTCACCGCCCGAGGGTACGAAATCGGGCTCTCGCGCCCGCCAGCGCTGATACACCTCGGGGTGGTCACGGCGCAGCTCATCGTGAGTGCGGCCCTCGAGCAGACCATATGAGCGCTCCCGCAGACCGGGTTCAACCACAAGGGGCATGCCCAGGGCTCGCGCGATGGGTTCGGCGGTCTGGCGGGTTCGAAGCAGATCGCTGGAATAGACCGCCGCAACCTTCTCGGTTCCAAGCACAGCGGCAGTCCGCTCGGCCTGGTCGAGGCCGTCAGCATTCAGCGCGATATCGGTCTGCCCCTGGAAACGACGCAACCGATTCCAGTCAGTCACGCCATGTCGCACAAAAATGAGGGTGCACGCGCTCATTGCGGCCCTCCGATCAGGCCCGGATGCTGACGCGGGCAAAACGTCGCTTACCGACCTGGATGACGTAGGTGCCGGCGGGCAGCTTGAGGCCCCGATCCCCGATCCGTTCACCATCAATCTTCACCCCACCCTGCTCAATGCTCCGAAGCGCCTCCGAGGATGAGGACGCAAGGCCCGCCTCCCGCAGTGCCGTGCCGACCGGCAGGGGCGCGCCGCTCAGAAGGACCTCGGGCAGGTCAGCGGGAATGGCCCCTTCTCGAAACCGGGCCTCGAAGTCGGCCAATGCCCGCTCGGCAGCCGCGCGGTCGTGAAACCGCTCGACGATTTCCTGCGCGAGCATGACCTTCGCATCCCGAGGATTTCGGCCCTCCCCGCACTCGCGGCGAAGTGCCGAAATCTCCTGCATCGGGCGAAAGGAAAGCAACTCGAAATAACGCCACATCAGCGTGTCCGAGATCGACATCAGCTTGCCGAAGATTTCGCCCGGCGGCTCCTGAATGCCGACATAGTTGCCCTTGGATTTGGACATTTTGTCGACACCATCCAAGCCCTCGAGCAGAGGCATGGTCAGGATGCATTGCGGTTCCTGGCCGAATTCACGCTGCAGTTCGCGGCCGACCAGGAGATTGAATTTCTGATCTGTCCCGCCGAGCTCGATGTCGGACTTGAGCGCAACGGAGTCGTACCCCTGCATGAGGGGATACAGAAACTCGTGCACTGAAATCGGCACTCCCGAGCGGAAGCGCTTGGAAAAGTCGTCGCGCTCCATCATCCGCGCGACCGTGTAGCGCGAGGCGAGCTGGATCATCCCCCGGGCACCGAGCGGGTCGCTCCATTCCGAGTTGTAGCGGATCTCCGTGCGGGCCGGATCGAGCACCAGGCTCGCCTGGTTGAAATAGGTCCGCGCGTTGTCTTCGATCTGTTCGCGGGTGAGCGGAGGACGGGTGGAATTTCGGCCTGACGGATCGCCGATCATCGCGGTGAAATCACCAATCAGGAAAATCACTGTGTGGCCCAGATCCTGCAACTGCCGCATCTTGTTGAGGACGACCGTGTGGCCGAGGTGGAGGTCGGGGGCGGTCGGGTCCAGACCGAGCTTGATCCGTAGCGGCGCGCCAATCGCCTCGCTTCGGGACAGCTTGTCCTGCCACTCGGATGCGACCAGCAGTTCGTCGCATCCCCGCTGGCTGACGGCCATCGCATGGCGAACCTGCTCACTCACGATTTTCGCGGATCCCGCCGCTTCGCCCATCGCTGCCTCCAAAGCCCAAACCGCCCGTTTTTCAATGGCCTACGAAGGATTCCTGTAGAATCCCGAAATTCGACGATTCTAGCCGAGCAGACCTGCCCTTCCGGTCGCAACTTGGCAGTGTGTCAAATCAAATTCACCGAAGGTCCCGATTTGAGTTCGAGCCCCCCGCCTTTGTCCGAATTCGCCCTCGAGCGACCCACGTATGCGCGTCGCGCGATGCTGGCCGTCGGGGTCGTTCTCGCGCTCGGGGCGGTCACGGCGTTCGGTGTTGCGCCCTCCACGGTCGTGGATCTGCCCGAGCTCAAATTTGTGGTCAAGTCGTTCAATCCTCCCAGCGCCGGAGGGCACCCGGCTGAGACCGAATCGACGCCCGCGCTCTTTCGCCAATCCGAGCGTGTCGTTCGGGGCGATACGCTGGCCAGCCTGCTCAACCGGATGGGCGCAGACGACCCGGAACTGATGCAGTTTGTTGCATCCGATCGCAAGACCCGGCAGTTGATGCAACTGACCGCGGGGCGCACGGTCACCGCAGAGATCGACGACCTGGGCAGGGTGCACCTGCTGCAGTACCGACCCGCTGCAATCGACCCCGAATCGCCGGCAGCGCCCGTCCGCCTGACGATCACCCGTGAAGACCAAGGCTTCTCCATGAACGAAGCGGTGGTCGATCTCGACCGCTCGATCGTGATGCGAACGGCCGAGGTGCGCAGTTCATTGTTCGCCGCGACCGATGCGGCGGATATCCCAGACGCGGTCGCGATCAAACTCGTCGACGTGCTGGACGGTGTCTTGAACCTTCGCAGAGACCTCCGTCGGGGCGATCGGTTGGCCGTCATTTACGAAATGGTCCGCGAGGCCGGCAGTCTTGACACCCCGGTCGCGGGGCGTTTGCTCGCATTTGAGCTCACCAACGGTAGCGCCCGTCATCAGGCCTTGTGGTTTGAGCACGAGCCCGGCCGGGGCTCCTACTTCGATTTCGAGGGTCGAAGCCTGACCCGATCGTTTTTGCGAGAGCCACTGGAATTTTCCAGGGTGTCCTCCAACTACAGCTTTGCACGTCGTCACCCACTGTTCAAAGACGTGCGCGCCCATACGGGCGTCGACTTCGCCGCGCCCATCGGTACGCGTGTGCGCAGTTCAGCAGACGGCGTGGTCGAGTTCGTCGGACACGAGGGCGGTTACGGCCGCGTAGTGCGTATTGCACACCCGGGACGGATCACCACCGTGTACGCCCACCTCAACAGCTTTGCCGAGGCTCTGAAGCGCGGCAGTCGGGTCAGCCAGGGCGAAGTGATCGGTACCGTAGGCATGACCGGCTGGGCCACCGGCCCTCATCTTCACTACGAATTCCGAGTCAACGGGCAGCACATGGATCCCATGACGGTCAAACTGCCCGAAGGACGTCGGCTCAGCGTGGCCGAGCGCATGCGTTTTGACCCGCTTGCTGCGGTCTGGCGCGAACAGCTGGCCCAGATCGAGTCCATCGGAATGGCCAGTTTCGAGTAAACCCGCACCTAGAGCACTGGCAGCACACGATGGAGCCCGGCCTGCGGCCTCTGGAAGACGCTCGGCTGCTGGTCATCGGACTGATGTCGGGGACGAGCGTCGATGCAGTCGATGGGGTGCTCGCGGAATACGGCCGATCCTTTCGTACCATCGGCTTTGCCTCCATCCCGATTCCGCCCGGACTCAGAGAGTCCTTGCAACTGCTTCAGGCGAGTGGCCCGGACGAGCTCGAACGCGCGGCACGGGCGAGTCTGGCCCTATCCGAGCTCTATGCGCAGGTAGCCGGACGACTCTTGAGCGATGCTGATGTGTCGCCCCAGGCGGTCGCGGCCATTGGCGCACACGGGCAGACCGTGCGGCATCGGCCCGAACAGGGCTATTCACTGCAACTGTTGAACGGGGCCCGGCTGGCCGAGCTTGCACATATCCCGGTGGTCTCGGATATACGTGCTGCAGATCTTGCCGCAGGGGGCCAGGGGGCCCCGCTGGTACCGGCGTTTCATGCACAAATCCTCGGCCACCCTGCTCTGCCCCGGCTGGTGATCAACATTGGCGGGATCGCCAACATCACCTTCATGCCACCCGGCGATCAGCGCGAACTCTGCGGGTCAGGCATCCTCGGACACGATACTGGGCCGGGCAATACGCTGTTGGATTACTGGTTCGCGCGACACCACCCGGGCGCAGGCAACTTCGACCCGGATGGGCAATGGGCCAGCACCGGGCGGGTTGACCGAAGACTGCTGGACCTGCTGCTTGCTGAACCGTTCTTCGCCCAGCGCCCGCCCAAGAGCACGGGTCGAGACCTGTTCAACGCAGGATGGATCGAACGGGCACTGGCGCGTCGGGGAGATTCATTGCGCCCAGAGGACATTCAAGCGACCTTGACCGAACTGAGCGCAGTCACGATTGCCCGGTCATGTGAGCAGTGGGAGGCCGATGAGGTGTACCTGTGCGGGGGCGGGGCGCTCAACCGCGAATTGTTGCGAAGGCTGAGCGCGCATCTGTCGAACCGCACTCTACGGAGCACCGCAGCGCTGGGCATCGATCCGAGATCGGTCGAGGCCGCGGCCTTTGCCTGGCTGGCAGCACGCAGGCTGCTGCTTCAGACCGGTAATCTTCCGGCCGTCACCGGGGCGCGCGGTGAGCGTGTGCTGGGGTCACTGCACCACGCGCCGGGTCGTCGCGCATTACACCGAGAATGAAGAACCGCAACCGCAGGTGGTGGTCGCGTTGGGATTCTTGATCACGAACTGGGCCCCTTCAAGATCATCTTTGTAGTCGATCTCGGCCCCGACCAAGTACTGATAGCTCATCGCATCGATGAGCAGATGGACGCCGTTTTTCTCCATCACGGTATCGTCCTCGCTCACCTCTTCGTCGAAGGTGAATCCGTACTGGAAGCCCGAGCATCCCCCGCCCTGGACGAACACCCTGAGCTTGAGAGAGGGGTTGCCCTCCTCGTCGATCAGATCCTTGACCTTGGCCGCAGCGCTGTCGGTAAACAGCAGCGGCGCGGGCATCTCGGCAACAGCATTCATTGAGTATCTCCCTAGGAACGCTCAAATATTAGCATCACGGCAGCACCGGGATCTGGGTCAATCCCATGTCCTCGGGGAGGCCAAACATGAGGTTCATGACCTGGACCGCCTGGCCGGACGCGCCCTTCACCAGATTGTCCTCGACCACGAGCAGCGTCACCCAATCGCTGCCGGGCGGGCGATGCACCGCGATTCTCAGCATGTTCGACGCCCGCACCGATCGGGTCTCGGGCGTTGAGCCGGCAGGCATCACATCAACAAACGGTTCGCCGGCAAATCGTTGCTCGAACAGTGCCTGCAGATCTGTCTTGCGCCCCTGCGCGGTCAGGCGCGCGTAGATCGTCGAATGGATGCCACGGATCATTGGTACCAGGTGGGGCGTGAACACCAGCGAGACGGGCTGACCGGCGATGGCCGAGAGGCCCTGGCGGATTTCGGGCCAATGACGATGACCACTGACCCCATAGGCCTTGAAGTTGTCGGAGGCCTCGGCGAGCAGAGTATGCACTTCAGCCTTGCGGCCCGCCCCCGACACCCCCGATTTACAGTCGGCGATGATGCTGTCGCGATCGATGAGATCCCCTCCGGCCTTTGCACACGCGTTTGGATCAAGAAGCGGGGCCAGGCCCAGCTGGACCGAAGTGGGATAGCAACCCGGCAGACCGATGATGCGGGCTGAACGGATCGCTGCACGATTGATTTCGGGCAGGCCGTAGACCGACTCTGCGAGCAAATCGGGACAGCTGTGCGGCATCTTGTACCAGTGCTCGAATTCGGCGGTGTCCTTCAGCCGAAAATCCGCGGCGAGATCGATCACCTTGACGCCCGCTGCGAGCAGTTCCGGCGCCTGCGCCATCGCAACGCCATGGGGCGTGGCAAAAAACACCACCTGGCATCCTGTCAGCGGGGCCTGGGCGGGATCCGAAAACGCCAGATTGACCCGACCACGCAAGGAAGGAAACAGATCGGCCACGCGCAAGCCGGACTCTTTTCGCGAGGTGATGGCATGCAGCTCAGCCTGAGGGTGCTGGGCCAGCAAGCGAAGCAGTTCGACCCCGGTGTAACCGGTCCCGCCGACGATTCCAACCTTGATCATGCGTGAAGGTCCTCAAAAGAAAAACCGCCCCGAAAGGCGGTTTTGGCCAGGCAAGGAAAGGAAGGCGCGCACGCCCACCGTCAACGCTTGGAGAACTGCTTGCGGCGACGCGCCTTGTGCAGACCGACCTTCTTGCGCTCGACCTCCCGCGCATCGCGCGTCACCAGGCCGGCAGCAGAGAGCGCGGGCTTGAGACTCGCATCGAAATCGATCAGGGCGCGGGTAATGCCGTGTCGCACTGCTCCGGCTTGACCCGTCTCGCCACCACCATGAACGTTGACCATCACGTCGAATGAATCGATGTTCTGGGTCAGTTCGAGCGGTTGGCGCACGACCATCCGACCGGTTTCGCGCGCGAAGTATTGGTCGAGCGTGCGACCGTTGACGATCATCTTGCCGCTGCCGCGACGCAGAAAAACCCGAGCGACCGAGGTCTTGCGACGACCCGTACCGTAATAGTAATCACCGACCATGTCAGATCTCCAGTGCCTTCGGTTGCTGCGCCGTGTGGGGGTGAGTACCCTCGGCGTAGACCTTCAGTTTTTTGAACATCGCATAGCCCAGCGGGCCCTTGGGGAGCATGCCCTTGACCGCCTTTTCCAGGGCGCGACCTGGGAACCGGCTTTGCATCTTCGAAAAATTGGTCTCGGAAATGCCGCCCGGGTAGCCGCTATGGCGGAAGTAGGTCTTGTCCTCGCTCTTGTTGCCGGTCACCCGGATACGAGCAGCGTTGACGACCACGATGAAGTCGCCCGTGTCGACGTGCGGAGTGAATTCCGGCTTGTGCTTACCCCGAAGCCGGCGGGCGATCTCGGCCGCAAGCCGACCGAGTACCTTGTCCGATGCGTCCACAACAAACCAATCGCGCTTGACCTCATGCGCCTTGGCAGAAAAAGTCTTCATTTCGAATCCCGGAGAAGATCTGTCCGCACAGCCAGCGGGGCCGGGCACGCAGTAACGCCCGACGCAGGCCGCAAGTCCAAAAACCCTGAATAAATCGCAGAGCGGCCAGAAACATCGAATGACCACTAGAGCGAAAAGCCCTCGATCGTAGCCGAAGAGAAATTGTCCGTCAAACCGGGAAGCCCATCGAGGGCAAAAAAAACCCGACCGGTGAGGGTCGGGTTGAATCCACCAAAGGAGGAGGGTGGAGGAGACAAAACGAATACTACCGATTGTTTTTGTGCGTTGCAAGAAAAATCGTGAGTTTGTTCTCGACTTGATCCGATCGAGGGTCGGATGTTGCAATCCCGCTACAAATCCGGCTAAACCATTGATTCCTTTCAGACACAACGGGTCTCGACGTCCCCTCACTCTCCGATCTGGGCGAGAGAGATCTCAAGGGATCGTACCGACCGGCGCTTGACCCAATCTGGTTTTCGCATCGCAACAATAGCGCTCGGCGAGTCCGGCCCGGCGAGTCGGGGGAGCGGCGCGGCGCTCGCAGGCCGCCCCCGGCCGTGGCTGCTCCGCGGCGCTACAATCCCGCGCTCACACGATCAGGAGGTCCTTGATGAGCATGAACGCAACAGTGCGCTGGACCGGCCCCGGCGGCATGAGCTTTCTGGCCGAAACCGGCAGCGGACATGCGGTGATGATGGACGGGGCAGCCGAGGGGGGTGGCCGCAACCTGGCGCCCCGCCCCATGGAAATGGTGCTGCTGGGAGCGGGGGGCTGCACCGCTTATGACGTCGTCGTGATCCTGACCAAGAGCGGGCAGGACATCCGCGGCTGCGACGTCTCGCTCGAAGCCGAGCGGGCCGAGGCAGACCCCAGGGTCTTCACACGGATCCACTTCCAATTCACGGTGCGCGGTCGGAGCCTGAAGAAAAACATCGTGGAGCGGGCGGTGCAGTTGTCGCGTGACAAGTACTGCTCGGCCACGGCCATGCTTGTCCATACGGCCAGCATTACCACCGGGGTCGACATCGTCGAAGACTAGGCCCGCGCGGGCCTAGGCTCAAACGCGGTGGGCCACCGTCGTCATCACCTTGGCGCTGGCCCGCATCACCGCGCGCAAAGGCCAGGGTAGCTCGACACCGCCACGTGCCAGAGCCTCGCGAGCATGGCCAGCCTCGTCCTCTTTCATCGCATCAACAATGTCGCGTGAACGGGTGTCGCGGACGGGCAGACGCTCCAGATGCGATTGCAGATGTTGCTCCACCTGCCGCTCGGTCTCGGCCATGAACCCGAGACTCACGCGGTCACCGACCCGGCCGGCAAGACAACCGATCGCCAGGGCCCCTGCGTACCACAGCGGGCTGAGCAGTGAGACCGAGGCCCCCAGTTCATCGAGCCGCTGGCGGGTCCAGGCCAGGTGGTCGGCCTCCTCGCGCGCAGCCTCGAGAAAGAACGCACGAAGGCGCTCATCCGGCGTGCTGGCAGCCTGCCCCTCGTACAGCGCCTGGGCGCAGATCTCGCCCACATGATTCACCCGCATCAAGGCGCCCGACAGGCGACGCTCCTGCTCGTCCAGTTCGGGCTCGGTGGCCGCATTGCGAACGGGCAGCGGGCGGGAGGCCGGCACGGCGTTGGCCAGCGTGGCAAGACCTCGGGAGAGTCCTGAGAGAAGCCCGTCGATCCGGGAGGGGTTGCGCATCGAGACGACAAAGCAGTGGTTTAAAACGAACCGCCATGATACGCTGCAAGTGAGTCTTATTAAAAAAGCATTTGGGGTCCAGGGCCATGCACTTCAGAGGCGAACCGGCCAACTACCGATCACACAGTGTCAGCAGCGCCAGATTTTCGGCCGGACCGGCTGCGGAGCATTTGAGGTGCGGCGGACCCGACCGCCTCGCACGGACAGCGGCATGATCCTCAGCCCGCCCGAGCGCATCCGGGCGATGCGGGCCGCAGGTTGGTGGCCGGATCTGCGATTTGGTGACTTGCTCGAACGCAACGCCCGCCACTGCCCGCAGCGCGAAGCGATCGTCGATCCGCCCAATCGCAGCGCAATCACGGGTGAAGCGCCCCGGCGCATTACCTGGGGAGCGTTGCAGTCGAGCGTGGAATGCCTCGCAGCCTGGCTGATCCGTCATGGCCTCACCCGCGATCAGGTGGTGATGATGCAGATGGCCAACACCTGGGAACAGCTGGCCGTCTATCTCGCATGCTTTCGCATAGGCGTGATCGTGAGCCCTGTGCCTGCGCTCTACCGCGAACACGAATTGGTGCAGATCGCCCGCCATACGCGAGCCAGTGCTTTCGTGACGAACCAAAAGATCGCTGCCATCGATCACATGGCACTCGGCCAGCGGGTCGCAGCCCAGTGTCCCCATCTGAAGCGGGTCTTCGCGCTCGGCGCGGAGGCCGCGCAGATCGAGGCCCAGGGCGCACTCCCTCTCGCTCGCATGCTGGCGAGCGCACCCCCGGCAGCTGCGACGACCGAAAGCTGGGGTGAGCCCGGCCCCGACGATGTGGTCACGATCGTCTGGACCTCCGGGAGCGAAGGTCGGCCCAAGGGCATCCCGCGCAGTCACGCGCAGTGGCTTGCCTCGCTCAACACCATCGCAGATGCCTGCAGGATGCCCGAGGGGGTACGCCTGTTGAGCGCTCGACCCCTGGTCACCCATGGCGCCATGCACGGAACCATCATGCCGTGGCTGTCGCGCTGCGGCACCGCCGTGCTCCATCAACCGTTCTCGCTCGAGATTTATGCGCAGCAGCTGCGCGAGGAAGCCATCGGATTCACGTCGATCGCACCGGCAATCCTCGTGTCGCTGCTGTCGCGACCGGAGCTTCTCGAAGGGGTCGACTTCACGCGTCTGCATACGATCGGTTCCGGCTCTGCGCCGTTGTCGGCGGTGGTCATCGAGGAGTTCGAGCGGCGGTTTGGAGCCCGCATCGTCAACTTCTTTGGTTCGACCGAGGGCGTGTCTCTGGCCAGCACCCCCGATGACGTGCCCGACCCCACCCTGCGCGCCACCCTCTTTCCCAGGCTGGGCGTCGATGGTTATGACTGGTCCTATCCCATGGTGGGCGGCCTGCAGACCCGGTTGGTCGACCCGACCACTGAGCAGGTCATCGAGCACACCGGCGAGCCGGGCGAATTGAGAATCCGCGGACCGAACGTGTTCGACGCCTACTTTGAAGACCCCGGTCTCACCGCAAATGCCTTTGATGGTCAGGGTTTTTTCCGGTCGGGTGACCTCTTCGAACTGGCGGGGGAGCGCCGCGAGTACTACCGATACATCGGCCGGATCAAGGACATCATCGTGCGCGGCGGCTTCAATGTCTCGGCAGTCGAGGTCGAGTCGCTGGTCGCAGCCTATCCCGGCGTCAAGGAGGTCGGCGTGATCGGCATGCCCGATACGCGCCTGGGTGAGCGCATCTGCGCCTTCATTTCAATGCGGCCCGGTCAGATCGCCCCGACCCTGGACGAGCTCGTCCACTTCATGCGCAATACCCAGCATGTTTCAAACCTGAAACTACCTGAACGGCTGGTCGTGATCGAAGCACTGCCTCGCAATGCCAATACCAAAGTGGATAAAGCTCAGCTCAGAAAACTGCTCGACGACACCGATTGATCTCAGCACAATCACTTGCGGCGTCCGTTCGAAAGAGGAACGGGCCCGTCATCAAAATCAAAGAGGAGACGACAATGCGGATTGCTCTGAAGACCATGACGGCGGGAATGGTCGTATTGGCCACCCTCGGCGCCCTGCCGCTTTCGGCACAGGCCCAGAAGTGGCCTGACAAACCCATCCGAGTGATCGTGCCCTACCCGGCCGGTGGCGCCGCTGACGCGATCGCGCGCGCGATCAGCCCGGGGCTTGGCGACCTTCTCGGCCAGCCGATTGTCGTCGAAAACAGGGGGGGTGCAGCCGGGGCCATCGGGGCCGATATGGTGGCCAAGGCAGCCCCCGACGGCTACACCCTGTTACTCACCCCGACGACACAACACACCAACACGACACTGGACCCGCCCGCACCCTATCGGGCCGACCGCGACTTCATGCCCGTCATCGGCATCACGCTGACCCCTCTCGTTTATGCGGCGGGTACATCCTTCAAGGCCGATGGATTTGCCGCCTTTCGGCAAATGACCGGGAGCGGCAAGGCCACCTACGGCTCGTACGGTCAGGGCAGTTCCACCCACCTGCTGATCGCGATCCTGAGCGAGCAGTTGAACATGAACATGACTCATGTGCCCTACAAGGGCGAAAGTCCGATGCTGACCGATATGCTCGCCGGCACGATCGATTCGGGCCTGCTCTCGATTGGCCTCACCTTGGCCCACGCAGGCAAGGTCAAACCGCTTGCGCTGGTAGGCACCTCCCGCACCAGCTATCTGCCTTCGTTGCCCACCTTCAATGAGCTGGGCGTCAAGGGGCTGGACTGGGACTACGGCGTAGGCCTTTACGCTCCGGCCAAGGTTCCCGCGGCAATCATCGCCCGGCTCGAAGCCGAGATGCAAAAGGTGCTCAAGCGCGACGACGTCCTCAAGGCGCTCGCCCAGCGCTCCTATGAGCCCTGGGGTAAGCCCTCGGGCGAGATGTACAAGCAAATGGTCGAGGATATGAAGCGCTGGGATGCGCTCGGCGAAAAAGCGAAAAGTCTCAGATGAGCCCGCCTCCCGCCACCGATCGCCCCAGAGGCGAATTGCCCGCCACCGTCCCGCGCACCGGCTCTCGCCTGGTGGTTGCCGGCGGTTGCGGCGGCATCGGTCAGTCGGTGGTCGCCGGGTCGCTCGCCCTCGGGCTTGAAGTGATCGTGCTCGACATGGCCTCCTCCATCGAGGCGAACCCCCCTCCGGCGGGAGTGGCCGAGGTGGTCGCGCTCGATGCGGGCGACGAAGCCTCGGTCATCAACGCATGGTCACGGGTGACTGCTCGATGGTCTGCGGTCGACGGGCTCGTGAATCTGGTCGGATTCACCCGCGAGCGCATTACGGTCGAGACCATGCCCATGTCCGAGTGGGACGGCATCGTTGCAGGCAATCTGCGGAGCGCCTTCCTGATCAGCCGGGCAGCCGTGCCTGCGCTGCGGGCCAGCGCCGAAGCGGGTCGCCGCCCCGCGATGGTGCTCACCTCCTCCACTTTCGGCGTTCGGGTCACGCAGCCGGGCTATGGTCCGTATGCCGCCTCCAAGGCCGGGGTCATCGGGCTATGCCGAGCTCTGGCGGCCGAATGGGCACCCCACATCCGGGTCAATGCCATTGCGCCTGGCGCGATCAAGACCGCTTTCCTGTCCGGGGGAACGGGCCGCCCCCCCAAGCACACGGGGCTGGATCAGCAGCGCTTTATTGCGACAGTCCCACTGGGGCGCCTGGGTGAGCCGGAGGAGATCGCCGGGCCGATGTTGTTTCTCTTGAGCGAGGCGGCGAGCTACATCACGGGCCAGACCCTCCATGTGAACGGTGGGTCTTACCAGACATGACGCGTTCAAGCGCGGTGCGCACCCACCGGGCGGTGGTGGGCTGCCGAGCCAAAACACTCTGCAACGGATATCCAAATCATTGACATACACAACATGATTATTCAAGGAGACCCTTCATGATCAGCACTCGATCCCGTCCTTCAGTCGCGTCTCGCGGGCTCATCGCCCTCGCGTTCGGATTGGTCGCACAGTTCGGTTTGGCCGCAAACGCTCTGGCGCAGGCGAACTATCCAAATCGTCCGATCAACATGATCGTTCCCTTCCCGCCGGGCGTGGTCGATAGCAAGGCGCGGGTGATCGCCGCCCGGGTCAGCGAGTTGCTCGGACAGCCGATTGCGATCGAGAACCGCTCGGGCGCGGGTCAGCGGCTGGGCACCCAGCTGATTGCTCAAGCGCCCAAGGACGGGTACACACTGGGGGTGATCACCCAGGCCGGGGCTGTCATGGCGCCCGCGCTGGATCCAAAACTGCGCTACGACGCGATCAAGGATTTTCAATACCTGACGCTCGGCTACAGCGGCTATTTCATATTCACCACGCATCCCAAGTCGGGCTTCAAGACCCTGGGGGAGTTCCTGGCCAAGGCTCGGGCCAACCCTGGGCAGTTGAAATTCTCGAGTTCAGGCCTGGGCACCTCCTACCATGTCTGGTCCGAGGTGCTGATGAGCGTGGCGGGCGTACAGCTTCTGCACATTCCGTATCGCGGGGCCGCCCAGGCCGAGCAGGACCTGGCCGGTGGACAGATCGATGTGATGCTGACCTCAGCGGGCTCGATGCCCCGGGTCGACTCGGGCATGCTGATCGCGATGGGCGTCACCTCCGACCAGCGCCTGGCCCACATGCGGCAAGTTCCGACCCTCAAGGAACAGGGCGTCAATTTCGCGATCACAAGCTGGTTGGGGTTCGCGGCGCCGGCGGGCATACCCGCCGCGGTTCTTGATCGTTTGAACGCCGCGTTCAAAGGCGCGCTTGAAACGCCTGAGGTGATCGCCAAGCTGACCGCTGATGGCTCGGAGGTACGCTACACGACCCCGGCCGAGTTCACTCAGATGGTCGATCGCGAAATCAAGCTGGTTCGCGACATCAACAAGAACCTCAAGCTCTCGCTCGACTGATTCTGGGGTGTTCGCCGATCATGAAACATCTCGTTTTAGTGCCAGGCCTGAACAACACCCCGGCCCTCTGGGAGCCGGTGGTTGCCGAGCTCTCCTCCAGCTTGGGCCGGGATTGGCAGATCCACTGCCCGGCGATGCAGGCACTCGAGACCACGGATGCGGTCGCGGCGCATTTGCTGGACGGTCTGCCCGAGCGCTTCAGTTACGTCGGCTTTTCCTTCGGTGGCTATGTCGGCATGGCGGTGCTCGCTGCGGCTGCGGCCCGGGTAGAGCGCTTCGCATTGGTATGCTCATCGAGTCGGGGTGAGAGCGAGGCCGCCAAACCGCTGCGCCTGCGCGCCATCGAAATCGCCCAGAACGGGGGATACGAAGCCCTGATGGTGAAGAACCACCCGAACACGGTTCATCCGGACCGAGTCGACGATCCCACCCTCCTCGAGCGTCGCGAGGCCATGATTGCAGGCTACGGCAGGGAGAGATTCATCGCCCATATGCGCGCCTGCCTGGTTCGTCCCGATCGGACCGACCTGCTGGCCGGGTTCAAGGGTCCGCGGCTCTTGGTGGCTGCCGAACAGGACAAGGTCGTGCCTGCAGCACTCATGCGCGAGCTGGTTACGGATCTGCCCGGTGTTCCGCTGGTGTCGATCGATCAGAGCGGACACCTGCTGCCGCTCGAGCAACCCGTCGCGCTGGCGACGGCCTTGGCGGACTGGCTGAGGCGCTGACGGATTTAGGGCACTCGCGAGTCAAAGCCGCTCCACGTCCCAGGCCTGGACGGTCTGTCGGCAATGAGCACACACCACCAAGGGCGCCACTGCCTGCCCACAGGTGATGTGCACCGCCCGGAGCGTACTGGGACCTTTGGTGAGATGTTCCTGGCCCCACCGCGACAGCAGCAGCAGGTAACCACGCAGGGGCTCGGCGGCGGGCCCAAGCCGATAGACGTAGCGGCGCGCATCGATCCGGTCCCCCAGCTTGTCCAGCAGGCCATAGCGGGTCAGCATGTCCAGGCGGATCGCCAGCACGTTCGTCCCGATATCGACGACCCGGCGAATCTCCTCGAAGTAGCGGCAGCCCAGCAATACGGCCACGATGATCAGCATGGCGTAGCGATCGCTGGCCAGTCTTGGAAAGTGCAGATGCGGCTCATCAAGTTGCTCGCGTCGGCTGGGCAGTCCGCCGGCCCAGCGCCGGGCTCGCCCGGCCGGCGGCGGCTCGATACCGGGGTCGGTAATCTCGCCCGCGAGCGAGGCCTCACCGATATCCCCGGCACAATGCCCGCAGGTGAGGATCGGCCGCAGTTCATGACCGCAGAGGCGGTGGCGCAGCCTTCGAGGCATGTTCGGCGGAGGCATGCCCCACTGCACATCCCAGGACCATGCCAGAAGAGCACGCGGGTATAGCGCGAGGCCCGTGCGGGTCAGACGATAGGCCGCGCGAGGCGGTCGAGTCTGATAAAGCTCCTGCCTCAGGAGGCCAAGGTCGACCAAGGTGCGCAAGCGCTCGGTGAGTGTCTGACGGGGGATCGCCAGTGCGGATTGAAAGTCGTCAAAACGCCGTACCCCCAGAAAGGCCTGCTGCAGCACCGACCAGGTCCATCGGTCGCCGATCCGCAGCAGCACCTGGTTGATTGCGCTGCCGTGCAGGACACGCCGCAGCCGGCCGATCTGGTCCTCATTGAGTGGCTCGATTCGGTCGAGCAGGGGGGCGGGCCGAGGACCGGTCAGTCTGACGTTCATGGCCGAATCGTACCCGACCGACAAAGTTCAATAAACAAAGCTATCATTGCAGTCAACAGCGCCGAAAGGGAGCGACAGCCATGCCTACCGTGGTCCATCAGGTCAAATCGACCATCGTCTATCCGAACGACAACCCCTTTCTGAATGATGCCTGGCGCCCAGTCGATTGCGAATGGGATGCGGCCTCATCCGAACTCCAGGTGATCGGCGAGATCCCAAAGGATTTGAACGGCCTCTACGTGAGAAACAGTCATGTGCCGGTCCACGAGTCGATCGGCCGCTACCACCCCTACGACGGCGACGGCATGCTGCATGCCATGCGGTTTCGCCAAGGACAGGCCTTCTTTCGCAACCGCTGGATCCGGACCACCGGCTTTTATGCCGAGCAGGCGGCTGGCCGATCGCTGTGGCCCGGCATCATCGAGCCGCGGCGCGGCAGCCGGCGCGGCTGGGGCTCCATTGGCGCGATGAAGGACAACGCAGGCACCGATGTCATTGTGCATGGGGGCCGCATCCTCGCAGCGATGTCCCAGTGCAGCGAGCCCTACCGGCTCGATCCTGACACCCTCGAAACGCTGGGCCCGGATTCGGCCTGGGGCCGGGCTCTGCAACCCAACGGCATCTGTTCGCACTTCAAGGTGGACGAACATACCCAGGAGATGGTGTTCTTCAATTTCGGTGAACATCCGCCCTATTTCAATTACGGCGTCGTGAGCGCGGACAACCGGTTGATCCATTACGTCCCGATCGATCTGCCCGGCCCACGCTGGCCACATGACCTGGGCATGACCGAGCATTACACGGTGGTGCATGACCTGCCGCTCTTCTTTGACCCGCAGGCGCTTGCGAAAGGCGGTCATAGGCTGCGCTTTTACAAGGACCTGCCCAGCCGCTTCGGCGTCTTGCCCCGCTTTGGCAGCAACGCCGACATCCAGTGGTTTGAGGCGCAGCCCTGCTATCTGCTCCACCTCTCGAACACCTATGAGGACGGCGACGAAATCGTCATGGACGGTTGCATCCAGACCAATCCCCTGCCCGATCTCTCGTCGCTGCCCCAGGAGGGCTATGCACGGGTCATACGCATGACCAGCCTCCATGACAAGGGCACGCGCATGCACCGTTGGCGCTTCAACCTCAAGACCGGTCAAACCCGCGAAGAGGACCTCGACGATCAGGTCACCGAATTCCCGATGGTCAATGGACGCCACAACGGCCGCGCTTACCGATACAGCTACAACGCCATCCTGAAGAAAGGCTTCTGGCTGCTCGACGGGCTCAAGAAATACGATTTCGTAACCGGCCGAAGTCAGGTCTGGATGGCGCCCGAGGGATGCCACGTGAGCGAAGCGCCGTTCGCCCCTCGCGATGGTTCAAAGAGCGAGGATGACGGATATCTCGTGACCTTCCTCACCAACACGGTGACTGGAAAGGGCGAGTGTGCCGTCCTCGATGCCCGCGACATCACGACCGGTCCGATCTGCCGGATCATCCTGCCCGACCATGTCGCCACCGGCGCACACGCGTTCTGGGCGCCAGAGTCCATGCTGGGCGAGACGGGCAACCCACAATGAAGCCGCGCATACCAGACCACAGCGTCACCGGCACGGGTGAGCGGACGCTCTTTCTGCTCCACGGTGCGTTTGGGGCCAAGGAGTACTGGCGCAGCCAGATCCAGGCGTTTTCGGCCGCCGGATGGCGGGTCGTGGCGTGGGATGCCCCGGGCTATGGTTGCTCGCCGCTTCCGGAGCCGTTCAACATCGAGGTCTGTGCCGAAGCGTTTGGGCTTTTGCTGGACAAGGAGGGAGGCCGATGCAACGTGGTCCTGGGCCACAGCATGGGCGGCATGGTCGCTCAGCGTGCCTTCGATCAGCGCCCCGCCCAGATCCACGGGCTGGTGCTCTCGGCCACCAGCGCCGCATTTGGCAATCCGGATGGGGAGTGGCAAAGAAAGTTTGTCGCCGATCGGGTCGCGCCGCTTGATGCGGGCCGGACCGTCGCGGAGCACGCGCCGATCTTTCTGCCCACGATGATGGCGCCAGGCGCCTGTGGCCCGGCGGTCGATCTGGTCGTCACTACCGTAGGTCAGATGCGCCCGGACACCTTCCGGGCGGCCATCGTCGCGATCACCCGTTACGAGGGTCGCGCGGTGCTGCCCAAGATCAACGTCCCGGTACTTGCCATCGCCGGAGAGCACGATCGCACCGCCCCGGCCGAGGTCATGCAGAAGATGAGCGCCAAGATCGCGGGCTCCGAGTTTGTGAGCATGCCCGGGGTGGGCCACTTCGGTTGGGCCGAGCAACCGGACGCCTTCAACCGGATCGTCCTGGACTTTCTCGCTCGGCGGATCGCCTAGGCTCGGATCGCCTGCGTGCGAACGGGGGCGGACAACTCCCCCCCCCGCGCCGCCCACGATCAAAAGGGGGGTGTCCCCTTGATCGTGACCCGATTGAGCACCCGCTCGTCGGTGCCGTAATCGTGCACCGCATAGTGCATCGTGCAGCGGTTGTCCCACATCACGACATCGCCCTCTTGCCAGAGATGCCGATAGAGACGGTCGGGCTGGACCGAATGCCCGTAGAGGTAGTCGAGAAGAGGCCGCGTCTCGGCCTCGCTCATGTCCTCAAAGCACGGCACCGTATCGCCCGGGTGTCCGATGAATAGCGCCTTGCGGCCTGTTTCGGGGTGGGTACGCACCACCGGGTGAAATGCGTGAGGCGGCTCGCCCTCCACGCCTGACCGGCGGGCAATGCGCGTGCCGGTAAATTTTGCGCGGACCCCGGCGAGCATGCGCTTCATGCCATCGGACAGCGTTTCGTAGGCAAGGTACTGATTCGACCACATGGTGTCGCCCCCGGCGCTCGGAAGCTTCTGAGCCGCCAGGATGGTGAGCGCATGAGGCGCCGCAATGAAGGTCGAGTCGTAATGCCAGTTTTCTGTGATGGTGTTTGCTTTGCCGGCATTGGTCAGCCGCAGCAAGCCCGGCCAGCCGTCCACATAGTTGAGCATCGGCGTGACGGCAATTTCGCCCCACCGACTCGCGAACGCAAACTGATCCGCGGGCGCCAGGTATTGCCTGGGAAAGACCAGCATGCAGTGCTTGAGGAATGCCTCGCGAATCTGGGCGAATTGCCGATCATCGATCGCCCCCAGGGTCACGCCCTCCACGCGAGCGCCGATCGAGCCGGTCAAAGGTTTGATGGTGATGGTTGTCATCGCAACTACTCCACATCCAGAACGATTTTTCCGATTTGCTGGTTGCTTCGCATCCGGTTGTGGGCCTCGGCAATCGACGCCAGGGGAAATACCGAGTCGACCACCGGGTTGATATCTCCATGCTCGAGCGGTCCGAGCAGATCGCGGGCACACGCCTGCACGCAGGCCAGTGTCTGTTCAGCCGTTCGGGTTCGGAAGGTCACACCGATCAACCTCAGACGGCGGAGTGCGAGAAAATCAAGATCGAGCCGGGCGTCTCGCCCACCCAGTCGCCCGACCCCGATCAGACGCCCGTCCAGCGCCATGGTGCGAAGGTTAGCCTCGAAGACACCGCCGCCCACACTGTCGACGATGAGGTCGACCCCGCGCCCGCCCGTGGCTGTGGCGACCTGATCGACCCAGGCCCCTTGATCGTCACTGCGGATCGCATGGGTCAGGCCGAGGGGGCGAAGCCGCTCGAGCTTGTCGGTTGACCGCGAAGTGGCGATGATGGTCGAAGCACCGGCCCAGCGGGCGATCTGAAGGGCCGCCATACCGATGCCCGATGATGCTGCATTGACCAGCACAGCCTCGCCCCGCGCCAGCGAGCCGTTTGTGATCATCGCATCGTGGGCGGTCGTAAACACGTTGGGGAATGCGGCGGCGTGATGCCAGTCGAGCCGCTTGGGCCGAGGCATCAGGGCGCGAGCGTCGACGCAAACGTATTGCGCCTGGGCACCGCGGCCGTGGCCCATGACCGCATCACCGGGCTTCCAGCCGATCACGCCCGGGCCCAGCGCATCGACCTCGCCCGCAAACTCGACGCCTCCGATCGCCCCGGTGCCCGTCTTGAGCGCCGACAGCGCGAGCAGCTCCCCGCGATTGATGGCGCTGGCGCGCACGCGCACCCGGACCTGACCGGCGGAGGGTTCCGGACGCGGCACCTCCCGCACCTCGACCCGCCCCCCCGCTTCGCCGGGGACCGACCAGACCGCCTTCATCATGACCTGTGACATCTCAGCCTCCTGTCGAGCGGGCGCTGATCGCGCCCGACTCAGTTCACCGCGCGCTGCTGGCCGCCCCAGTAGCGCGCACGCAGTGCCTTCTTGTCGGGCTTGCCCAGAGCGGTCACGGGCAGGGACTCGACGAAATCCACCGATTTGGGGGCCGCCACCGGGCCCTTTTTCTCGCGGGCGAGCGCCATAAGCTCGGCCTCGGTCGTACTGGCGCCGGGGCGCAGCACCACCACCGCCTTGACGGCTTCGCCCCACTTGGGGTCGGGCACGCCGATCACCGCCACGGAGGCCACCGCCGCATGCGTGGCGAGCACATTCTCGATTTCCTTGGGGTAGACGTTGAAACCGCCGGAAATGATCATGTCCTTCTTGCGATCAACGATGTAGAAGTAGCCTTCCTCATCCTGCCAGGCCATATCCCCGGTGTGCAGCCAGCCGTTTCGAAGCGCCTGCGCCGTCTGCTCGGGTTGCTTCCAGTAGCCGCTCATCACCAGCGAGCCGCGCACACAGATTTCGCCGACTTGGCCTTGCGTCACGGGCCGGTCATCATCATCGAGCACCGCCAGCGTGATGCCCGGGTAGGGCCGGCCCGCAGAGGCAAGCCGCCGATCGTCCTGGCTGAGGTGGTCTTCCCGGGTGAGGGTCAGCAAGGTATTGGGCGCCTCGGTCTGGCCGTAGCCCTGAACCAGGACCGGCCCGAACACCCCAATGGCCTCACGGATGCGCGCAGGGGTCATCGGCGCCGCACCGTACATCAGGCTGTGCAGCCGGCTGAAATCGACACTGCGCGTTCGCGGATGATCGAGCAAGGTGTAGACCATCGTAGGTACCAGGAACAAGGCGTTGACGCCACGGTGTTCGATCGCATCAAGGACGCGATCCTTGTCGAAGCCCTGCTGCAGGATGAAAGTGCCCCCGTGATGCAGAGTGGGCACGATCATTGAACCCGCCCCATGGGTGATGGGCGTCGGGCACAGAAAGCGCACATGCTCGGGCCAGGCCTTCCCGGCCAGTGCCAGGACGACATTGGTTGTCATCGCTCGATTGGAGAGCATCACCCCCTTGGGCTGACCGGTGGTCCCGCCGGTGTACGCAAGGCGAATGATGTCCTCGGGCCCGCCCACCGGCACCAGGGGGGCTGCCTCCTCATCGGACCAGAACTCCTCGAAACCACCGATCGAATCATCGTGGGCCAGCCAGCGCACACCCGGATCTGCGCACCGCTCGCGAAGCGCGAGCGCACGCTGCGCGTAGCGCGCATCGGCGATGACCAGACGGGCCTCCGAATCCGTGATGATGTAGGACTGGTCGTCGATGCTTGCGAGGGTATGGAGCGTTACCGAACGCAGACCGGCAATGTAGAGGGCCGCCATCACGCAGAAGGTTTCGACCCGGTTCCCGGAGAGCTGCACGACAGTGTCGCCCGGCCCGAGGCCAAGTCCCCGCAGCCGCGCGATGGCGCGCCCGATCTGGCGGCTTGTTTCGCGGTAGGTCACGGTGCGCCCGTCGTCCTCTTCAAAGGCGATGCGGTCCGGGTAGCGCTGGAGCGCGGAGATCAGCACCTCTGCGAAACTGCCGCCGCTATAGAGGGGGTCCATCATTTCGAAGATGTCCTTTGATTCAGAAACCAGCGGCCCGTAACGCTCACAGGGCCGGCGAGGACAGGATCGTGACCGCCGCCACTGCCTCCTCGCCTCCCCAAAACCCGCCGCCATTGCTGGCCGCCGCAATTCGGGCTCCGGCTACCTGTCGGGCTCCCGCCTCGCCGCGCAACTGCATGACCAGCTCCACCAGCTGGATCGCACCGGTGGCCGCGATCGGATGCCCCTTGGAGAGCAGCCCGCCCGAGGTGTTGACCGGGATGCGGCCGCCCAGTCTTGTATCGCCTCGCTCGGCGAGCGCCCCGCCTTCCCCGGGGGCGGCAAGGCCAAGGTTTTCCACCTGCTTGATTTCGGCGAAGGCAGACGCATCATGCACCTCGGCAAGCGACAGATCATCGGGTCCCAGACCCGCCTCCTCGTAGGCCGCCTGGGCTGCGATCCGGCCGATGTAGCGGCTCGAATCCTCGGGCTCGCGAACCACACCCGAGGCCACGCTCGATGCGCGCACCATCACGGCCCGCTCGCGCACCCTGGAGGCCGCGCGATCCGATCGGCGGGCGAGCCGCTCCAGGCCCTGGCGATTGCATGCGAGGAGCGCAGCAGCGCCATCGCTCATCGGCGCGCACATGCTGCGCGTCAAAGGCCAGGACACCACCCGGTCGGCGAGCACGTCTTCGATCGTCATGGGGTGACGGTACTGGGCCAGCGGGTTCCACTGGGAATGCCAGTGGTTTTTCGCGGCAACGGCCGCCATCTGTCGCTGGGTGCTCCCGTAGCGATACATATGAAAACGGGCCGCTGCCGAATAGGAGTCCATGAAGATGCTGCGTTCACCGCCCGCCTGATGCGCCTCAGGGGGCAAGGGCAGGTGCTCCGAGAGCGCGATCACCGCCCGCAGCTGCGCCTCGCCCAGCTCGCGATCGATGCTGCCCTGAAACGCCTGAAACATCAGGTCGCGCTGGTCGGGGTAGTTCATCTTCTCGGCGCCGACCACCAGTGCAATGTCGGCCATGCCGGCCCGCAGGTATGCAATCGCCAGGTGCAGCCCGCTCGAGCTGGATGCACAGGCATTGTCTGTATTGAAAATGGGCACGCGCTCGAGCCCGTAGCTTCTGAGTGCGCACTGGCCGCGGATGCCATGCTGCCACTCGAAGATGCCCTGCCGTGTGTTTGAAAACCAGGCGGCTTGGACCTCATCAAGCGAAGCCTCGGTATCGGCAAGGGCAAGATCCACGGCCTCGCGGGTCAGGTCCTTCACACTGCGATCGAGGTGCCGGCCCAGCGCAGTCATGCCCACACCGACAATCCAGACCGGCTCGCGCATCACGCGACCCTTCCAGCGATCCGGAGCGGTGCGCCCATCATGTCGCCGCCCCGGCTTCGACCACGAAGGACACCACCGTGGAGCATGATCCGCCGATATTGAGCGAGGCGCCGCGACGGGCCCCGGCCACTTGATAGTCCCCCGCCTGCGCGGTGACCTGACGCGCCAGATCAAGCAGCATGCGCGTGCCGGTCGCGCCGACCGGATGACCGCAGCCGATCAAACCGCCCGAAGGATTGATCGGACACGTCCCGCCCATCTCGAGATCGCCACGCTCGATCGCCTGCCAGCTCTGGCCAGGCGGAGTCAACCCGAAGTGGTCGATCGCCATGTACTCGGTGGTCGTAAAGCAATCATGCGTTTCGATCAGATCGAGCGCCTGCGGCCCGGCGATACCGGCCCGGGACCACGCATCGGTGATGGCTTCACGCAGATGGGGAAACACATAGGGCTCGTGCTGACTGCGCTCCAGTTTTTCCTTGAGCCGGATGCCGGCATTGCGATGCCCCCAGCCGGTGATGCGGGGGAGCCGAGCGAGGTCCGTGCCCATCCGCCGGGCATGCTCGGCAGCGAAACGGGCCGAGGCCAGCACCAGGGTGCAGGCGCCGTCGGTGATCTGGCCGCAATCCTGCCGGCGAGTCCCTGGCTCGATCACCGGGTTCAGCTGATCGTCATCGGTAAAACTGCCGGGCTCGAAGTTCCAGCGACGGGTCTGGGCGAGCGGGTTCCGCTTCGCGTTCCCGTAATTCAACTCGGCGATCCGATTCAGGTAGGTTCGATCAAGACCGTACCGGCGTTCGTATTCGAAACCGAGCAGACCGAACGCCGCCGGCCAGAGGAATCGACAGTCGATGCCCTCTCGGCCCTGCCAGCCCGCTGCGTTCTGATTGGCCGAACTCTGATCGCCCGGCAGGTTCTTGAGTTCCTCCGCGCCGATCACCAGCACGCAGTCGTACCGACCGCATTCGATCTCGGCCATTGCGGCGAGCACGGCAAGGGACGCCGAGGCGCAGGCTCCCTCGTGACGCATCGCAGGCACACCCCAGAGGTCCGGCACCACCGAGGCCACCAGTGCGCCCAGATGCGCCTGGCTGCGCTGCAGTTCGGCAAACGCATTGCCGACATGGATCGACTGGACGTGGGAGGCCTGAATTGCGGCGGCCTGCAAT
>JBIKVK010000363.1:0-3151 GCA_044356835.1 Burkholderiaceae bacterium
GGCCTGGCCAATGCCGGGGGCGACACCACCAATTCGATCAAACAGGCTGCGGAATTCGGCATCGTCAAGGGCGGTCAGAACCTCGCCGGCATGCTGGTCTTCCTCACGGACGTACATTCGCTGGGTTTGCCAACTGCTCAGGGCTTGATCTTCACCGAGACGTTCTACTGGGATCGCGATGATGCGAGTCGCGCATTTGCCAAGCGCTTCGCGCCGGCCAATCGGGGGCTGCACCCGACCATGGTTCACGCCGGCGTCTACTCATCGGTCATCCACTATCTGAAGGCGATCGAAGCGGGCAAAACCGATGACGGAACAAAGGTCGTCGCCAAAATGAAGGAAATGCCGACCGATGACCCCCTGTTCGGCAAGGGTTCGGTCCGCGCCGACGGTCGCAAGATTCACCCGGCATACCTGGTCGAGGTGAAGAAACCCTCCGAGTCCAAGGGACCGTGGGATTACCACAGGGTGCGCGCCACCATCCCCGCGGACCAGGCCTTCCGCCCGATGAAGGATGGCGGCTGCCCGCTGGTGAAGTGAGTTCAGCCCCTCTGACCGACTGATCACGCTGCGAGTCACGGATGGAAATTTTCGGCATTCCGTCACAGGCCCTGTTCGGTCAGCTCCTCATCGGGCTGATCAATGGGTCTTTCTATGCCCTGCTTTCGCTCGGGCTCGCCGTGATCTTCGGTTTGTTGAACATCATCAATTTCACCCATGGCGCCCAATACATGCTGGGGGCCTTCGTCGCCTGGCTGCTGCTGAACAAGCTGGGCATCGGTTATTGGTGGGCGCTTCTGATCGCTCCGGTCCTGGTCGGTGCCACCGGGGTGATCATCGAGCGAACCATGCTGTCACGCCTCTATAAGCTCGACCACCTGTACGGACTGCTGCTGACCTTCGGACTCGCTTTGATCATTCAAGGCCTCTTTCGTAACGAATTCGGCTCTTCGGGCATGCCGTATCGCATTCCGCAGGAGCTCACGGGCGCCCGTAACCTTGGGTTCATGTTCCTGCCGAATTACCGGGGCTGGGTCATCGTGGCCTCGCTGGTGGTGTGTCTGGTCACCTGGTACGTGATCGAACGGACCAAGCTCGGCGCGTACCTTCGAGCAGCCACCGAAAATCCTCAGCTCGTTCAGGCATTCGGCATCAACGTGCCGCGCATGATTACCCTCACCTACGGCTTTGGCGTCGGTCTGGCAGCCTTCGCCGGGGTCATGGCCGCTCCGATCTACCAGGTCAATCCCAACATGGGATCAGACCTCATCATCGTGGTCTTCGCGGTGGTGGTCATTGGCGGCATGGGCTCCATCATGGGCTCGATTCTGACCGGGTTCGGGCTCGGTCTGATCGAAGGACTCACCAAGGTCTTTTACCCCGAGGCCTCGAGTACGGTGATTTTTATGGTCATGGTGATCGTGCTGCTCTTCAAACCGGCAGGGTTGTTCGGGACGCAGAAATGAGCGCGCCGCACCAATCCACAGCCCAATCGACCGCGAGCGATCCCTCGCCCGGGAAGCTGCATGAGCACCGCACGCAGCGGATTGCGCTTTATGTGATGGTCGCGGTCTTTGCCGTGGCGCCGCTCGTGGTCTACCCAGTCTTCATGATGAAGGTCATGTGTTTTGCGCTCTTTGCCTGCGCATTCAATCTTCTGATCGGTTTCGGCGGGTTGCTGTCCTTTGGGCACGCCATGTTCCTGGGCTCGGCGGGCTATGTTTCTGCGCATGCCGCAAAGGTCTGGGGCCTGACGCCCGAGCTTGCCATCCTCGCGGGGACCCTGGCCGCCGTGGTGATTGCCGTGACCACCGGTCTCCTGGCTATCCGACGTCAGGGGATCTACTTCGCCATGATCACTTTGGCGCTGGCCCAGATGATTTTCTTTTTCTGTCTTCAGGCGCCGTTTACGGGTGGCGAAGACGGCATCCAGTCAGTGCCGCGCGGACACCTGTTCGGCCTGATCGACCTGTCCAGCAACACCGCGATGTACGTCGTAGTGTTCGTGATTTTCATGAGCGGCTTTCTGCTCATACAGCGGGTCGTACACTCCCCTTTTGGTCAGGTGCTCAAGGCGATCCGGGAGAACGAGTCGCGCGCGGTTTCATTGGGCTATGACGTCGACCGCTACAAGCTGGTGGCCTACGTGCTCTCGGGCGGACTGGCTGGCATGGCAGGGGCCACCAAGGCACTCGTGTTTCAGCTCGCTTCTCTAACGGACGTGCATTGGACGATGTCGGGTGAGGTTGTGCTGATGACGCTTCTGGGCGGTCTGGGCACCGTCTTCGGACCGGTGGTGGGCGCGGCCGTCATCATCACGATGCAAAACTACCTCGCCCAGTTTGGCGCCTGGGTCACCATCATCCAGGGGGTCATTTTCGTCATCTGCGTGCTCGCCTTCAGACGCGGCATCATCGGCGAAATCGCCCACAAGCTGCGAACCTCGCTCTGACCGTCCGATCTGACGCGATCGATCGAGCAGCCGAGCGAGACTCCATGACCCTTGATGGCCTCGAGCGTTTGAGCGCTGATGTGCTCATTATCGGCGGGGGCGTCATGGGTGCGTCACTTGCCTTCGCGCTGACCCGGCTGCAGCCAGGCCTCGATGTACTGATCGTCGAGCGCGACCCAAGCTACGCCCGGGCTTCTTCCTCGCTCTCGGCCAGTTCGATCCGTCAGCAATTCAGCTGCGCGGTCAACGTCAGCCTGTCGCGCTTCGGATTCGATTTCTTGCGTCACGCAGGCGATCACCTGAGTATCCGCGGCGAGCAGCCCGAGCTGGCTCTGCACGAGGCCGGCTACCTGTATCTCGCCAACTCCGAGCAGCGATCTGGCCTTCTGGCTGCACACGCCGTACAAAACGCGCTGGGGGCTGAGGTGGCGCTGCTGGATCCCGCTGAGCTCAGCCAACGATTCCCCTGGCTTAACACCGCCGGTATCGAGCTGGGCGCACTGGGTTTGAGCGGCGAGGGATGGTTCGATGGTCCCGCGCTGCATCGGGCGCTGATGGCCAAGGCTATGTCTCTGGGTGCGCGGCGGGTCACCGGTGAGGTCGTCGAAATAGGCCAGGGCGGCAACGGCTCCCCCCCGACCCGCAGGATCGCCCACATACGGCTGGCGGATGGTCGCGTGATCCAGTGCGGGCAATTGG
>JBIKVK010000100.1:0-11328 GCA_044356835.1 Burkholderiaceae bacterium
CGGCCCGAGCACACGCCCAAATGAATTTTCCGTGGTTAGAGCTTTCGCTGGGTGATTGGGCTCAGATGCAAGCCTTGGTGCAACCGATCCGGGTGCAGGTTTTCGTCTCCGAGCAGGGGATAGACCTGAATCTCGAGTGGGACGAGGCCGATGCGCAGTCGCTTCACTGTCTTGCGCGGGTGAACGGTTCGCCTGCTGGCACTGGGCGCCTGCTCCCCGATGGTCACATCGGCCGGATGGCCGTGCTCGCCGGGGTCCGCCGGCAGGGCGTAGGGGGCCGAATCCTTCGTGCCTTGATCGATGCGGCACAGCGTCGCGGCGACCCTCGGGTCGAACTGAGCGCTCAGACCTATGTCGAGGCGTTCTACCTGCGCCACGGCTTCACCTCGGTCGGCAGTCCCTACCAGGAAGCCGGCATCGAACACATCCGGATGATCAAGACCCTCTGAACGGTCTTCGCTACGGCAGCTGCCCAGCCAGGCGCCTCTCATGCGACAGCCGCGGGCCGCCCTGGTGCCAATCCCAGCTTCTTTCCGTAAACCGGACCGCGCCGTCGGAGCCCAGCATCACGACGGTCGAGGCGCGAGTGCCGTAGCGGGGATCAACGATGAACGGGGTACGCTGAAGCACCTCGGCGCCTGCAGCGGGATCGGCTCGATCCCGCTCGGCCGCGCCAATCGGCTGCGCGTCCGCCAGGGCGTTCAGCAGGGCCTGTTCGGGGTCGCCGGGCCGAGCGAGCGCGTCCGAAAGCGCAGAGCATAGGCGCTCGACTTTGGGCCATCGCGTGCCCAGCAGATGGTTCGAGAGGCCATGAATTCCCGAGCCCAGGCGATGCAGGGGCCGATCAGGATGCCGATTGCTCAAATACCAGCCCGAAACAGCACGCGCGCCCTCAGACCAATCGAACAACAGCGCATTGAACCCTGCGAAGCCATCGATGTCCGCGAGTTGCCGTTCAGCCCAGAGTGTGGACGGATGGGGGGAGGTCAGAAAACTGCGTAACAGTGTTCCGCGAGAGTGAGGCGCAGGCGGGCGGGCTCCGCCCTCCCGGTAATTGGTGATGGCGCCCAGGCGAGCACCCCGCGAAAGCCCCAGCCACGTTCCTCCGGCGCTTAGATCGCGACCGCCGAAGATTGCAGGCTCATCGGCCCACCATGTCGCCGGTTGACTGGGGCGATCGTGAAACTCGTCCCGGTTGGCCGCGAGCACCAGTGGCCAGCGGGAGTCGGCATTCAATGCCAGCGCGATCAGGCACATTCGGTGAGCCGCTCAGGCGCCCTCGACCTGTGGCAAGGCATAGGGCAGGGCAGCGAGCGTCAGTGGGACATCACCGATCCGTGCGGACGCAGCCGCATTTACTTGGGATTCGAACAGCACCCAGACGTCCCCTCCGGGCGCAACGGACGCAAGCACCACCTGCCCACAGGGCTCCGCGGATTCCGATGACTCCACATCCTCTCCCGGCTGCGGCATCCGCCCCGGAGGCAGCGAGCCCAAAAACATTCTTCGCTTCAATTTGCCCAGGTAGTGGCTGCGGGCGACCACCTCCTGTCCGGGGTAGCAGCCCTTCTTGAAGCTGACCCCGCCCACCAGGTCGAAATTGACCATCTGGGGGACGAAGAGCTCGGATGTCGCCGCGGTAATCCTTGGGATACCGCTCGCCACCTCTGACCAGCGCCAGTGCTCTGAAGAGAGAGGCCGGAGAGTCGCGGTGAGCGAGCTCCAGAGGCCGGCCAGGCGGGTTCGAGGGACCAGCAACAGGGCGCGCGGGATCGGGCCGGACTCGAGGGGGAGCGAAGGCTGAACGATGACGGTCAGGCCATCGGGCGTTTCGGTCACGCGGTCCTCAGTCTCGCCGAGCGTCAGATTCAATCGGCCAAGCGCCTCGACGATCGTTGCCCCACCGGCAAGGCCCAGGCAGACGAAATCGGCCGATCGATCGGTCACAACCGCCTTGGCACGCATGACAAACATCGACAGCCGCTTGGCGAACGCCGCAGCAAGGGGTCTGGAGACGAGCAGACGAACTTCGTTGTGGGTCTGCCAGTGCCAGGTTGAAACCAGCAACCGGCCCTTGGCGCTGCAATAGCCGTTCAGGGTGCTACGGAAAAGCCCCTGCTTTTCGACTTCGTTGGTGAGTTGTCCCTGCAAGAAATTGAGCGCGTCTGCGCCGCTGACTGAAACCAGGCCCAGGTCGGGCAGGGGACTCACGACGCCCTCACGCCAAAGCTCGATGCCCGCCTGAGCGCCCCCTTCGGCGAGCCATTGGGGACCATAAGCGTCTTCGCCGATCTGGCCACCGACGATTCCGCAGAGTTCCTGCAGCGGTGCGGGATCAAAACCAGGTTGGAGGGCCTTTTTGTCCATCGGCTTATTATAGGGATCTCAAAGCACTGTCGCCCATGTCCGCTGCCCGCCTCATTCACCTGCGCCCCTGGATCGTCTGGATGGGGCTGATGGTGGCTATGGGTCTTGCGGTTGCCGCGCTCGCGGCATACCGCAGCCTGTATGGCCCGCTTCACGGGGACACCAAGGAACGAATAGTACGAATCTCAATCGGGTCAGGGCCCGAGCGGATCCGGGAATCCCTTCAGAGAGCCGGCATCGAGTGCACCCCGTGGGCCCTGGCGTTCCTTCTAAGACGCTCAGGAGATGACCGCAAGCTGCAGGCCGGCTACTACACCGTCGAACAAGGGCTGTCGCTGGCCGCGCTGGTCGAGCGGATGCGGCAAGGGGAGGGTAAGCCCGCATCGTTCAGAATTCTCGAGGGCTGGACCTTTGCGCAGATTCGTCGCGCCGTCGCCGAGCATCCGGACTTTTCAGGTGAAACCCGTACCCTGACCGACCGTGCGCTCCTCGACCGGATCGGTATCGATCGCGCATCAGGCGAGGGGCTGCTCTGGCCCGACACCTATCATTTCGCCCCGGGCGCGAATGAACTTCAAACCTACCGGAATGCTGCAGCGATGATGCGCAGGATGCTGGAGGAAGGCTGGGCGCGACGCGCTCCCGGCTTGCCCTTCGCCTCCGCCTACGAAGCCCTGATCCTCGCGTCCATGGTTGAAAAGGAGACCGGTCGCGATGACGAGCGGCCTCTGGTCGCGGGTGTTTTTGTCAATCGGCTCATCCGCGGTATGCGGTTGCAGAGCGACCCGACGACGATCTACGCTCTGGGCGAACAGTTCAGCGGGCGCCTGTCGCGATCGGACCTCCAACGGGATCTGCCGCACAATACGTATGTGGTTCGTGGCCTGCCCCCGTCGCCGATCGCCTCGCCCAGCCGGGCATCGATCGAGGCCGCGCTGCGACCCGCAAGCACCCGAGCGCTTTATTTCGTCGCCCGCGGTGATGGCACCAGCGAGTTTTCTGAAGACCTGGCGTCGCACCAACGAGCCGTCAACCGTTATCAGCGAGGGCAGCCTTGAACGCAGGACAGGAGCGGGTTTCGACGCGCGGCCGATTCATCACCTTCGAGGGGATCGACGGGGCGGGCAAGAGCTCTCATATCCAACCATTCGCCCAGACCCTCCGATCCAGGGGCATCAAGGTCATCGTCACCCGGGAACCCGGCGGTTCCGAGCTGGCCGAGCGACTTCGTGAATTGATCCTGCTTGAGCCGATGTCGCCGACCACGGAAATGCTCCTGGCCTTCGCGGCTCGCTCGGATCACCTGGATCGCCTGATCCGGCCGGCCATTGCGCGAGGCGAATGGGTCATCTGCGATCGCTTCACCGACTCGACCTTCGCTTACCAGGGAGGCGGACGCGGCCTGCCTTGGGATCAGGTGGCCTGGCTCGAGCGCAGCGTTCATCCCGACTTACAGCCCGACCTCACCCTGCTGTTTGAGCTGCCGCCCGAGGTGGCTGCTCAACGCCGGGCGGCTGCACGGGCGGCAGATCGTATCGAACGCGAAGACCTGGGTTTCTTCGAGCGGGTCGCGGCCGGATACCGCAAACGGGTGGCCGAGAGGCCCGAGCGGTTTCTGGTCGTGGATGCTCGCGCGTCGATGGATGAGATCTCGAAAATGCTTCACGAATATGCTCTCAAATGTCTCTAAACACTAAAGATCCTCCTTGGCTTCTTGAGCAAACACTTGAAGTGTTGGCGGAAGGCGATCGTCTCCACCATGCCCTCCTTGTCAGCGGACCCAGTGGCGCTGGTCAGCGTGAATTGGCACTTGGGATTGCATTCGCGAGGCTCTGCGAGCGCCGCAGCGCCGGTGGGCTTGCATGCGGCGCCTGTTCTGCCTGCGGTTGGCTGGCTCAGGGACATCACCCGGACTTTCGCTGGGTCCGTCCTGAGGCCGACCAAGCAGTTGCGCCGACCGAGTCAGGCGCCCGCCCGGGCAAGGCGCCTCGAGCATCGAAAGAGATCGTGATCGATCAGATTCGCGACCTGGGGGCGTTTGTCGCATTGGTCAGCCATCGGGGCGCCGAGCGGGTTGTCATGATCGACCCCGCCGAGGCCATGAACACCGCCGCCGCCAACGCCTTGTTGAAGACGCTCGAGGAGCCTCCCCCTGCGGTACGCTTTATCCTGACGTCGGACAGAGTCGACCGGCTGCCGGCCACCGTGCGATCGCGCTGTCGGCCGGTGCCCGTCAGGCTGCCGCCGCGGGAGGCCATTGAACGGTGGTTGAGGTCACACACGGACGCCCCGGAATCGACGATCGACGCCGCGTTGGCCGCCGCGGGCGGAGCGCCGATCGAGGCCCTCAGCCTGCTCACCGGGTCGGGTGCCCAGGTCCGCGAACAGATTGCAGCGGCCCTTGCCGAGATCCCGGACAGTGACCCCTTGGAGATTGCAGATCGGCTCTCCGGACATGACCCCGGCCCGGTCTTCCGCACTTTGCATGCATGGTTGGTCGACCTGAGTCGCCTCCTGATGGGAGCCCAGCCGATCCACTTCATTTCGTGGTCAGCCAGACTGATCCAATTGATGGATCGAACGGACGCCTCCGTCCTGGGGCGGTTCGAGGGTGCGTTGCTGCAACAGCTGCGATGGGCCGAACACCCTCTTAACGCAAGGCTGTTCATCGAGGACACCCTGATCGGGTACCGCTCCGTGTTCAAGACGGCTGGAACGGCACCGGCCTCCGATCGCCATTCTCGCGGTCACGACAGGGGGCATGAGGTCACCCGCGGCGGGGCTCCGCGTAAAATCGGGTGATGCTGGTCGACTCACACTGCCACCTTGATTTTCCTGAGCTCGCAAGCCGTCTGGGCGAATGCCTGGATCGCATGGCCGAAAACGGCGTGGGGCGCGCGCTCTGCGTCGCGGTCAATCTCGAGGATTTTCCAAAAGTATTGGCACTGGCGCGAAGCGACCCCCGCCTGAGGGCCTCGGTTGGGGTTCATCCGGATTATCGCGAAGTTGCCGAACCCTCGGTCGAGACCCTGGTTGAATTGGCGAGAGATCCTGTGGTCGTCGCCATCGGCGAGACCGGTCTGGATTACTACCGCAACCCCGCGAGTGAGCTTGACTGGCAGCGGGATCGCTTCCGGATTCATATCCGGGCAGCCCGTCAGGCCGCCAAACCATTGATCGTCCACACCCGCTCGTCGGCCGCTGATACGGTCAGTATCCTGGAAGAGGAGGGCGCAGAGCAGGCGGGGGGGGTCATGCACTGCTTCACCGAGGATTGGTCTACAGCGAAGGCGGCGATCGCTCTCGGGTTTTGCATTTCCTTTTCGGGCATCGTCACCTTCAAAAATGCGGCACCCTTGCGTGAAGTTGCGCGTCAGGTCCCGGATCATGCCCTGCTGGTCGAGACCGATTCGCCCTACCTGGCGCCGGTGCCCCACCGGGGCCGCACCAACGAGCCGGCCCATGTCCTGCATGTTGCCCAGTGCCTAGCCGAGCTGCGCGGGGTTTCCCTTCAGCATATCGCCGAAGTGACGACGGCCAATTTTGAGCGGGTCTTCGGATGATCCGATGCATCCGGCACGCCCTCATGGCGATCTTCGCAGTGGTCACGTTGATGCTCACTTCGGGAAACGCCGCGGCACAAATGTCCCGCACTCCGGCGAAACCGGGCAGCGAATTTTGGGAACAGATCAAACTCAACGACCTCGGCGCCGTTCGTTTCGAGCTCGGCCGCGGAGTCGACCCGAACGCAAGACACTCTGAGTTTGGCCCGGCCATCGTGCACGCGGCCCGTCACCGGGCGTTCGATGTCACGAGGCAGTTTGCCCGAATGCGTGTGATCGAAGTCGATGCCGAGGGGGAGGGCGGCGAGACGGCTCTGATGCTGACAGCCCTGCACGGCGACCTTCCGACCCTGGAGCAGCTGCTGGCGCGTGGAGCACAGGTCAATCGGCCTGGTTGGTCGCCGCTGCACTATGCTGCGACCGGGGGACAGCTCGAAATCATCCGTGTGCTGATCGAACGCCATGCGTTCATTGATGCCGAATCGCCCAATGGGACGACTCCGCTGATGATGGCCGCCCGCATGAAGCACCCTCAAGCGGTTCGGCTCCTGATTGAACTGGGTGCCGACCCCACCATGAGAAATCAGTCCGGGCTGGATGCCGCTGCGTACCTGGAGGCGGCGCGGCTGACCGACGAAGCCGCATGGCTACGAGAACAGGCCATCCAGTATCTTTTGCGGTACGGCAGCGTCGAACAGGCTCGTCGTGCTCGTGCACAAGACTCGGCGCCCTCCGGCGCCAGTCCGCCTGCAGGCCTCACGCCGTCCAGACCTCTGAGCGCTCCAGCGGGAAGGATTGAGCATTCCGGCCCCGCCAGCCGATCGGGCGGCTCGTCCGGACCATCACCGTTCACGTCCACCCCGATCGAGCGAGAGGTGCTGCCCAACCGGTCGAACCCGGCCGAGCCCAAGGGCAGGCAGTGAGTTCGGCGCTCGAACCGAGATCATGGGTCAAGCCTGCGGTCGGATCCGAGGGGACTGAGCCACTGATTGCAGTCGTCGATCTCTCGCGCCATTACGGGTCGGGAGACCAGGCCGTGATAGCTTTGGATCGTGTGTCGCTGAAGATTCAGGCGGGGGAGTGCGTGGCGATTATGGGCCCCTCTGGCTCGGGCAAGTCCACCTTCATGAATCTGATCGGCTGCCTCGACGCCTCGAGCAGCGGAAGCTACCGGCTGGCTGGCAGGGAGGTTTCGGGCCTATCGGGTAACCAGCTCGCGCAGCTCCGCAACCGCCGCATCGGGTTCGTGTTTCAGCAATTCAATTTGTTGCCGCGCGCCACCGCCCTAGAAAACGTCATGTTGCCCCTGGTCTATGCCGGGCTGCCCCGCGCTCAGCGCGAACAGCGGGCACTCGCCCGCTTGCGCCAGGTCGGGCTCGAGCAGCGGCTTCGCCACACGCCCTCGCAACTGTCCGGTGGGCAACAACAGCGCGTGGCCATTGCACGCGCATTGGTCAACGATCCCAGCGTGCTCCTGGCCGACGAGCCGACCGGCGCCCTCGATTCGAAGACCTCGCTTGAGGTGATGGCCTTGTTTCAGGATCTGAACCAGCAGGGTCAGACTGTCATCTTCGTCACGCACGAGAATGAGGTGGCGAGGTTCGCCTCGCGGATTGTCGGATTTCGGGACGGCCGTCTGGTCACCGACCGTTCGAATCCTCACGATGATGCGCGATCGCTGCTGGCCCAAGCCGAGCCACGCCAACCCACTTGATGCAACCGGGGTCATCGGCTTCTGTAATACACTGCTTTAAAACCAAATCTACGGAGACCATTCGATGGAAATTCGCTCTGGCCGTTCAATTCTTCTGGCCTTGGTATCGCTTGCCGCGGCGAGCGCTGCCTCCGCTCAGGACAACTGTCCCCACCGCGGTCAACTCGATACGCTCTACTGCGACGCAAACAAGGATCTGGTCGCAGACCCCCCGGCCGACAAGTCCAAGTGGCGCGATCCCTCCACCCTGGTCTGGGCCTACACCCCAGTTGAAGATCCGGCCGTCTATGCCAATGTCTTCAAACCCTTCACCGACCACCTCGAAAAGTGCGTCGGCAAGCGAACGGTGTACTACCCCGTACAGTCCAATGCGGCCGAGATCGAAGCGATGCGCTCGGGGCGGCTTCATTTTGCGGGGTTCTCAACCGGCCCCACCGGGTTCGCCGTCAACATGGCCGGCGCCGTTCCGTTTGCGGCCAAGGGCGTCGGCAATGAGGTTCGCGGCTACAACCTGCTTGCGATCGTCAAAACCTCTAGCCCGTTTCAGAACCTCGCAGACCTGAAGGGCAAGCGGGTGGCTCACACCTCCCCGTCCTCGAATTCCGGCAATCTGGCCCCTCGAGTGCTTTTCCCAGACCTCGGACTGAAGCCCGACGCCGACTACAAGCCTCTGATGTCGGGTGGCCATGACAAATCGGTCCTCGGTGTGGCCTCGGGCGACTATGACATGGCCGCAGTGGCTTCCGATGTGTTTGAGCGTATGGGCGTACGCGGCACGATCAAGCCGGCTGAATTCAGAATCATCTTCCGCAGCCCGGTGTTTCCGACCTCCTCATTTGCCCATGCGCACGATCTGAAGCCCGAGTTGGCCGAGAAACTCAAATCCTGCTTCTTTTCGTTCCGCTTCCCGCCCGCGATGGTCAAAGAGTTCAATGGCGATGACCGGTTCCTGCCGATTACCTACTCAAAGGACTGGGCTGTCGTGCGCGACGTTGCCGAAAAGTCGGGCACACCCTACAACCGGGCTGCATACGAGGCCGAGAGCAAGCGCGAAGCTGCAGCCCAGGCGAAGCGCAAGGCCGAGCAGGAGCAAAAGGCTCAACAGGGCAAGTGATCCGAGGGTGGAATCCCGAGCGTTTGTCATGCGGATCGCGAACCTTGATGGCTGACGCTGCCTCCAACCCGCCCGAACGGCCTGCGCCGCTATCGATCCGGAAGCTGACCAAGGCCTACCGGGCGGGCCAACCCGTATTGCGGGACATCAACCTGGAGGTCGGCGCTGAGGGTCTGACCGCAGTCATCGGTCCCTCGGGAACCGGCAAGTCGACGCTGATCCGCTGCATCAACCGGCTGGTCGAGCCCAGTTCGGGTGAGATCTGGTTCGAAGGGCGGGACCTCGTCCCTTTGAAGGGCCGGGACCTCCGACAGGCGAGGGCGAGGATCGGCATGGTCTTCCAGGAGTACAACCTGGTCGAGCGCCTGTCGGTGATCGAGAATATTCTGTGCGGAACCCTGAGTCGGGTCTCTCCCTGGCGGGCTTTTTTTAGACGCTTTCCCGATACGATGGTAGCCCGCGCCTTTGAGCTGATCGATGCCGTCGGACTGGAGGAAAGTTTTGCCCGACGTCGGGCGGACCAACTATCCGGCGGCCAACGTCAGAGGGTTGGAATTGCGCGCGCACTGATGCAGTCCCCCGGTTTGGTCTTGGCCGATGAGCCCACCTCGTCACTCGACCCCAAGACTTCAGTCGAAGTCATGGATCTGATGGCGCGACTGTCGGCCGGGCAGGGGATTCCCATAATCGTCAACATTCACAATGTCGAGCTTGCGCGACGCTACGCACATCGAATCATCGGCATGTCCAAAGGCGAAGTGGTCTTCGACGGTCCTCCCGAGCACTTGGCAGACTCGGATCTTCGCCGGATTTACGGCGGCGAGGATTGGCTTGGATGAGCCGCGCCGCATCGGGCCCCCTCAGCCCATCGCGCGTTGCCTTCGTCCCGAACTGGGGCGCGAGGCTCGCCTGGGGCGCGCTAGCCGTTTACGTACTGTACGCGACGGGCACGCTGGACATCAGCCTTGAGCGAGTCTGGAGGGGTCTCGACAACGCCGGGCGTTTTCTCTCCCGAATGTTTCCTCCGAACACGGCCGAGGACAAGCTCGAGCTGATCCGGAACGGCATCCTCGAATCGTTGCAGATCGCCGTGCTTGCGACAGCGATCGGCGTTCTTCTGTCTTTACCCCTGGGGCTGGCGGCTGCCCGCAACTTATCCCCGGCCGGGCTCAGTTGGTCCGCGCGCGGGCTCATCGCGATACTCCGCTCTTTTCACCCTGTGATCGTTGCGATCCTCTTCGTCAAGGCGGTGGGCTTTGGAGCGCTATCCGGAGTTTTGGCCCTGATCGTCTCCACCATGGGCTTTGTCGGCAAGCTGTTTGCCGAGGTCGTTGAAGAAATGAACCCAAAGCAGGTCGAAGCGGTGAGGGCGACCGGAGCGGGCTTCTTCAACGTACTGATCATGGGTGTCATGCCTCAGGTAATCGCCCGATTCATTGGTCTGTCGGTGTACCAATTTGACTCCAACCTGCGCAATTCGACCATGGTCGGAATTGTCGGGGGCGGTGGGATCGGAGCGCCTCTCTTTACCGCTTATCAGCGTTTTGATTACGACGTCGTGCTGACCATCCTGATCATCATCATCGGACTGATTCTCTTGTGTGAACTGTTCTCGGCGCAGGTCCGCAAGGTGTTCCAGTGAACGAAAAGGCTGCGCCAAATTTCCGGCCGCTGAAGCGGTGGACTCGTTTTACGGCGGTCGAGCGGGCATTCAGAACCGTGTTCTACCTGATCTGTGTCGCCGCAATCGTCTGGTCGCTGCGCACCATCGAGGTCATCCCGGAGTTCCTCTACGACGCTCCGGAACAGACCGCAGATCTGTTTCGACGGATGTGGCCGTTCGACTGGGCGTTTTATCCCGAGGCCATTCACGATGCGCTGATCGAGACCTTCCACATCGCTACGCTGGGAACCCTTCTGGCGCTCCTGATGGCCGTGCCTTTGTCTTTCATCGCTGCCCGAAACTTTACCCCGCAGCCCTGGCTCAATGCCGTTGCGCAATTCATCTTCGTCTCCTCGCGATCAGTCAACTCGCTGATCTGGGCCTTGCTCTTCGTCGCTATTTTTGGCCCCGGAGCCTTGGCGGGGGTGATGTCGATCGCGTTCCGATCGATCGGCTTTGTTGGCAAGATCTTCAGCGAGGCGCTCGAGGAGGTGGCTCGCGGACCGGTCGAGGCGCTCACCGCCGCAGGAGCCCCCAAGTCGATGATTGTGGTCAAGGGCTACTGGCCTCAGGCTGAGCCGGCGTTCTGGTCGGTCGCTTTGCTTCGTTGGGATATCAACATCCGGGAATCGGCCGTACTCGGCTTGGTGGGTGCAGGCGGCATCGGTGTTGCGCTTGACGCAGCTTTGAACAATCTCTACTGGGATCAGGTCGGTTTGATCCTCGCGGTGATCTTCACGGTCGTGATGATCACCGAGATCGTGACCAGCCAGATCCGAAGCCGCATCATCCGCTGAGTCTCTGGGTCGAGTGGCTTTCAATGCAGACGGTGAGATCTCGGTCCATGCGAGACATTCGTATAATGTGCATTATGTAAAATCCTTGGTGGGCCAAATCCAGGCACACT
>JBIKVK010000364.1:0-3124 GCA_044356835.1 Burkholderiaceae bacterium
AGCCGGGTTGAACTCGGCAGAGCCCTCTCCTGGCGCCGCGGTCGCAGCAGGATGGGCCGAGGAGGCCTCCGATTCCGAGGTCGCCGATGGCGAAACCGAGGAAGCGGATTGGCTTGAGGATCTGACGGGCGACCTGGATGTGCCGCTCTGAGAGGTAGCCCTACCCCAGCGGCTCGGTTCAGCGAGGCTGGGTCCACCGGGCTTTCAGCGCCTCCAGCGCGGCCGAATAGGCCCCATCGACCTCTTCGGGCGAAGCTGCGCTGATCGCCAAATCCTTAAGCAGTCCGTTATGCAGACCGTAGACCCAGCCGTGCACCACCACGGTTTGCCCACGCTGCCAGGCGTCTCTGAGCACCGTCGTGCGGCAGCAGTTTCGAGCCTGTTCCAGGACATTGAGCTCGACCAGTGCGTCGACACGATGGTCGGACTCAAGGCTGGACAAAAAGCTGGCGTGCTGGTCGCGCACATCCTGGACATGTCGAAGCCAGTTGTCGACCAGACCAGCCCTCTGGTTGGCGAACGCGGCGCGCACGCCCCCGCAATTGCTGTGGCCTACCACGATGATGTGTTCGACCCCCAGCACGTCGACGGCATACTGGATCACGCTGAGGGCATTGAGATCAGAGTGAACCAGCAAATTGGCCACATTTCGGTGGACGAACATCTCGCCGGGCAACAGGTCGACCAGCTCATTGGCCGGAACCCGGCTGTCGGCGCAGCCGAGCCACATGTAACGGGGCTGCTGCTGGGCGAGTAAACCGGTGAAAAACCCTGGCTGTCGGGCCTCGGTACGCTGCGCCCAGCGTTGGTTGCGTTCAAACAGCTCAGAGAGATTCTTGCTCATCGGGCAGGCTGCAGATCCGTTAAGGCTGAATGGATGAAGTGGATGGTCGGCCCATACCGAACCGCCCGAGCCTCACGCGGCAGGGTCCGCCGCGGAACCCTCTATTTTTGATCGAGACGCTCGCGCCGCCAAATCTCTGGAAACCAGCGCGCCCACAGCAAAGCGACCAGCACTCCAGCGACCGCACCAGTCGCCACAGCACCAGAGGCGCCAATCCAGTGCGCGACGATGCCAGCTCGGAAGTCACCCAGCTGGTTGGAACCAGAGATAGCCAAAGAGCTGACCGCGCTCACGCGGCCGCGCATGGCATCCGGCGTGTCGATCTGGAGCATGGTCTGTCGGATCACGACACTGACCATGTCGGCCGCGCCACTCAGGGCGAGGAGCAACAGCGAAAGCAGCAGATGCTCTGAGAAGGCAAAACCGAGCAAGGCCACCGAAAACAGGGCGACGTTGCCCAGCATCAGCTTGCCTGCGCGTCGCTGGATCGACCATCGGGCCAGGATGACCGAAACGATGACCGCGCCCACCGCCGGCGCGGAGCGCAGCAGGCCCAGCCCCCAGGCATCCACCTGCAGGACGTCCTTGGCGAACACCGGCAAGAGGGCCGTCACGCTCGCAAGCATCACCGCGAAAAGATCGAGGCTGATCACTCCGAGCAGGGCCCGTTCGCGCCACAGAAAACCAAATCCGCCGAAGAGCTGAACCCAGGAAAACGGTCTAGGTTCGGGCTTGACGAAATGATAGCGGGCGAGAAAGAAGCAGAATGCCGCAAGCAGGCTGACGGCCGTCACCAACCCGTACACATAGGCGGGCCCGGCAATGAGCACGAAGCCCCCAAGCGCCGGCCCTGCGATGAACATGGCTTGGGATCCGCCGCTCCCGAGCGCCACCGCGCGGGTCAGCACGGCCGGAGGGACCAGCAACGCCGTCAACGCCTGGGTGCTCGCCATCTGGAAAGGCCGCAACAGCCCGATCAAGACGGTCACACCGAGAAGAAGTTCCACCGACATACGGTCGGCCACCGACGCGCCCAGCAGGACGGCACCCAGTCCCGAGTGGGCCAGGAGCACTACGACCAGGATCCACCTGCGGTCCAGACGGTCGGCGAGGTCGCCGGCGATCGCAAAAGCAAACAACACAGGTAAAAACTGCACCAAGCCTGCCATGCCCAGGTACCAGGCACTGCCGGTGATCTCATAGAGCTCCCATCCGATGACCAACGAAAAGATCTGGTTGGCTGCGGTGGTTGCGAGCCGGCCAAACCAATAGTTCCGGAACGCGGGCAGAGAGAGCAGGGAAGGATCGGCCATGTCAGAACACATTATCCACGGATCGGAGCGCCCCGTCGCGCGTGGGGCAAGAGCTCTGTAATACACTCGCGATGACGCGCGGGGCAGGCCGCCCACTTGGCCCATCGGCTGCATGCTCTGGTTTGAGCAGAAGATCGCAAGGTACTCACATTCATGGTCGACGATCGAACTGTGTTCAAGGCTCTGCTGGACGGCCCGGAGCACCTGTTGATCAGCCAGGGCGCCGGCCTCGTAGCAACCGCGATCGAAGCGTCCATCCATGCGGCGATTGCGGAACACCCGCGGATGCGCCTGGCGCAACTCCCCATTGGGGAACCGGCTCAGTGGCTGGAGGCGGTCAATCAGCTGATCGCAAATGTGCCCATTCAGCGCGCCCTCGCCGGAGACGCCGCCTTCATGCGGCACAGTACGCTCGTTTCGCTTCGGGTCGCCGAGCCCGCCGAGATTGCGGCCGTGAGAACCCTCGCCCGCGCTGTGCGCGCGCTGCCCGGCGCCGGCCTGCGCTTGCTGATTCTGATCGACAAGCCCGACGCGCTCGAGCCCTGTGCCGAAGCATTGGGAGATCGGGCCCGGCACTACGACCTGGAATTCCTCGTCACCTCCAGATCCCAATGGGAGCCCCGGCCTCAACAGGCGCAGGTTGAAACGCCATCAGACACGACCGGGCTGGATCGCGAACCCCTGCCCGACGCTGCCCCAGCCCCGCGAAGCGAGGACGCACAGACCGGCCACCCGCCCGCCACGCCAGCACCGGCGGCAGCGCGGCTCCTGCGGCGACCTTCGCCCCGCGTTACGGTGATCGCCGCGGCCGCGCTCGCCATCGCCCTCGGGCTGGCCTTTTATCCCTCGGACGACAAGCCACCCGACCCTGCGGCGGACCGGGACAAACCGGCGGCCGCTGCCGACTTACCTGCGGCAACCAAGGACAAACCGGCAACGAGCGAAGGAAAGCCTCCTTTGCCGGCGG
>JBIKVK010000365.1:0-3122 GCA_044356835.1 Burkholderiaceae bacterium
CTCGAACTGATGGTCGCGGCCGCCCAATCGGCGGCCACTTCATCCAATTTGCAGGCCTGGAGCGTCGTGGCCGTCGAGGATGCGGCGCGCAAGCAGCGTCTTTCAGCAATGGCCGCAGACCAAGCCCACATCCGGCAGTGCCCGCTCTTCCTGGTCTGGATCGCCGATCTCTCGAGGCTCGATCGCGTTGCCGAAGGTCAAGGCAAAGAGGCGGACGGCAACCGATTTCTGGAGATGTTCCTCGTTGCAGCCATCGACGCCGCCCTCGCTGCGCAGAACGCCGTGGTTGCGGCTGAATCGCTGGGCCTGGGCGGGGTCTACATCGGTGCAATCCGGAATCGTCCCGAGGAGGTCGCTGCCGAACTCGCACTACCGCCCGATTCAATGGCGGTGTTCGGTTTGTGCGTGGGATACCCCGATCCAAGCCGCCCGGCCGATATCAAGCCGCGGCTAAGGCAGTCGACGATCGTCCACCGCGAGCAGTATTCGACGCAGTTTGAGGCCGCCGCGGTCGCGGAGTACAACGGGCGTCTGAACGCATTCCAGGCGGAACAGGGCATGAAGCAGGTCGACTGGAGCAAGCAGGCCAGCGCCCGGGTGGCCGGCCCGGAAAGCCTGTCGGGACGCCATCGCATGCGCGAGGCGCTCGCCCATCTCGGCATCAAGGCAGAGTAAAACTCCTGCCGGGCCGGCTCTGTTGTCGAACCTTCTGGACATCGGTTCCGTCGCGCGAAGATACCGCTCGTCCAACCGGCGCCCCCGCTGACGAGGCTCGCCGATGTTCGTATCGGCCGCTCTGACGCTGCTCATTTCTCCGCTCGGCGCTGCGCTGACCGGGGGACTACTGGCGCTCGTCCTGGCGGCGCTCGGACGGCGCAGGTCCGCGTGCCTACTCGGATTGCTCGCCTTCGTCTGGCTCACCTTCTGGTCGCTGCCGCCGGTCAGCAATTGGATCACCGCCGTTGCAGAGGGGCCGTTTCGGACATTGTCCGATCGCGCGCTCGACCAGACGCCCCGCGCCCAGGCGATCGTGTTATTGGGCGGGGGCATCGAGCCCGCAACGGTGGAGCGCCCCCGTCCGGACCTGGGCGAGGCCGCGGATCGGGTATGGCACGCTGCGCGCCTGTTTCACGCGGGTCGAGCGCCGCTGATCCTCGCGAGCGGCGGCCATGACCCGGCTGCCAGCTGGACTCCCGAAGCCGAAGCGATGCGCCTGTTGCTGATCGATCTGGGCGTGCCGCCCTCAGCGATCCTGATGGAAGGTAAGAGCCGAAATACGCGACAAAACGCCTCAGAAAGCGCCAAAATCCTGAAAAATAAAGACATAAAACAGATACTGCTCGTGACGTCCGCCAGTCACATGGGGCGGGCGGTAACGCACTTTCAGTCTGAGGGTCTGGTCGTCATCCCAGCGCCGACCGATCAGCCCAGGATCGATTTTGTAGACGCCCGGCGCTGGCTACCGAATGCCCTTGCGCTCTCCCACAGCGCGCGGGCGCTCAAGGAGTGGGTCGGTCAGCGGGTGTGGACGGGGTCTTAGCGTCCAGCAGATCCGAAAAATCGCAGGATCCGGGCGCCAGATTCGGGGCCGTATCGCGCAAGGCCATCAGCGCAAGCGCCAATCTCATGGTCGCACCGAGATCAGCCTCTTCCTTGACCGGCCCGATGAGGCGTTCCAAGGCTTCGATCGCAGCCCGGGTCTCCTGATTGCGCCGCGCGACGGAGCGAACCCAGTAGGCGGGTTCATCCTCGAATTTCATGATCATGGGCCCTCCCGAGGCGTGCTGGCCTCGACGGAATCGCTACTGGATTCCTGGGCCGTTTGAACAAGTGGCGTAGGGTAGCCTTCGCTCAAGCCGGCAAAACAGGAATTTCTTGGCATTTTTGCTCCCGGCCGACGACATTGCCCCATAATCGACCACCGTTATCAACACTCCGGAGATGCCACCCATGGGGGAGCCAGTCAGGGCGGTCCGATTCATGCTCGACGGCGAAACGGTCACCGCGGACGACTTCGCACCGTCCACCACACTGCTGCACTACCTGCGTGAACGACTCGGACGTTGTGGCACCAAGGAAGGCTGCGCAGAAGGCGATTGCGGGGCCTGCACCGTGCTCCTGGGCGAGCCGGGGGCGGACCGGATCCACTATCGGCCAGTGAACGCTTGCATCCGGTTCCTCGCGAGCGTCGACGGGCGAGAGGTGGTGACCGTCGAGAGTCTGACCCAGCCCGACGGAACGCTCCACCCCGTGCAGCAGGCGATGGTGGAGAGCCACGCCTCCCAGTGCGGCTTCTGTACCCCCGGGTTCGTGATGAGCCTGTTCGGACTCTGGCTGAACTCTCCCCAGCCGACCCGGGAGGCCGTGCTCGAAGCCCTCAGTGGCAACCTCTGTCGCTGTACGGGTTATCGGCCGATCGTTGAGGCCGGGCTGGCCATGGGCTCACTCCCCGAACCGGTCCGATGGTCGCGTCGCGACGCGGCCGACCCCGCCCGCTTCGAAGCCTTGCGCGCTATCGAACGTTCGGAGCCTCTGCAGCGCCCAGGCTGGCACGCCCCCCGCACCCTCGCGGAACTGTCGACCGCGCTCCTCGGCAACCCGACTGCACTCTTACTCGCGGGCGGCACCGACGTCGCGCTCTGGTCGAACAAGCAACTGCGCGAGCTACCGGACATGATCTGGCTGGGCGAAGTGGCCGAGCTCAAAACAATTGTGCGCACTGAAGAAGGGGTCGAGATCGGAGCGGCGGTCAGCCTCGAGGAGGCCTACCGTGCGATCACTGATCCGTGGCCCCAACTGGCCGAACTTGCCCTGCGTTTCGCATCCCCGCCGGTGCGGAATTCAGGAACGCTCTGCGGCAATATTGGCAATGGCTCTCCGATCGGCGACTCCATGCCATGGCTGATGGCGCTCGGAGCCTCGCTGCTCCTGCAACGCGGGGATCGACAACGCAGAGTCACGCTCGAAGAGTTCCATACGGGCTATCGACGAAACCTCCTTGAACCGGGTGAGTTCATCCGGGCGGTGCATGTGCCCGCGCCCAAGCCCGGGCAACGATTTGCCTGCTACAAGATCTCGCGCAGGTTTGAGCAGGACATCTCTGCGGTCTGCGCCGCCCTGTC
>JBIKVK010000101.1:0-11234 GCA_044356835.1 Burkholderiaceae bacterium
GGTCACGACATCGGTCAGCCAGAGGGCGAGCATCATCGCTAGGGTGGGGGTGACCAGCGGCACAAGGGGCAGGCCCCAGCGATAGCCGAGCAAGGCGCTGACCCAGACCACGCCGACTGCGGCGACTGCGATCACAAGGCTGGCAATCACCCCGACCCTCAGCCGTGCGATCAGCGTGCCGAGGACGGCCATACCGAATGCCATGGTGAGCGTGAGCCAAAGGTTTCGGGTCGGTACGGTGCGACCCTCGATCAGCTGGGCAAGCGAATGGGCATGAATCAGGATCCCCGGCATGCGCTTGTCTTCGTCGATCCTGGAAAACCAGAGCGGAGTTTGATGCCGGTCTTCGAGGGAGACAATGCCTCCGATCAGCACCACGCGACCGCGCAACCAATCAGTCGGCAGCTCGGCGAGAAGATGGGCCGGATAGACCGCAAACGGCCGGGTGTCCCGGTCGGGGCGTGCCCGCCATGCGATCTCGATCGGTTCCGAGGGCATGTCCCGTCCGACGAGTGCCGCGAGGGATTGCGCGAGGCTCGGTGGATCGGTCTCGGTTGATCCCCCCGGATTGATCCAGCGAACCGCGCCGTCGACCGGGTCACGCAGAAAGTCCGAACTGGCCCGCAGCCTCGGCGGCACGTAGGCGTCCAAGAAGGCGCGTTGGCGCTCATCGACGATTTCGGGCGAGCGCGTGTAGCTGATGCAGAGCGGAGTTCGAAGCCCGCCCAGCGTCGCGGCCAGGGCCTGATCCTTTGCGGGCTCAGTGGCCTGGTCGAGCAGAATGTCCAGGCCGATTGCGCGCACCCCCATCGAGTCGATGCGCAGAAGCAGCTCGGACAAAAATTGGCGATCGATGGGCGATCGGTAATTGAAGCGACGGAGCGTCTCCTCGGTGATTGCGACGACAACGATCTCGTCCGATTGGGGCGTGGGCGCCTGAAAGGCTGCGAGCCTGAGATCGGTGGCGAACCGCTCGAGAAGGTCGATAAAGCTGAGGCGAGTGCTCAAAAGTGCAGTGAGCGCCGCCACCAGCACGATGCTCGCGCTGATCAGACCGCGTCGGATCGAGGGATTCATGGACGGGGCGCGGCGCTGCTTGCGAGTCCAGGCCCTGAGTGCAGCTTGGGGGCCGAGGCAAAGTCGGGGCGTGCCTGCAGCTGCTTGATCAGGGCGTCGGCCTGCTGGACGCAACCTCTCTCCAGCATCCAGGCCGCGACCAGGATCGGATCGGTCACCCCGGCTGCAATAAACGTAAAGACGATCACGATCTCATCGGCTCCGGCAGTCCCCACGATTAGGGACTGCCCCTCCGCCGGGAGTACGTCACGAGGGATCGGCAGCCGCTCGAGACCACCGAGCCACTGCAGATCAAGACGCCAGGACCGGTCGTTCGGCCAGATCGACATTGGAGCTGCCATGCGCACCCCAGGGGCCCTCCACAGCTCTGCAGGCTCTCCGGGGCGAAGGCAACGGGGGCCCGAACGTGAGATGTCCAGCAACCAGGGTTCGGGCAGCGGCGCGATGGCTTCGTTGCCTCGGATCACGCCGATCGCGCGAGAACGCTCGTCGCGCAGCGCAATGAGGGCTGAAAGCGCCCGTTTTGGGTCGTCCTGCGCTCCCTCGATTGCGGGCACAGACCCTTCAAACACCCCACGGAGCGTGAGACTCCGACCCGTCCGCGCGATCAGGGTGATTCGGGCTCCCTCGGCGAGGCTCAGCCGGGTTTCCGGCGCAAGCGTCGAGCCCGACGCATAAGGCGTGCCGCGCGATTCGACGACGACCCAGGCCTGGGCAGGCGCTGGTTTGCCCCCCGCAGGGGAGCCCTGAGCCGATGCGGGTGGGGGCGCCAGGCTGAGCGTCATGACAGAAATCGCCAGAGCGATCCAGAAAGATGACAGCCTGCTCAAAAAAAAGCTTGGCAAAGACAACTTCAAACGCGGCTCAGTCAGTTTGAGTACGATCGTCATCGGACCGATCCACTGACCATGCCCGTAAGCACGGTAAAGGCTCCCCAGTACAAGGGGTGAGCGGTCGAGGCCCTACCGGCCAGGGCCAGCTGCGCGTTTTGGAGCGCCTGGCTCACGTCCGAGAAATCTGCGGCCCGTTGGCGATCGAAGAACTCGTGCATCAGGGCCGCGGTGGCGCGTGAATCGATCGCCCAGTGCGAGGCCAGAACGCGCTGGGCCCCCGCGCTGAAGAAGGCGTGGGCCAGGCTGGATAGGGACTCGCCCCCCTGACCCTGAGCGCCGCTCGCGGTATTGCAGGCTGACAGCACGACCAGGTCGGCGTCCAGACGAAGCGCAGCAATCTCGCTCGCTTCGAGTAGACCGTCCTCGGATCGCTGACGTGCGGCCGATGGGCTTGGAGCCAGGGCGATCGCAGGCTGATTGAGGCAACGGGTCGAGCCCGGGAGCACGGCATGGCTTGCGAAGTAGAGCAAGCCAAAGTCTTGCAGGGGCAGGGCGCCGAGGGAGGCCTCGGTCGCGTCCCGATTCAGACGCGTCGTGAGTTGGCCTCCGCGTTGCGTCACGCGGTTCGACAGGGCGGCAAGTTCTGCCGAGACATCGGGCAGGCTGGGCAGGCCCGCCAGTAGCTGCGGGTTGATGGGCGCGTCGCTTCTGCAGGCGGCAGCCAGGTCATCCAGGGCCTTGGGCGAATCGGGGCGTGCGGTCGTGACGTGGGTCCAGTCGGCGACGGCCAGGGCAAGTGCCGGACGTGGCCTAGGCTGGCTACGCCCGGGTGCGTCCCTGCGGGTGGTCAAGTCGGCGAGCGCGGGCACATGACTGAACGCGTAGCGCCGAAGCAGCCAGGGCGCCGAACTATAGTCGCCCGGGGCGCTCGCTTGTGTGGTCAAAATACCCAGGGGCAGGGCGGCCAAGGCGCCCTCGGCGATGACGGCGATCCTGCTGACCCCCGCGAGCGCGGGTTCAAGAGGCAGGAACCAAGCTTGAGCGAGGCGATGGGCGAGATCGAGATCGAAGTCTCGAAGCTGCCCGCCTTCGGCCTGAAGACCTCGCCGCAATTCTGCGACATCCGCCTCGAGAGCCAGGCGGCGGGCCTTCGGCAGATGCACCAGTTTGCTGCCGGCGCGTCGGATGACCAGTGCAAACGATTCCTGGTCGCCCGGGAGGTAGAGGATCACAGCCTCCTCAGCCGCGAGGCGCTCGCGCAGCGCCGCAGCATTCGGTGTATTTTTTTCCTGCGCTCGTCCAGCGAGGTTTGTCGTGGCCTGCGCATAGCGCGCCCGGGCCGCTCGCTCCTGGGCTTCCAGTTCACTTTCGGCGATACGGCTGCGGGCCGCGTCAGGTCGCGCGGACTCGAGCGCGAGCGCTTGACGGGCGAGGTCCAGCTCGCGCTGCGCATCGCGGAGCGACTGTGCCCGGCGTGCGTACTGAGGGTCGCGCAGCTCGCGCTCGCGATCAATCTGCTCTCGGGTTCGGCTCAGTCGTTCGGGAGCCGCATGCCAAGCGAGCACGAAAAACTCATCCAGCAGAGCTTGCCGATCGGCAGGGTCGTTGACACTGACAACATGACTCGTCAAGGCCGCCGCATATGGAAGTAGCCAGTCCGACGGAATGCTGGTCACTTTCGGGCCCGATGGGGCGCGCAGCGATTCGCCGAGTTCACGATAAGCGAGCAGCACGGAGACCAGCATCGACTCGCGTTGGTAGGCCTCCCCGAGGGCAGCCAGCGCCGCGCGGCTGCGAGTACTCTCGCCTGAAATCGAACGCTCGGTCACAAGTGCGGCACGGAGGTAGGTCTCGGCCGCGGAGATCCGTCCTCGGGCGCTGCTGATGCGTCCGAGGGTCAGCAGGATCTCCGTCTTCCACGCCGGCGGGGAATCGGGCGTTTCATCCACCCGGCGCAGCGCTTCGGACGCCGCGGCATCCGCAGCCTCGAGCGCGCCCAACCGGAGCGACATCGCCGCCTGCAAGTTCAGCGCAAGGATCAGTTCGCCAGGCGAGGGCGGTGGTCGCTCTGCACCGCCACCGGTGGCCTCTGTAGCCGACAGCACATCGGCGAGCTCGCCGCGAGCTGAGTCGGATCGCATCGTGGAGGCCGCACTCGCCGCAAAGCGTGCGGCCTCGGGAAACCGGCCCGAGTGTGCGGCGTTAAAGCCGCGATAGAGATCGAGGCGTGCGCGCTCGCTCGCACTGGGTGAGCGCTCGAGGATGGGCTCGGCTTGCCGGATCAGAGTCTCGGCCTCGATCGGCCGTCCCTGGTTGCCGACGCTCAGAGCGAGATCGAGCAGGGTTTGAGCAAGTGCGGGGTCGCTTTCGTTGAGCAGCGACTGCTGCGCATCCAGCGTGAGCCGCAAAAGACGCTCGGCGTCGGCATCGCGACCTTCGCTATTGGCGACCCGGGCATCTCGGAGTCGTGCGCGCATTTGCGCATGTTCGGACGCTGAAGCGATGGGCGCCTGGGCTCCGTAGCTTTCGGTCAGTATCCGATGGAGGGCGTCCGCGGAGGGAATGTCCCCGGCTGAGACGCCCACCGCGGCCACCATCGCCGGCAAGGCCGAAGGCGGCCCGAAGGCGACCTTGAGGCTGCGATGAGGCGGGCCGATGATGACGACCGCTGGCCATCCCCCGCTTTTGATGCGGCATGCGACGGCGCGCGCCTCGGCAAGTTTGATGGGGGGTGTTCCAGGACAGTGGAGGACTTCGGACAGTCCCGCGAGGCGAGGATCACGCAGCAAGTCGGCGACCGACCGCAGCCGGTCAGGGCGGCCGTCCTGAGGCAGATGCCAGACGGATCCCACCGGGCCCGGTCCGCACTGGAGGACGAATTCGACATGGGCCGAGCCTCGATCTCGACCCAAATCGGCGCGGGGGCGCAGGGAGCAGGCTTCTCCCTGCAGGGTGGTCGGCAGGCGGATATCGTTTGAAAGCGGCACCCACGTGGTGCTGGAAGAGACCGTGGGACTCGTGGGGCGGGTGTTTTCGGGCTCGGTTGCAGCGTATGTGACCGATAGCCCGAGACCCAAGGCAAGGACCGAGCCTGCCCGGCTCAGCCTGATCCATCGGAAGCAGGTGGGCCGTGTCGGCATGGGGTCGGACCTCACCACCGCGCCGAGTTGCCCAGTCCCGGCAGTTCGCGCTCGAATACGGCCTGCGCAGGTGCGGGGGGCGGGCTGCTCGGACGTGCCGCCACGAGCGGGGAGATCGTCGTGCCCGAAGATTGCACTCGGGTCGCCTGCGGGGCCGGCCGGCGCGGCGGGGGAGGAGCAGCGCGCGCGAGCGTTCGATCGCCTGCATCGGCGGCGTCGCGAGGGGTCGGGGGCTTGGCCAGCGCAACGGTTCGGGTGCTGCTCGATGGTCCGCTGTTGTCGCTTCGACCTGTGGCCGAGCCGCCTCCGCTGCCCGAGCCAGAGCCGCCCGCCGAGGAGCCCTGTGCAGTTTCGCTACCGCCCGAGTCGCTCCCTGAAGGTGTGCCGCCCGATGCGCCCGATGGGGCGCTGGCTCCGCCCGGATCGCTGTCCGATGTGGGTGTTGCGGGGAGCGACGCTGTGGCGGGTGCAGTTGAGGCAGTTCCAAGACTGGCTGCGACGCTGATGCTTGCGGCGCGACCCGCCGTCGCGACGGTCACCGCCGGGGGGACCTGGGGTGCAGGGTCCGAAGATGGGCCGGGTACGGGAGGAGGGGCGGACGCCGGGGTCGGTGCAGGAGTCGGTGCAGGAGTCGGTGCAGGAGTCGGTGCAGGAGTCGGTGCAGGAGTCGGTGCAGGAGTCGGTGCAGGAGTCGGTGCAGGAGTCGGTGTCGGCTCGGGCACGGGCGAGACCGGAACCGCTGCGGCGATTTCGCCCAGCGCGGCACCCGTGATCTCATGCCTGAATCCGCGCACGTCCCAGCCCGGGGTGTGCAGGGAGAGCCCGCTCAATTCAACCCGTAGCCCCCTGCCCACCGAGGCGGTACTGAACTGTGCGCTTTCATAGCGAAGGCTGGCGCCGGAAGCGGTCTCCTCCAGCGGCAGCGACTGCAGAATGCCGCTACGCAGGGCGCGACTTGCGTCCGACGTTCCATCATGGATCTTGTAGGCAGCGACATCGCGAATTTGGACCGGGCCAGGGTCTTGCCGGTAAATATACTGACGCGTGCCTGCGTCCAGGTCCCGCACGCTCGCGTCCGTGCCGCGATAGGTCTTGAAACGCACCGGTGCCGTGGCGCCGATGACGCGCGCGTCGATGGCCGCGCTATTAGGAGTGGTTTGAAGCAGGACAAAGCGGCCCTCGGGTGCAAGGCGAATTTCGCCCGATCTACCGAAGCTCACGCCATCTTCGGCTCGACCTGCTCCGTCCGCGCCCGCCGAGAGGAGCGCACGACCGCTGGCCCCGGTGGCCGATACGGGCGCTTCGATCGACAGCCCGGCGCCTGCCTGAAGTCGCACGCCGCCCGCCGCGCCGGTGACGCTCAGAGGGCCAGCGATTCGGAGTGACCCGCTGGATACGATATCCAGTTGTCCAGCCGCCTCAACCGACGCCACCGTGAGGGGGCCAGCCCCCATGATCGATACAGTGTAGGCGCTTTCGATGGCCGGCAATGGGCTCAGTTCAGGGGCGCTGATGAGGGTCGGACTATTCAGGCGCAAACGTCCCTCAAGTCTTGCCTCAGAGGTCAGATCGATGTGTGAGGCAACGGTCTGAATGGCGCCGTTTTGAGTCACCAGAGCGCCGTCAATTTGCACGCCGTGAGACGGTCCTGCATCAAGAATGATTTCGCCGTCAATTTCTCGCACACGGGTCGCCTCGGCGCGCCCGCCTGCGATGATCAGGCGGCCTGCACCATCATCACCGCTCCGCGCGGCCAGTGTGATCCGGCCTCCAGGCGCAAGAAGAGACCCCCGTTGCAGGATCGGCTCGTGCGGCCCGTCCCTGTCCCCTCGGAGCAGCGGCGTGTCGATGGCAAGGCTCAGCAGGCCGTCGCCCGTCAGGTCGATGCGGACGCCCCGCCCCGCCAAGAGGGCGATCGAACCTTCGGGCGAAACGATCACACCCTGCTGATCGACCGCATGACCAGCCAGAATGGCATAGCCGCCTGTCCCGGTGGTCACCTCTCCCTTCTGGATGATCGATCGGCCGGTGGTGGCCTCGCTGCCGGTGGTCAGCCGGTAGCGCCCTGCGGTGAAATCGTCAGGGTTCAAGTCCAGTGTTGAGGCCAGCAGTCCGTGCACCTCGATTCGACCCTGTGGCCCGATCAGCACGCCGTTGGGGTTCAGGAGCCAGACCTGTCCGTTGGCCCTGATTTGACCGTCGATGGATGAGGGCACAGTGCCGGTCACCCGGTTAAGGACCATCGCATCTCGGCCGGGTTGGCTGAATTGCACTCGCGAGCCCGCGCCGATCGAGAAGCTTGACCAGTCAATCACCGCGCGTCCGCTGGTCTGGGTGATCTGCAGCAGGCGATCGCCCTGGGGCTGGACCCGGATCTCGCCCGAACGCACCATCGGCCCGGTCGGTAGCGTCGGTTGCGCGCTGGCAATGCTGCACAGGAGCAGGCTGATCGCGGTGCCGATCCCCAAGCCCGGCCGGCGCGCCGAGACCTGTCTCGGGCTACCGGGCGCCCGGCGCGGCTTTGTCTTTTTCATTGGCACGAGCGCCGCCTGCAGCGCCCGCCGCACCGGCCTCGGCGGGTTTCTGGGCGGCCGCTGGCGCACCCGGCGGAGGGGATGGAGCCGCCGCCGGCGATGCGGCCTTGGGCGATACAGCCTGAATAGCGCTCAGTCGCTTGCAGTCGGCGAGCGGGACGACCGGCCGTCCCGCGCTCGCCAGGCCCGCTTGGGCCGCACAGACCGCCCGCAAGCGGCTGTCCCACTGCATCATCTCGAGAGCCTGATCGAAGGCGCGGCGTGCGTCCTCATCCTCGCGGCCGAATATCAGCAGACGCGATGCCCCGAGCGCGAGGAGCCGCTCGGCCGTCACGCCCCCAGGCGTTTTAAGGGCGGCCGAAATGTCGCTGAGCACCACGCCACTGGCCAGGGCCGAGCGGATCGCCTCGAGTTCAGCCGCCTGGGGCTCGAGCGTCGCCAGCTTTGCCTGCAGGGCCGCCCGCTCTTTGAGCAGCATCTCACGCTGGCGCTGGGTTTCGGCAAGCTCGACCCGGTCGGCGCGAACCTCGGCCAGCGCGGCGCTCGCTTGGCGCCAACCCCACCAAAGACCGGCGATGAGCGCCGCCGCAACGAGTGCGATCAGCACAATCAGCAAAATTTTCTTGGTTTTTGACATGCGTCGCCCCGGCGGTATACGACTCGGTTTACGACTGAACGAATGGTTCTCGGAGTTTACCCTGCCTCTTTGTGAAATGGCGTCGTCCGCCTCTCAATCGGGCTGGGGTAGACTCCGGTTCGTTTTTGGACGCCTTCCGGAGGATGAACCCATGAAAAGCAAAAAATTCGCGCTGCTGGCGGCACTCGTGGCCGGGGCGCTGTCCTTGACGCTGCCCCATGATTCACTTGCCAAGCAGCGTTTTGTGATCGATATCACCAGCGAGCCCTCGTCCCTGGACCCGCACAAGTAGTGGAACAACGACAGCTATTTCGTCTATCGAAATATCTTCGACAACCTGATCACGCGTTCGGACAAGGGCGACATCCAGCCTGAGATTGCCACCTCCTGGAAGCAAATCTCGGACTCTGTGATCGAATTTCAGATCCGGTCCGACGTGGTGTTTCACGACGGCCGAAAGCTCACCCCCGAGGACGTGGTGTTCAGCGTGATGCGGATCATCGATCCGAAGTTCGCCAGTCCACAACGCGGCCAGTTCAACAAGATTACGAAGGCCGAGGTGGCCGGTCCCAATGCGGTGCGCCTGACCACGGACGGCCCGTACCCCGCGTTGCTGGCCCAACTCGTGAAACTGTCGATCGTGCCGCGCCATGCCGTTGAGGCGATGGGCGATGCGGCCTTCAACCTTAAGCCCGTGGGCAGTGGACCCTACGCCTTTGTGGAGTGGACCAAGGGAGTTTCGGTCACCCTCAAGCGCAACGACGCCTATTGGGGCAGGAAGGGCCCCTTCGAAACCGCGGTGTTCCGGGCGGTTCGCGACGGCTCGACCCGGGTCGCGAATCTACAGGCGGGCACCGCCGATCTGGCGACGATGCTCGATTCCGATCTGGTGAAACCGCTGAAAAGCGGTCAGCGCGTTCAGGTGCTGTCTGCCCTGACCGAGCGGGTGGCCTATGTGCGACTCAATACCACCAAGGCGCCGCTTGATAACCCTCAGGTTCGCCAGGCCGTGAGCCTCGCCATGGATCGTGCCGGGATCACCGAGGGTATTCTGGGCGGCTTCGACAAGCCGCTGGGCCAGATGCTGACCCCGGCCCATGCCGGCTATGCCACCGATCTGCCGATGCCGCCCTATGACGTGAAGCGGGCGCAAGCGTTGGTCAAACAGGCCGGTGCGGCCGCCCAGGTCGAAATCGAACTGGCCACCTCGCCTGTATTTGATCAGCGTGTGGTCCAGGCGATCCAGCAGATGCTGACCGAGGTGGGTCTCAAGGTGAAGATCAACATGGCGGACATGGCCAACTACCTGAAGCGAGCTCAGGGCGGCATCGATGTCGTGCCACAGATGAGCTTCGGCCGCTGGTCGTGCGCCTGCCAGGATGCTGATGGTGTGCTGCATGCGTTGCTGCACAGCAGCAGCGGCTGGTCGGGTTTTCGCGATGCCAGGACCGACAAGCTTCTCGACGAAGCGCGCGCAACACTGGACGTGGCCAAGCGCAACGAGGCCTATCGCCAAGTGAGCCAGATCGTGCTCGATCAGGCCCCGCTGATCCCACTCTACCAGTCTGCGATGCTCTACGGCGCGGCCCGCAATCTCCAGTGGACGCCCACGCCGAACGAGAGCCTGTTCCTGAACCGGATGATCTGGAAGCCCTGAGCGTCCGGGGCCGACGGGCCTGCACTCGAGTCCTCTTCAGGGCTGAGGCAGGCCGGTCCGCGGTGTGATGAAGACCTTCCTGATTCGTCGTTTTCGGCAGTTGATCATTACCCTGCTTGGGGTGGTGACGCTGATTTTTTTCCTTCAGCGGCTGACCGGTGACCCCACCTACCTGTTGGTGCCGGAAACCGCGACTCAGGCCGATATCGCTGAATTGCGGCGCGCGCTCGGATTTGATCGCCCGCTCTGGCAGCAATACCTCTCCTTCATCGGCGATCTGCTACGCTTTGATCTGGGCAATTCGGTGGTCCAGAATCAACCGGTCACGACGATTCTCGCCTCCAGGTTGCCCTACACCTTGCAGCTGGCATTTGGCGCTTTGCTGGTGGCGTGCGGCATCGGTCTGCCCGTGGGGGTGTTGCTCGCGTTGTATCGCGATCATCCCCTGATCCGGCCCCTGGCGGCTCTGGTCTTTGCGGCGCAAAGCATGCCGACCTTTTGGAGCGGCATTCTCCTGATCATGGTCTTCGCGGTGACCTTGGGCTGGCTGCCGCCCTCATCGGTCGGGGGGATCGAGCATCTGATCCTGCCCTCGATTGCCCTGGGTTTGCTCAGCATGGCGACCTTCGCGCGAATCATGCGCACGGCACTGCTGGACGAGCTGACCCGCGACTATGTGCGAAGCGCTCGCGCGCGGGGCGCGTCGACCGTCTACCTGTTGCGACGCCATTTGTTGCGTAACGCATCGATTCCGGTGATCTCGGTTGCTGCGATGGAGATCTCTCATCTCCTTTCTGGAGCGGTGATCGTCGAGACGGTGTTTGCCTGGCCCGGTCTCGGACAGATCACGGTCGAGGCGATCCTGGCGCGCGATTTCATGGTGGTACAGGGGGTCGTCCTGCTCGGGGCCTTTGTGACGGTGGCCCTCAGTTTGCTCGCAGACCTGCTCTACAGCGCGGTCGATCCGCGGATCCGCCTCGACGGAGCGGGCTCGTGACGAGTCAGGCCGTACGGACTCTGCGTTGGCTCCTGCCCGTCACGGTCCTGGCAATCGTGGTGGTGGTCGCGATCTGTGCGCCGCTGTTGGCGCCTTACGATCCCAATGCGCAAAACCTGCTCGGCCGGCTCAAGCCACCGGGAACACCGTCGCGCAGCTTCATGTATCTGCTGGGCAGTGACGAGCTGGGGCGCGATGTCCTCAGCCGTTTGATCCACGGTGCGAGGGTGTCCCTCGCGGTGGCGTTCGCGGCTGCGCTCATTTCCGGCACGGTGGGCGTGGCGCTGGGCATGCTGGCCGCCTACTACCGGGGCTGGACCGAGACCATCGTGATGCGCATCGTCGATGTGTTCCTGTCG
>JBIKVK010000367.1:0-3110 GCA_044356835.1 Burkholderiaceae bacterium
AGAGTTCTGAGGCAGAATGCACACCAACTGTTTGTGCATCGCAACAAACGAGATTTTGAATCGTCCGGACTGGCATGTCAAGCGGTTTGTTGCGACGCAACAAAATGTTTTGGATTTCTCTAAGCTCATGAAATATATATCAAATAATGTGACGGGTGCGGGATTTACGGAGTTTCTTCGCGCCCGATTGTGTTTTTGCAACAAAGTTGTTCCGGTGTTGGGATGAGATCGCTTGCTGCGCCTGCGATCCAGGCGGTCGCGGTCCCGCTCGCCTTTGTTCTGTTGTGGTCGACCGGGTTCATCGTTGCCCGTTTGGGCGTGCCGCATGGGCCCCCGATCGGTCTGCTCGCCTTGCGCTTTCTGTTCACGCTGCTGGCGCTGGCCCCGCTGATCATCCTGCTCCGGGCCCGCTGGCCCGATCGCCGGCAGGTTTTCCATCTGACCTGTGCCGGGATCCTTCTGCACGCCTTTTACCTCTCCGGGGTCTGGTACGCCATTTCGATTGGCATGCCCGCAGCGATTTCGGCGCTGATCGTCAATTTGCAACCAATCATCACAGCGATTGTCGTCTCGGGCGTGGGCGAGCGGGTGAGTCCTCGGCAGTGGCTCGGGCTGGTGTCTGGATTCGCCGGTGTTGTGCTCGTCCTCGCCGAGCGTTTCGTACTGGACGGGCTGTCCACCGCCAGCGTGATCGCCGCTCTGGCGGCCCTCTTCGGCATCACGACCGGCACCTTGTATCAGAAGCGCTTTGTCCCTTCCTTCGACTTGCGCACCGGAAGCTTCGTCCAGTATCTCGCGGCCCTGGTGGTCGTTGCGCCGTTTGCGCTCTGGGTCGAGGTGGGTGCCTTTGATTGGAATATCGAACTCGTCTTGGCGCTCGCCTGGGCAGTTCTGGGGTTGTCGATCGGTGCCATTTTTCTGCTGTTCATCCTGATCGAGCGCGGCGAAGCGACGCGCGTCACGTCGCTCCTCTACCTGGTTCCCCCGACGACGGCGCTGATGGCCTGGCTGCTGTTCGACGAGGGCTACGGTGCGCTCGCCGCGGCAGGAATGGTGTGTACAGGTATCGGCGTCGCGCTGGTTCAACGGCGCTGATAAAGCCCCCCACTGCGACGAATCGCTCAGGCTTTCCCGGGATCAACAGAGGATCGATCTATGCAATCCAGTCAGCCCAGCGCGCGTGTCTCGCCGAGTCCGCGAGGCGACTACCGACACTTTCTAACGATCGCCTCGCGCTGGATGGACAATGACGTCTACGGCCATATCAATAACGTTGTTTACTACTCGTTTTTCGATACCGTCGTCAATCGATACCTCATCGAGTCCGGGGCTCTGGACATTCACAGAGGAGGGGTGATCGGGTTGGTCGTCGAAACGGGTTGCCAGTACTTTGCACCGCTCGCGTTCCCGGATGAGATCGAGGCGGGTCTGCTCGTTGAGCGGATCGGCCGGAGCAGCGTTCGCTACCGCGTCGGGCTTTTTCGGGCTGGCTCCGAAGAGGCGGCGGCGCAGGGTCATTTTGTTCATGTTTATGTCGACCGCGAGACCCGACGACCCGTGCCCCTCCCCGCGGGACTGCTCGCGGCGCTAGAGCGAGTCTCGGTCGATCCTCCGCCCCAGATTTCGCCATGATGGATTCAACCCAGGAGTATTCGGATGGACTACCCGCACAGCTACCGGCATGTCGACGATGCCATCATCAGTCGTCGGTCGATTCGCAAATTTCTGGATCGAACGGTTGAGCAGCAGACGGTCGACGATATCCTCGATGTTTCTCGCCGCGCACCCTCGGGGACCAATACCCAGCCTTGGCATGTGTATGTGCTCACGGGCGAACCTTTGAAGACCTTGTCGCGTCGGATCCTCGACGTGTTCAACGATCCCGAGCAGGACAAGTTGCATGAGCGCGAGTACCTGTATTACCCGAAGGAGTGGTTTTCCCCCTACATCGACCGCCGTCGCACGGTCGGATATGCGTTGTACGCAAAGCTGGGGATCGCCAAGGGTGACCAGTCGCGCATGCATGCCCAGCACGCGCGCAACTTCATGTTTTTCGATGCCCCGGTCGGGCTGATGTTCACCATCGACCGCCGGCTCGAGCAAGGCAGTTGGCTCGACTACGGCATGTTCATCCAGAACGTGATGATCGCCGCGCGTGCCCGAGGGCTCGATACCTGTCCGCAGGTGTCCTTCGCGCCCTACCACCGGATTGTGGCCGATGTCGTCTCAATGCCGGCCAACGAGATGCTGGTCTGCGGCATGTCTTTGGGCTATGCCGATCCAGACGCGCCTGAGAATGCCCTCATCACCGAGCGCGAACCGGTCAGCCGTTTCACGCGGTTCATCGGTTTTTGAGGCTCTGAACCCGACGGCCGGTGTGCCTGTGGACCCATTTTGAATTGAATGGGTTGACGAATTGCATCAAACCGTCCAACATTGCGCGCGATTTCTCAAATTTATGCGCCAAGTGCTTCATTTACATCGATTAAAGTGCCGCGGTCGGTCCTTGAGTCTCGGGGTGCTCGCGGTCCTCGGTCTGGGCTGGGGCTCGGCTGCTTTAGCCCAGGCGGTGACCGTGGAGCCGCGCGATGCCCGCGCTGGGGCGCGGCCGGCGGAGTCTACGCCGGCCTCGAAGACTGCATCCCCTCCTCGGCCGTCCGGTACTGCGCGAAAACCGTCCAGTCCGCGCGTTGCGGATCCTGCTGGTGCTCGGTCGACCCAGGCGGCCCGTAGGACTCAGCCGGCGCAGAATGCAGCTGCGCGGCGCCCTCCACCGTCTCGCGAATCGCTCGGTCGCAGTGCGGTGGCCGGAGCTCGCCCGTCATCCAATCCGTCTGGAGCGAAGCGAAGTGCCGACGCGGTGCGTCCGTCGCCCACCGGGCGGGTCGCCCAAGGCGCGACTGCGGTTGCTGCGGCCCCAGCGACCGCACTGGGTGCGGCGGCCCTGGCCCATCCGAATCGATCTTCGACTGGAGTGGGCCAGCGTCTTCCCCTGCACTCCACCGTCGCCATGGTGGTCGACCAGCGTTCGGGCGAGGTCCTGCTCGACAAGAACGCCCAGTCCGTCTTGCCGATCGCATCCATTACCAAGCTGATGACCGCAATGGTCG
>JBIKVK010000368.1:0-3097 GCA_044356835.1 Burkholderiaceae bacterium
CCGTCCCGCAGGAACGGCTCGTGCCCGACCGGCCAGAGTCTCTTCAAGCGACTGCCCTTGCCGCTGGGCCATGGCCTGAGCCGTAGCGCGAATGCGGTCGGTGTCAAAGACGCCCGGCAGCAGATTATTGATCGTGACATTGTTTCGAACCGTCTGGCGGGCCAGGCCCGCGACGAATCCGGTGAGCCCGGACCGGGCGCCATTGGACAGGCCCAAGACCTCGATCGGCGCCTTGACCGAACTCGAGGTGATGTTGACGATTCGACCGAAGCCCCTTGCGACCATGCCGTCCACGGTTGCCTTGATCAGTTCGATCGGCGTGAGCATGTTGGCGTCCAGCGCCGCAATCCAGTCGTCACGCGTCCAGTGACGGAAATCGCCTGGGGGAGGGCCCCCCGCGTTGTTGACCAGGATGTCCACCTGCGGCGCTGCGCCCAAAACGGCCGCGCGTCCATGGGCGTTTGTGATGTCGGCTGCGACCGTCCGAACCTCGACGCCTGTCTTTGCCCGAATGTCCGCGGCTGCAGCTTCGAGCGGCCCCGCGGATCGTGCGTTCATCACAAGATTCACGCCCTCCTGGGCGAGTGATACCGCGCAGCCACGGCCCAGCCCTTTGCTCGAGGCACACACGATGGCCCACTTTCCTTTAATGCCCAGATCCATATCGCTGACTCCTGCGGGTTGTGCGAGGTAGACGCCTCAAAGGGTGGGCGAGACCAGAGCGTCGAAGTACTCGGTCCGCACCGTTCCACGCGGCTTCGCTGCCTCGGCTTCGCTCCAGGCAATGAAGGTCGGTTTTCCATGCAGTTCAGGGGGGAGGGCCAGCGCGCGCACAACGGCGCTTGCCGGCGCGATGTTGCGCCCAACGACCGGGTCGCGCCCGGTCTCGAACCAGGCTGTGCCTTCATCGATGCGGCGTAGCTCAGACCCGATTTCAGCGACCAGTCGCCCCCGGTACAGTCGGCGAATCCCCGCGCCCCTGTGGCCATGGCGAGGTGTCTCCATTCCGGGCGGAAACTCGACGCGGTCGGCCCGAAAGACGATGGGGTGGCTGGGGTCGAGATCGATCTCATGCGCGAGGATGCACCTGCGCTGGTCCTCGATCGACAAGTCCGCCACGGAGGCCTTGGACAGTTCGAAGGCCCAGACCTCAGCCGTGCCCTCGATCTCGATCTCCGAGGTGAAGAGCTGGCAGTCGATGGCATTGAGCACGACTGTGCGCCCTGCGTTGTCTCTCACCTTGCACTGCCCGGCGCGGACGAAGAGGGCTCGCGGCGCAGCTGACCATCGGGCGAGCCCGGCCAGGTGGTCTTCGAACAGGGCCAATCTGAGGGTCATTGCATATCCTTTCAGCCGTTGCCCAGCCGCGCCTGAAGTGACCGTCCAAGCACCATGATCGCGAAGGCCGAAGCGAGCAGGAACAAGCCGGGCCAGAGCGAAATCCACCAGGCAACGAGAATGAAATTCTTGCCCTGCTCAAGAATGGCGCCCCAATCGGGCGTGGGGGGCGCAACGCCCAGACCGAGAAAGCCCAGCGCCGCCTCGATCTGCAAGGCCAGAGGGAACAGGATGACGTACTGCATCAGGATCAAGGGCAGTACGTTGGGGAAAATTTGACGGATCAGGATGCTCGTCTCCCCAAAGCCCAGTGCACGCGCGGCCTCGACATAGGTCCGGGCGTTCTCGGCCATCGCGCCTGATCGCGCAATTCTGAAAAAGAGAGGCAAGTAGACCACCGAGAGGGCCAGCACCAGATGGTCAGCGCCGGGGCCCAGGACGCCCGTGATGACGACTCCGGCAATGATCGGTGGAAAGGTCAGAATCACGTCCACCAGCCGAGCGAGCACCTGGTCGATCAGGCCACCCGCGAATCCTGAAATCAGCCCAAGTGCGCCGCCGATCACCGCCGAAATGAGCAGTGCACCCGCGACCAGCCCCAGCGTGATGCGGGTGGCGTGGATTACTCGGGCAAATAGATCGCGGCCCACGTCGTCGGTGCCAAACCAATGCGCCGGCGAGGGCGGTTGCAGGGCCCGACGAGGATCAACGGCGATGGGCGACTGCGGCGCAATCCATTCCGGCGCGATGATCAGCAGAAGGAATACCCCAATCAGTGCGTAGCTCAGCAATCGGCTGATCGGTGAGTCGAGCAGCGCCCGGACGCGGAAACGCAAGGCGGACATCATCGGCGCATCCGCGGATCGATCACGCCGTAGAGCGCGTCGACGATGAGGTTCACGATGATTGCGATCATCACCACAAAGAGCAGTGCGCCCTGTACGACGGGATAGTCGCGACCTTGGATCCCGGACAGGATCAGGCGCCCAAGGCCGGGAAGCGAAAACAGCGACTCGATCACCACGGTGCCGCCCAGGATCTGAATCAGGATCAGGCCCATGAAGGTGACCAGGGGAATCAGAATGTTCCTGAGCGCATGCTTGAAATAGACCTCGCCGGGCGACAAACCCTTCGCGAAGGCGGCGCGGATGTAGTCCCGGCGCAGCTCACTCACCATGCACTCGCGCACGAAGTGGCTGTAGGCGGCCGCCTGCAAGGTCGCGAGGCTCAGCACCGGTAACAGAACGATGGCCAAATTGTCGCCGAGGTTTTCAGAGGGTGAACTCCAGGTGAAGGGGGGCGACCACGCGAAGAGCGCCGAGGCCCCTACGAGCAGCATCAGTCCAACCCAGAAGACCGGAGCGGACAGACCGATCAAATTGAAGGTCTGGATGGCCGTATCGAGCCGACTGCCTTGCCGGATCCCGGCCAGCACGCCCAAGGGTACCCCGATCAACGTGGCCAAGATCAGGGTCAGCGTGGCGATCTGAAGCGTCACGATGAACGCCTCGCTCACCATAGCGGTCACAGGTCGACCCTGATACCAGCTGCGTCCCAGGTCACCCCTCAAAACTTGGCCGAGCCAGTCGATAAACTGCGTGTGCAGAGATCGGTCGAGTCCGAAAAACCCGCGCAGAGCCTGGGCCGCCGCCGGGTCGCTGGTCTGACCCAGCATCTGCCCGACGATATCGCCGGGCACCGAGCGCATCAGAACGAACACGATCAGACTCGAAACGAGCGCCGCGATGGCGGCGCTCGC
>JBIKVK010000369.1:0-3075 GCA_044356835.1 Burkholderiaceae bacterium
ACAAGGAACGCGGTGCCCCGGCCATCATCGAAAGGCGGGCCTGATCGACACCGGTCAACTTCAGCCCACTGTCGTTGAAGGACAGCTCGCCGTTCGTATCGACCGTCAGATCGACGCTTCCGAGGGCAAAGCTGCCGTTAGTCCCGATCGGCGAACCCACCGCCGGGGTCTCGCGACCGATGACCACTCCGGTTCCCCCGGAGCTGTTCGAGTTGCGCTCGAGCTGCATCTGCGCCCGCTGGGTCGCTGCATCCACGGGCAGGGTCAGGGTCAGCTCGTCAATGCCATCAAACGCGATGTTGTCGTCCGAAGTCGCACCCGTCCCATCCAAGACACGCCCGAAGACCGCCTTGTCGATTCCAGAGATGACCACATCGAACGCGCCCACACCCAAACTCTGCGGACGGCCCTGAGTGGCAAAGCCCTCGGTCAACCGGAACTGGTTATCAGCCCCCGCACCGATGACATTCACCCGTGCGCCGTTGATCAGCTTGATCCTGCCCTGGAAGTCGATCACGTCCTGGCCATCAACAAAGATCGTCAGGGTGCCCCCATCGATCGTGACATCGTCCTTGAAGGTGACCGTGCTCGCCAGAGTGCCGCCGACAGACTGGCCGTTGCCATCGAAGCGGCGCAGATCGATGGTCATCGCATCCAGGGACACGGCGCCGCCAATCAGAATGTTGCCGCCATTGGAGTCAAGCAGCAGCGTGTCGGGCGGAACACCGACCCCATCAGCCGGATTACCTTCACCGATGAAACCGGTGACCTCGATGTTTGCGGGCTGAGCACCGGTCCCTGACGCGATCGAACGCTCTCCGTACACCAGGAGCGAGTCATCGAAGAAGTCAGCCCCTGCCATTGAAACGTTGTTGCGAAGGTGGGTCGTCGCACCCGAGCCATAGACCTTGAACTCGCTACCAGTGATTTGCGCCCAAATATCGATGCGTCCGGCATCCGAACCGGTCTTGCCCGAGGCATTCAGGATCAGCGGCGCATTGAAGGCGAAGCTCTCAGACAAAGTGTTCGGGGCGCCGATCCGGAGCTTTTGCAGGCCGCCCAGAGCACCGACCTCGATGGCAGCGGCCGAGAGGCCCTTCAGCGGAGTGGCCTCGAGGGTTAGATCATCACTCTGGCGCTGGTAAGTACCCAGATCCGTTACGGTGATGGTTCTGGCCTCAAATGGAACGACAGTCAGGGTTTGCTGGGTCGAGATCTGAGGCGCGAGTGCTCCAACATTGAGCGAGTCTCCCACCGAGGTTAGACCCTCATCAATCCTGGCATCGACCGCCACGCTCACACGTCCGGGGCTGAGGTCAAAGGCCACAACGCCCCGTGAACCGCGCCCGATCGCGTCGAGGGCCGAGAGCGTCTTCGAGACATCGGCCGGATCGGCCACGGCTCCGGTGATGACAAGCAGTCGACCCTCGCCGGTGATACCGGCGCCGTTCACGTTCGCGGCATTGGTCTTCAGCACTACACCCTTGCCGATATCCAGTTGCACCGGACCCAGTTGCCCGACGAACTGCAGCACGGACGCGCCCGCCGAGGCCGGCAACGACGCGCGGACGTCCAGCGAAGCGGACGGTGTGCTGATGATGGAGGAGAAGTCGGCGTCCATCTTGGATGCGAGGCCGGTGATCGCGACCTGGCCCTGGCCCGAGATAACGCGCTGGTGCGCCTGGTCGGCGTTGAGCGTGAGCTCGCCGTCCCCGTCCACCCTCAGCTCGATGCCGCCTAGCGCGATCGCGCTCAAATCCTGCTGAGCATTGACGGCCAGTACGGCTCCAAAGTTCGACAGGTTCACCGAGCCCGGAGCGACCGGTCCAAGGTCGGACAAACCGACCGCGCCCGGGCCGGAAATCGCACGGAGCGAATTGTCGGCCATGCGGAGGAAGGCGGTGGGCATCGTGAGGGTGTCGCCACCGTCGACTGCGATCGCGAACCGGCCGAGGTTTGAGGTCGCGGACAGGCCCGCATCCGCGGACACGACCGCAATCCGGCTGCCGCCCGAGGTCGAAGCGGCCACATTTTCGAGACGGACCGGGGTTGAATCGATGATGCGAACCACGACGGATCCATCGCCGCTGATGGTTCGGCCTCCGGTCGCCCGAGTCGCCTGTTCGCCGGTGAGCGACAGGGTGAAGCCTGGCGCCACCGATAGCGCAAGACCGTCCGGCAGCCGGGTGGCGGTCGGGAAGGTGACATTCGACGTGATGGCGGAACTGGACGGCACGCTGATGCCGCTCAAGTCAACGGGCGTGCCATTGAGCCCGGTGATCACCACAGCCTCACCGCCGCCGGCAGTCGCCGCGGTAATGGCGCGATCCTTGGCCTGGTCGGCCGTCAGGGTCAGCGTTGCGCCGCCCTTCAGCTGGAGGTCAACATTGCCAAGATGGCTGCCCGCCGAGAAGCGGATGGCCGAAGAGGCTTGGCCGGTCCGCTCGATCACGGCGGTCGCCTGAACGCTCGACGCAATCTGCGAGAAATCGACCGCTGCGGTGGAACCCGTCGAACCGACATCGAGGATTGTCAGGCTGCCCGAACCCGTGATGGCACGACCGGACGCCTGCGCACCGGACATACTGACGGACGCCCCAGTTTCAACCTTCAGATCCAGGTCGCCCAGGCCGTAGCCCGCCGGAATAGAGACGTTGCCGCTCAACACAAGGGTTGTACCACCGCCTGAACTGGTATCACTTGCCACCCTGGACAGGTCGGGCAAGGACGCGGTCGGCCCGTTGATGCCGATTTCGATTCGGCCTGGGCCGCCCAGGGTCGAGCCGTTCGCCTGGGCTGCGGTCAGGCGGAGCAATTTACCGATCGGCACGGTGATGCCGAAACCCTGCGTAAAGAGTTCGAGATCCGGGCGGAACCCCCCGAGGACGGTCAAATCAAGATCATCTGTCAGAAGAATATTGCCCGCCAGGGTGATGCTCGCGAGGTTGTAGCGGGTCGGGTTCTGCGCCAGCTCATACAGCTGCCGCAGGTTGTAGACGGTGAGCTGGGCCCCCTCGGGAATGCTCATCGTCGCGCTGGCGAACGCCTCGGCCGGGCCATCCTTGAAGAGGATGC
>JBIKVK010000370.1:0-3073 GCA_044356835.1 Burkholderiaceae bacterium
AACCTTCGATGGCTATCTGGTGACAAAGTTCGTCACTCAAATGGATTGAACGACCTCGAACCCGGAGACTCAAAATGACCGAACTCTATTTCGCCCCCGGGGCCTGCTCTTTCGTTCCGCATGTGGCCCTCGAGGCCATCCGCCTGGCTACCGGCGAAGGCTTCGAGGCCCGGCTGATCAAGCTCCATCGCGGCGAACATCGCGCGCCGGAGTTTCTTGCGATCAACCCAGAGGGCCAGGTCCCTGTGGTGGTGATCGATGGCCAGCCGATCACGCAAATTGTCGCGATTTGCGACGCCCTGGACCGGCGTCACCCGGGGGTTGGGTTGCTGCCGCAGGCCCTGACGGAACGCACCCAGGCACTCAGCACGCTCCTCTGGATGAACAACACCGCCCACCCAACCTTCACGCATGTCTTCATGCCTGCCAAGTTCGCGCAAAGCGAGGCAGCCATCGCTGAGGTCAAAGCGGTAGCCACCCAGCGCTATGCCGAGATCCTCCAAAAGGTCGACGCGATGGTGGCTCGCCTCAACACACCGTTCTGGTTCGGCGACCGGGTCTCGGCAATCGATGCCTATGCGCTCACCCTGTTGCGCTGGGGCACGCTGGGAGGGCTCGATGCCGCGCGCTTTCCGGCTTTCAAAGCCTACGTCGAGCGGCTGGCTCAGGCGCCGGCCGTTGCGGCCGCGATCGAGCGCGAGCGGCTGCAACTGTTCGTCACACCCCGCTGAGCTCGAGCGGCCGGGTTCGCGATCAACCGACCACGGTGACCACTGCACTGTAGCCGCGCAGTTGGGCCTGGCCAATTTCCCCGTTGGCGAAAAAGCCGATCAAGGGAAGCTCGCCCAGATTGTGTGCGATCAGCGCGGCCTCGGCACCCGCTGAGCCGAACAGGTTTCGGCCCCGCGCCACGCAGCTCACGTAATGGACGAATCGCGGCGAGCGCCCCTCGGCTTCGAGTTCCTCGCGCAGTTCGGTGCAGACCCGGATCAGATCGGCGCGCGCCGCGCCCGCGTCCAGGCCCAGCAGTTGCAGACGTTCGCCGGGCAGGGCCGTTGCGCTGGCGGCCACCCGCCCCGCATGGGGCTCGATGCCCAGCAGATGGGCCAGGCGCTGATCGGCAAATCCCGGTCGGCGATGGGGCGTCTCGGTGCTGGCCGACAGCCCGAGGAGCAAACCTTCTGGCGGCATGGCCCTGCGGATGGCCTCGACCAGCTGTTCGGCGTCTTTGCGGCTGCCCGGTTTGAGCCGAACCTGCAGGTCCTCGAGCAGGACGTCCAGGGCCGGCCGGTGGTCCAGTGTTTCGATGTGGCGGTTCCGAATCGAGGTGATCAAGCGTGCGCGGGCGAGCGGTCGCACGCCTACCGTGACCCTGGAGGAGGCGAGCGTCGGTCGGGCGATCGTGATACCGCACGCGCTGTCGCGGCGGGGGTGGGGGGTGCCCGCGCGTTGCGCGACATCCGCGACGACCCCTCCGAAGACCGCGCCCGGGCCGAGTTGGCGCTCGGCTGCCCGAAGCGCGGGCTCCAGGTCGGGGCACCCAGGGTCGGCGAGCACCAGCAGTGCGGAGGCCCCGCGCGCCTCCAAGCCCGCCGGCCCGGAGAGCGGCCCTGTCTCAAGCGCGACATCGCCCACCAAAAGTGCGACCGCCGGCTCGTCGAGATACTCGCCCAGCCCTGCGACGACGCCGGGCACACAGGCCCCCGACCAGGCGACATCGGGGCGACGGGTGGCGAGGAGGGCGATGATACGGTCGAAGTCAGCGGCGAGCGGTCGGCTCACATAGACCAGGCCGGACAGGGCGGGCGACGGACGGTCGTCAACGCGCTGAGCGGCGGGCGCCGCCCCGAGCTGGGCCAGCGCGAGTTCGCTCGCCATGCGCCAGTCATCATGGGTGGCGTGTCCGATGTTCAAGGCAATGCTCGTCAGCGTGGGGACCGGGCGCGCCGGGACTTCGGAGCGGCGCCCTCAGGCGCGGCGCCCGCCGGGCCGGTGCCGGTGGCCCGCGTGGCGGCGAGCGCCGATTCGGCCACCTGCTGGAATTGATTCTGCAGTGACTGCCACCACTCCTGGGCCTGGGCGGTCGCCATCGCCACCGGGTCCGGCCCGGGCGAGTGCGCTGCGGCTGAGGGTCCGAAGGCGCGCATCGCATCCACTGTGGCGCGCTGCATTTCGAGCGCCTTCACCGAGCCCTGCACGAGGCTCAGGTTGAGCGAAAGCCACTGCTCCACGGTGCGCAGGTCGGCGATACGCTTGTCCAGTTCGGACGGGTCCAGACCCGCGCCCAGAGCGGCCGGGGATACGAACGAGCCCCAGTGCCGGCGGGCGCTGTCCATGGCCTCGAAAAAACGGCTCATGTCGAATCCCCCAGGCCCGAACGGGGGGGCGGTGGACTCCTTGCGGCGAGAATCATCCATGGTGCACCTTTATTTCGATGGGGTTTGACGACCCGGGGGAAAGCGTTGGCAACTTGACATGAATTTGATGCATGGCGATAATCCGCGGTTCCCTGGAGGGGTGCCCGAGTGGCTAAAGGGGGCAGACTGTAAATCTGTTGGCTTACGCCTACGTTGGTTCGAATCCAACCTCCTCCACCAGAAGTGTGCGTTTGTCTTCAGGTGTCTGTCGAGTCTTCGTTTTCGCGGGTGTAGCTCAATGGTAGAGCAGAAGCCTTCCAAGCTTACGACGAGGGTTCGATTCCCTTCACCCGCTCCAGACGGTCTATCGGGGTTGGGCACCTGAAGCGGGTATGACTTTCGCCCATGTGGCTCAGTGGTAGAGCACTCCCTTGGTAAGGGAGAGGTCACGCGTTCGATCCGCGTCATGGGCACCACCAATCTGCCGGGTGTGTCGGCGGAATCCGGTCAGGCGGTAGAGCCTCCGGCGTCTTTCTCAACAGATTGACAGTCTGCGTTGCTGTCATGGGCAGGGATCAGGAGCTTGGATCATGGCAAAGGGCAAGTTTGAGCGTACGAAGCCGCACGTGAACGTGGGTACGATTGGTCATGTGGACCATGGGAAGACGACGCTGACGGCGGCGATCACGACGGTGCTGTCGACGAAGTTTGGAGGG
>JBIKVK010000371.1:0-3072 GCA_044356835.1 Burkholderiaceae bacterium
GCATTCAACCACAACACCTGGTTGGGCGCGGCGGTATTCGGCGGGATGGTGGTGGACCGCATTCTGGCCCTCTGAGGGCAAGGCCGGTCAGGCCCGCGGGGCTGCGCCAAATTCTTCGCCCAGTTCCTCGCTCCGGCCAGCCGCAGCCCTGAGCGCCTCGCCGATCAAGGCTGAGAGATCCCGGTCCTGCATGACGGCGAGGGCCGCGGCGGTCGTCCCGCCTTTGGACGTCACCCGCTCACGCAGCACTGCCGGCGAATCTTGCGAACGCAAGGCGAGTTCAGCCGCACCCGCGAAAGTGGCCAAGGTCAGGCGGCGGGCCTGATCGGCAGTGAGACCGAGCGACCGACCCGCCTCCTCGATCGCTTCCATGAATCGGAATACATAGGCGGGCCCACTGCCGCTGACCGCAGTCACCGCATCCAAGAGCTTTTCATCGTCGACCCACACCACCTCACCCACCGCCTGCAGGATCTGCTCGGCCAGGACGCGATCTTCTCCATGGCTCGGATCGAACATTGCTACTCCGGTCACGCCCCGACCGATCAGCGCCGGCGTGTTGGGCATGCTTCGCACAATGCGGCGATAACCCCCTAGCCATTTCGAAAGGTCTCGCGCACGGATACCGGCTGCGACACTGATCACCAGCGGGTCGCGCATGAACGGAGCGATGGAGCGTGCGACGGCTTGCATCTGCTGCGGTTTGACCGCGAGAACGATCACAGCCGCTTGATCGAAAGCCGCCTCATCGGGCCCGGCGTAGGTGCGCACCGACCAGCGCTGGGCCAGCGCTTCCCTTTGACCTTGGAGGGGCTCGATCACCGCAACCTCATGCGGTGCGGCCAACCCGCCACCGGTATCGGCCAGCAATCCGCCGATCAGGGCGCTGGCCATGTTGCCTCCACCAATGAACGTGATTTTCACCCTGAGGACTCCTGGTGTTGACTTACGGACGCTTGGAATCTTCGGCGCGCAGCGGCGAAATGCTGTCCCACTTTGCACAGCCCGGACACTGCCAGTAGTACTGCCGGGCACGGAAGCCGCAATTCGAGCAGAGGTGTCTGGACTGTTGGGCAGCCTGTTCAGCCAGGAGCTTCTGAGCCAGCCGAAGTTCCTCTGAACATTCCTGCGGGGCACTCTCCATTCTCCAGGCGAGCAAACGCGCGAGACCTGCAAGGCTCGCACTGCGCGCGAGGGCCGATACCGCCCACTCTCCAATATCCCGAGCGGGCTCGTCCCCGGTTCGCGCATTGAAGAGCTGCAAAAACAGTTCAGCAGAGGGACGGCGCTCCCACTGCATCTGCAGAGTATCAAGGGCCTGAGTAAGCTTGCCCGACCGTCGGTGAGCGTCGACCCAGCGCAAGACCACCAGGTTGAAATGATCCGGGGCAACCGCCAACAACTCGCTCCAGGCCTCGATGGCCTCCGCATCCCTGGATTGGCTCCAGGCGATGTCACCGCGAAGGGCGAGGATCCGCGGATGCTGCCGAGGTGACGAGGGGCCTAGTGCAAGCGCCTGCTCGGCCTGCCGTATTCGATGCTGCGCAAGTTCGTACGCTTCAGCTGAGCCCTCAGCGATCGACTGGGCGGCGAGCTCGCAATGGAAATGGGCGAGGCGAATGCAGTCGGCCTCTTGGCGATCGGCCGTCGCCATCGCAACCGACAAGTCGATCGCCCGGACCCAGTCGCGCATCGTCTCGGCAATCTCGATCCGGTGGCGCAAGGCCTGCGCGGCATAGGTTCCTGCGGCGAGCCGCTCGAAGGCGCGGTCGGCACGATCGAGCAGGCCAGCCTTCAGAAAATCTTGAGCGAGCTCATAGAGGGCCTGCTCGCGTAGCGACGAATCGATGTCGGACCGGTCCAGCAAGTTTTGGTGCACCCGAATCGCCCGATCCGTCTCGCCTCTGCGCCGGAAGAGCTTGCCCAGAGCAAAGTGGAGTTCGACCGTCTCGGGATCGATTCGAACGACGTCGACAAAGGCATCGACGGCTCGGTCGGATTGATCGTTGAGGAGGAAGTTCAGGCCGCGGAAGTAGGCATCTGGCAAGGTCGCGCGCATCGGCCGAGAACGAGACTCGTGGCGAGCCGCCAACCAACCCAGTGCAAAGAACAGCGGAAGGGAAAGGAGCCAGAAGACGTCAAATTCCATCGCAGCTCAACGGCCATCGGCCATCACGCAGGAGGGCACAGCGAAGCGCACCCAGACCTGATCGACCGAGCGATTCAGACGCCCAATGGGGTCGAGGCACTCGCGGGAGGCGGAGGGACCGCCGGAAGTTGCTCGGCCGAGGGATCCGGATCTGAACCGGAGGATCGCTTGGCCATCTGCCGAAGCTCCTTGCGCAGATGAGCGATCTCGCGTCGCTGCCGAAACAACGACGGCACCGCGGCGAGAAGCCCCAGCACCACCCCGACGCCGAGGAAGACCAGAAGAAAAACCACCAGGGGCGCCCGCCAGGTCGTGGCGTAACCGGAGAACAGTCGAAGCTCGACCGGATCGGTGTTGGACAACGCAAAGCCCAACGCCAGCACAAACAAGGCCACGTAAAAAATCCAGGAGAGGATTCGCATCACACACTCCAGAACTCAGCATCGGATCGCTGATCAGACAAGGCCCGATCGGACCTCTACTGCTGCGCCCACCGACCAGTGGACTCACGCCCGCGGCCCTAGGGTTACAACCGGGGCTCACCACAGTCCAGGTCGACCCGCTCACGGAGGTCCTTGCCTGGCTTGAAGTGCGGCACACGCTTGCCGGGAACCAAAACCTTCTCTCCCGATTTAGGGTTGCGTCCCACTCGAGGCGGTCGATAGGACACCGCAAAACTGCCGAACCCTCGAATCTCGATCCGCTGACCCACGGCCAAGGTTCGAGCCATCGACTCAAGGATGGCCCGCACCGCGAATTCGGCATCCTTGGCAACGAGCTGGGGGAACTGCTCAGCAAGACGCTCGATCAACTCGGAACGGGTCATGGGCTCGAGGGCTGTCGCCCCCGAGGCGCCCGCCGGCGGCCCGGAGCCGCCGGCGGCGTCGTCCGGAGAGACCGGATCGACGCGACTCACCCGTTAC
>JBIKVK010000372.1:0-3061 GCA_044356835.1 Burkholderiaceae bacterium
GACGATGTCGGGCGCGGTTCCAGCCGGGGCGAGCACGCCGAACCAGGTCTCGGTCCCGCTTTGGGCTCCGACCTCGGCCAGCGACGGCACACCGGGAAAGTCGGGATGAGGGCCGTCGTTGAGCCCGCGAGCTGCGATCGCGCGAACCCGTCCAGCACGCGCATGCGGCACTGCCGCGGGGTCGATGATCAGATCGATGATGCCGGCGATCAGGTCGTTCGCCGCGGGGACCGACCCCTTGTAGTGAACCGCACGCAGCTCGACTCCGAGCCGGTCGGCAAGGATCGCGCAGCCCAGGTGGGTCGCGCCGCCCGCGCCCGAGGTACCGCAGGTGACCCGGCCCGGCTCGCGCCGCGCCAGCTCGACAAACTCAGCGAAATTGCGCGCGGGAAAGTCCTTGCGGACCGCAACGACTGCGTAAGAGCCGGAGACGGTCGCGACCGGGGCGAAGCTGGTCAGCGGATCGAAACCGGCATCGCGCAATTGCGGGGTCAGGGTGATCACCGCTGCGTTGCCCAGCAGCAGGGTATAGCCATCAGGCGCTGCGCGCGCCACCGTTCGTGCGCCCAGGGTCGCCGCCGCGCCTGGCCGGTTCTCGACCACTACCGGCTGTCCCATCGCGTCGCTCACGGCCTTGGACACGAGGCGCGCGACGTTGTCACTGCCGCCGCCCGGGGGAAAGGGCACCACCAGGCGGATCGGTCTCGATGGCCACGCTGCATCGGCGGCAGGCGACTGCGCGTGAGCCAGGGCCGGCACGATTGAGCACCAGACGAACAGACTGGCTGCGAGGACGTACGCACGATGGGTCAAAGACATGGGGTCGGCTCCGGGTCGGGATGGACGATCTGGCAGAGGGGCTGCGCTCTCCGGCCTGCTGCCTCAGGCAGGCTACGCGAGCGCATCGGCCGCGATGGCAGACGGGTTGCGGCGCATCTCCTCGGCGAGTCGGCTCGGCATCATGCCGTCGCGGCGGCTCCATCCGCTGAGCGGGTCCTGGTCCATCTGTCGCATGTCGAGCTTGCGGTAACCATGGATCTTGAGCCAAAGCCGAAGCATGTGGCGCTCGCGCCCCGGCTCGGGCCAATCCTGATATTCGGTCCGTGAATGCAGGATCAGGTGGTTGTTCACCCATTGCATGTCGCCGGGCTCGAGCATCATCGACAGGCAGACGTCCTCGCGGGCTGCGACCGAGTCGAAAAAATCGAGAGCAGCCAGTTCCTCGGAGGTGAACGCGACGCCCGTCTTGACCCGGGCCGTCTTGATCGCCTGACGCACATAGCGGACCGACAAATCGCCATCGACCTCCGCATAGATCGGGATCTTGTCGCTCACCTCGGTCTGGAAGGGAGTGCCCTCGCCACGCCGGTCGAACTCGAATCCCCTGAAGAAAAGCGGCAGCAAGTCGGGACGCTCGGCGAGAATGCAGTTGAAGACCGAGGTGGCGCTCGACACCGATGATTCGCCACCCTCGCGAGCGCGGCGCAGGCACATCAGACCGAGCACGTCGCCCGAATCATTGTGGAACTTCAGCTGATGGTTGGTCTGGTAACCGCGGACATTGCGGGTCTCGTAATCGACCCCTTGATCGAATACATGCCCGAGCAGATCGCCTCGGGCATTCTGGGAGATGCCCTTGCCGATGTGCAGGCCCATGCCCCAGACGATCATCTCCATCTCGCGATCGCTGTAGCGCGCCGCTGGCAAACCCCGCATCACGCTGAAACCGACCCCGTGCGCGAGTTCGCCCCAGACGCGGCGGTTGAGTTCGACCGCCAACGTCGGTAGCGGGAAGTCGTCCCGGCGGAGGGTCTCGAGGGTGCAGCCCCGTTGGCGGGCCACGCCGACAGCCCGGTCGATCTCCGCGATCCACTGCGGCTCGAGCACGAACAGCCAGCGCGGGTCGCGCTCGATGTCGGCGCGCATCCATGCGCTCGAATCGGTGATAGGCGTGCGACGGACCTTGTACTCCAGCATGTGGATCTCCTGCATGAAACAAAAAGGGGATGGCAGCCGAACGATTTTCTTATGTTCTACAATGTAGAACACTGTATCAGCATTCGATACAAGTTTATTTTCACCGCCGCAGACCGTCAATCGGGAGACCTGCCATCGACAAGAGCTTCGCCAAGGGCCTCGCGCTGCTCGAGACGCTGGCCCGGTCAGGACGTCTGCGCGGGGTCACCGACCTGGCTCGCGAGCTCGACCTCCAAAAGAGCAATGCCCATCGCCTGCTTCAGACCCTGGTGGCGCAGGGGTTCGCGCGACAGGATCCGGATTCCGGGCGCTACGGCGCGAGCGTCAAGGTGTGGGAGCTCGGCATGCTGGTGCTCTCGCGCCTCGAGATCCGCGACCATGCTGAGCCGTGGCTTGCAGCGCTGGGGCGGCGGTGCGGCGAGACGGTCAACCTGTCGATCCGCGACGGCGCGCATGTGTTGTTCATCGACCGGCTCGAGCAGGGCCAGCCGACGCGCGCGGGCTACATCGGGGTGCGCGCCCCGGCCCACGCGCTCGCCACCGGCAAGGTGCTGCTCGCCCACGCCCCGATCGAGGTGCAGCAGATGGCGATGGAACGCCTGCAGGCCTTCACCCGCAAGACGATCACCGACCCGGATGCGCTCGCGAAGAACCTGGCACTGATCCGCACGCGTGGCTACGCGCTCAACCGCGGCGAGTGGCGGGAAATGGTCAATTCAGTCGCGATGCCGGTCAGGGACGGCCGGGGTGAGGTGGTGGCGGCGGTGGGTATCACCGGCCCGACCGGCCGGATGACGGCTGGGCGCATTCGGCAACTGCTTCCCGATCTGCTCGAGGCCGCCCGGATGATTTCGACGCGGCTCGGCGCGCGGATGGTTGCCGCGCCGGTTTGCCGAGAACCGGCCGAGCCACAGGGGTCCCTCGGAGCTAGTCTTCCAAACCGCCGAGGCGTTGCAGTCGCTGTATCTCGCGCGCCGCGGCGCCCGGCGCGACGCAGTGCTACCAGCTCGGCCGGATAGGGGGATGCCGCGACCGCCGCTCTTGTGCAGAATCGCAGGATGAGCGGGCCACTGACATCGTCCGA
>JBIKVK010000373.1:0-3027 GCA_044356835.1 Burkholderiaceae bacterium
TGCCCTCCTTTGGCCTGCTCAGCCTGTGTGCGGCCTACATCACCCTCGCTCGCCTGCGCAGGGGAACACGATGACCGGCCTTGAATGGGGCGGCTTGGTTGTTGTGGCCCTTATGATCGGCCTGGCGTTCCGGATCCATATCGGTATCGCCATGCTGATCGCCGGTTCAGTCGGCTATGCCTACGTTGCCGGGCTCACGCCGCTTCTCAATTATTTCAAGTCCGCGGCTTACGCGCGCTACTCGATCTACGATCTCTCCGTGGTTCCGCTGTTCCTCCTGATGGGACAGTTCGCAACGCACGGGGGATTGTCACGATCGCTTTTTCGGGCAGGCAATGCGCTCGTCGGCCACCTGAGGGGCGGGATGGCGATGGGGTCGGTTGTTGCCTGCGCAGGCTTTGGTGCCATTTGCGGATCGTCTCTTGCGACCGCCGCGACCATGGGTCAGGTGGCTCTACCCGAACTCAAGGCGCATCGGTACTCGGGGCGTTTTTCCGCAGCCGTCATTTCAGCAGGCGGCACACTCGGCATTTTGATCCCGCCTTCGATTCCTATCGTGATCTACGCGATCATGACCGAACAGAACGTCGGCCGGATGTTCCTTGCCGCGTTCATTCCCGGAATCCTCGCGGCGATCGGCTACCTGCTGGTGATTGCCATCATCGCCCGACTGAGCCCCGAAGACGCGCCGGCCGGAGAACGCATGCGACGGGGGGATCGGATCCGAGCGCTGATCGACACCTGGCCGGTCGTGATTATTTTTCTCGCTGTAATCGGAGGTATCTACAGCGGTATTTTCACGCCAACCGAAGCCGCCTCGATCGGGACGCTGGCCACCGCACTGATCGCCTGGACGCGCGGGGGGCTCAAGGGCCGAGGCTTTCTGGACTGCGTCTACGGTGCTTCGACCGCGACCGGGATGATCTTCCTCATCCTGCTGGGCGCCGACCTCCTCAACGTATTCCTTGCGCTCACCGGATTGAGCGCCGGCCTCGCCCAGTGGGTGATCAGTCTCAATCTCGCGCCGCTCGCGGTCCTGATGGTGATCATCCTGATCTACCTTGTGCTGGGTTGTGTGATGGACAGCCTGTCCATGATCCTGCTCACGATCCCGATCTTCTTTCCGATTGTGATGGGTATGGATCTCTGGGGTCTGGATCAGGAGTCGAAAGCCATCTGGTTCGGCATCCTCGCCCTGACCGTGGTCGAGATCGGTCTGATCACGCCGCCCGTCGGCATGAACGTCTTCATCATCAGCAGCATGGCACGTGACATTCCGATGGCGCAGATCTTCCGTTACGTCATGCCCTTCGTGGCCTCGGATCTGATTCGGATCCTTCTTCTGGTCTTCGTGCCCGGTATCACTCTGATCGCCTTGAAGATCTTCCCAAACTGAGCTAAGCGCCGATCGGGCGCCCCAAAGAGCTTGATTCGAAATCGCTCCTTTGGTCATACTTGACCCATGGCGCACATCACCGGGAGTTCAATGGATGGCTGCGCGGCCCGACTCACCTGTTGTCATCACATCGAAAGCCAGCCCCAAGGATCTTCCGTCTCTTGACCGCTTGCTTCGATCGCCCGTGGGCACTGCCCTGCTCGGCGAGCACGGCCACACCCTGGTGGCCAAAGAAGCACGGGCATTGCTCGAACAGATGCGCGCCCGCGCACTCGCCGGGCAACTCGACTCAAGCGAGATCGCTGAGGCCTCCCTCGGCGCGGTACTCAAGAGCGCCGTCGGCGCGAGGCTGGCCCCGCGGATGCGGCGGGTCATCAATCTCACGGGTACGGTGATCCACACCAATCTCGGCCGTGCGATCCTTGCCCGGGAGGCACTCGAGTACATGACGCTCATGATGGGCGGCCCCAATAACCTGGAGTACGACCTGGGCTCGGGTGGACGCGGCGATCGCGACAGCGTGGTGGAGGGCCTCCTGTGTGAGCTGACCGGGGCCGAGGCAGCCACGGTGGTCAACAACAATGCCGCTGCAGTAGTCCTCACGATCGCAGCTCTCGCGCGAGGCAAAGAAGTCATTGTTTCTCGAGGCGAACTGGTCGAGATCGGCGGAGCCTTTCGAATGCCGGACGTGATGTCGGCGGCCGGGGCCAAGATGATCGAGGTAGGCACCACCAACCGCACCCACCCCCGGGACTATGCCGAAGCGATCGGAACCCGGACCGCCCTCTTGATGAAAGTCCACACCAGCAACTATGCGATCCAGGGATTCACCCGGAGCGTTGACGAGGCCGAACTCGCACCCATCGCGCGTGCCCACTCGATTCCACTGGCAACCGATCTGGGCAGTGGATCGCTGATCGACCTGTCGCGTTGGGGCCTGCCGCGTGAACCCATGCCCAGCGACAAGCTCGCGGCCGGCTGTGACGTTGTCACCTTCAGCGGTGACAAGCTCCTCGGCGGGCCGCAGGCAGGGCTGATCGTTGGGTCCCGTGAGGCGGTCGGCCGTATCCGACGCCATCCTATGAAGCGAGCACTGCGCATGAGCAAGCTGCCCCTTGCGGCACTCGAGGCAACGCTCAGACTCTATTTGCGCCCCGAACGTCTCGAACAGGATCTACCGGTCTTGCGTATGCTGGCCCGTCCCTTGGAATCGATCCGGGCGAGTGCAGAGCGACTGCAACCGACTGTTGCCGCCGCTCTGGCGCCCCGCTACACGGTCAGTTGCTGCGAGCTGAAAGGGCAAATCGGCTCCGGCTCACTGCCCGTCGAGGTGCTGATGTCGGCGGGACTCGCCATCCAGCCTGCCGGACCCCGTGGCGTCGGCCGCGCCCTCGACGCACTCGAGTCAGCCTTGAGAGCTCTTCCGCACCCGGTGATCGGGCGGATCTCCGAACAACGCCTGATCCTCGACCTGCGTTGCCTTGAGAACGAGGATGAGCTGATCGCACAGTTACCTTCGTTGACTGCGGCCTTGCATTGATGCTGGGACGCGTCTGCGCTTGGAGAGCGCCGCGACCGAAAACCGTCCGACCATCGAAGGATCGGCCTCGGCCATCCATCGACGGATCTGA
>JBIKVK010000374.1:0-3026 GCA_044356835.1 Burkholderiaceae bacterium
CGGGGAGCGGCGCTCACGATCCAGTCCAGAGGTGATGGCGGCCCCAGCAATGACTGCATCGTAGCGATCGCGCTCGAGAAGGGCCTCGATCCGGACAAGGTCGCGTGCATCGGCGCGCAGATCGTCCAGTCGACCGGGCAGACGATCGAAGGCAGCCCGGGCGAGTGGGGGCAATCCGTCCAAGGACAGGCCGACGACCTGCCAGCCTCGGGCGAGGAAGCATTCGACCAGGTTGAGTCCGATGAACCCGCTGGCCCCGGTGATCAGTACGCGCGGCATGACGTCGATACTCCAGTGGATCAGAATGCGCGAGCAGCGCGGTGGCCCTCGAAGATGGCCTCGAGAGCGTTGCGGGGCGCCATGCAATCGCCGACCAGCTGGACGTCCAGTCCGGCGGCGCGCAGGGGCGCTTCAAGCGGATTGGACACCCGGGGCGGAACGCAGGCGATCAGTGCATCGATGCCCGAGAGGATCTCACGCTCGCCGCAGGACGTATCCTCTACTTCAAGCCCTTCGCCCAGTCGAAGTGCGACGGGCCTGCGTAGGGGCCGTAGGCGAATTTTCCGATCGCGCCAACGGGCAAAGGTGGTCGTGCTGCTGTAGATGGTCGTGCGCCACAGCACCGCCGCGCCTGGCGTGAGCACGGTGACGGATGCGCCACTCGCCGAAAGATGCTCGACCAGACCCAGGGCCCCCCAATCGCCGGTTTCGTCATAGACCGCAATGGCTCGCCCCGAAAAATCTCCGACCGCCGCCTCATCAAGGGTGAGCGCGGGCGCGCCGTTGGGCAGCTGCCAGGCCACGGGCTGCGCGCCCGTCGCAAGAATGATCCGTTCGACCCCGGTGGCCATCAGCGATTCGGGCGACGCGTCCTGGCCCAGGCGCACCTCTACGCCCAAACGCTCGAGGCGACGCTGGGCAAAATCGAGCCACAGCCCGAAGTCTTCGCGCAGGCGCAGGCCAGCCGCAAGCGACAAGCGCCCGCCCAAGCGGCCCTCTCGCTCGAGAAGGGTCACACGATGCCCCCGGGCCGCAGCAGTCGCCGCGGCTTCAAGTCCTGCCGGCCCCCCGCCGACCACCCATACCTCACGCACCGCTCGCGCCGGCTCGAGTTCGGGCTTGCGCCACTGGCTCTCGCGGCCCGCACGAGGATTGACGAAGCAGGTGAGCGCGATATTTTTTTCGAGATTTTGCGCGCAGCCCTGATTGCAGCCGATACAGGGCGTGACTTCATCGACCCGGCCCTCGCGCCACTTTCGAACCAGTTCAGGTTCAGCCAGGTGAGCCCGCGCGAGCCCGACCAGATCAGCATCGCCGCGGCGAATCATCTCGCCCGCTTCGTCGAGCCCTCGATATTTGCACACGGTGAGAATGGCGGGACGATGTCGCGCCTGCGCGGTAGCCTCGCGGATCGCGCCAGGCAGTTCGCGAAAGGGTGAACCGTCCACGCCCATATCGGCCATCTGCGTGCCCAAGGAGCGGCTCATGTGGTAAGCCGAATGCGTCACGTGGATGAAGTCGATCTGCACCTCGTGCGCAGCGCGCGCCGCGATCTCGCGCGCCTGTTCCAGGGTCAGCCCCTCGGGCACATATTCCTCCGCACTCAGTCGGATGCCCAGACATGCAGAGGGGCCCAACTCCTGCCTAAGGCGGCGCAGAACTTCGAGGGGAAAGCGCATGCGGCGCTCGATCGAGCCGCCGTAGTCATCGGTGCGCTGATTCGACAGGGGCGAGAGAAACTGCTGCAGCAGGTGGCCATGCCCCCAGTGCAGTTCAATCCCGTCGGCGCCCGCGCGGATCATATGCTCCGCGGTTCGAAGGTGGCCGTCGATCACCTGATTCATATCCGGGCGGCTCATTTCGCGGGGCGGATAGGCGCCGAGCGACCAGCGCAGAGAAGATGCACTCCATGAACAGGTGCGCTCATATTCGCCCTCGATCTGACGCCCCATGTGGCAGATCTGGGCAATGAAAGCAGCCCCCTCCGAATGGATCGCATCGGCCACCGGGCGGAACGCGTCAACGGCCTCGGGGGTATAGCCGGCCACACCCTGCGGGCGCCCCAGCGTGTTCTCCATCACCCGGATGGCTTCGAAGATGATGAGGCCCACGCCGCCCCGCGCGCGCTCGCGGTGATACTCCACATGTCTTCGGGTGGGCAGATGGTCTGCGCCAAAGTTCGTGGTGTGGGCTGGGACGAAGATCCGGTTGCGAACGGTCAGCGCATTGATCACAAACGGCTCAAACACCACCGGATCGGCTGCGCGGGCAGAGCTGGGGTTCATGTGAAGGATCACCTGCAAAAAGACGGGGGAGACTACGCTTGGGCTCGCGCGATTGTCAACGAAGCGCGATCCATCAGACAATGCGCGGTCGTCATCCACACGAGGAGCCCTCCGATGATCACCGAAACAGAGCGATCCGTCGTCCACTGCGATCCCAGCCAGCGCAGCCTTGGGCTTGAGTGGGCCGAACTGACGGTGTCCTTTTTGCGGGCGACCGAGGCGCGCGACATTGAGCGGGCGCGTACGATGGTCGGTCCAGGCTTTACGGCAAATTTTCCTCGAGGCCGCAATTTTCCGAATCTCGATGCGTGGCTCGAGTCATCCAAAGGCACTTACGTCCGAATCGCCAAGCGCTTTCAGCGCATTGATGTCGCGATCACGGGGGGCGACAGTGCCGTTGTCCATTGCTCGGGCACCTTGCACGGCGAGCGTACCGACGGCAAGCCTCTGGAGGGCTACCGCTACATTGACCGATTCGAGATCAAGTCGGGTCTTATCGTCGACCAGCAGGTCTGGAATGACCTCGTCCCCTGACTTGGGCGCAAGCCCGCCCGCCGGAGCGCTCGCGAACGCTGGCGCCGCAGGGTCCAGATCGAAACGCCCGAAGGCGATCATGCCGGAGGCGAGCCAGTTGCCCCCGGGCTGGACTCTGGACCCCGAGCACCCTGCAATCCTGCGCAGTTACCGTTTCCGCGATTTCAGCGAGGCGTTTGGATTCATGACCCGCGCTGCCCTGATCGC
>JBIKVK010000102.1:0-10911 GCA_044356835.1 Burkholderiaceae bacterium
GGACCAGAAACGACGCGTCAAAAAGTTCTCGCGACAAGAGCACATGAACCATCGACAAGGCGAGCAAGCCGTCGGTGCCGGGTCGCACAGGCACCCACTCGTCGGCAATCGCCGAATATCCGGTGCGAACGGGGTTGACGGATACGAATTTCGCACCCCGGCGCTTGAGCTTGTCCAGACCGATCTTGATCGGGTTGCTGGAGTGGTCCTCGGCGACCCCCCACATGATGAAATAGCGGGCCCGGTCCCAGTCGGGCGCGCCGAACTCCCAGAACGAGTAGCCAATCGAATACAAGCCCGCGGCGGCGACGTTGACCGAACAAAAGCCGCCGTGCGCAGCCCAGTTCGGTGTGCCGAATTGCTGGGCCCACATGCCTGTGAGCGCCTGCATCTGGTCGCGGCCGGTGAAAAACGCCAGTCGCCTGGGATCGGTTTCGCGCAGGGTGCGGAGTCGCTCCGTCAACAGGCTCAAGGCATCATCCCAGCTGATCGGATCGAATACGCCCTCGCCGCGCTCGCTACCCGCGCGACGAATCATCGGATGCTTCAGACGGGCCGGCGAATACTGCTTCATGATTCCGGCGCTGCCCTTGGCACACAGCACCCCCTGATTGACCGGATGGTCGGCCGTCCCCTGAATGAAGCGGACCTTGCCGTCCTCGAGGGTCACCTGGATGCCGCACCGGCAAGCGCACATGTAACAGGTGGTATGAGCCGTTGTCTGCCGACTGCGGTCTTCAAGACGCAACGGCCGCTCGGCTGCCGGCGTCAGCGGAACAGCTCGCATGGGCGAGTCTCCCCGTTTATGTTTGAACTCGCCGAATTCTAGGTAAACGAATGAAATTGGAAAAACGGATAATTATGAATTTAAAATTCAGTTTTTCTGATGAATGTTCGATGTCAATCCGAACCTCGCCCCGACCGGGAGCCGAAGAATCCTCGGACGCAGCGCGCCGCGCGCGGCTTTCCTTGCGTCAGATCGAGGCCTTCTGCACGCTCGCCCAGGCGGGCAGCGTGTCAGCCGCAGCGCGCCAGCTGAATCGAACCCAATCGGCCGTGAGCATGACCCTGCATGAGCTCGAGTCGGCACTCGGCGCCCGATTGTTCGAGCGCCTGGGTCGAAAACTCGGCCTTTCGGGCCTGGGGCAGCAGCTTCTGCCCCATGCGCTTCAAGTGCTGGACAGTGCGGCCGAATTTGCCGAGCGCGCCCTGATCCCGAACCAGCAGGCGGGCACGATTGAGCTGGGGGCATCGCGAACCATCGGCCCCTTCGTGGCGCCGGAACTCATCAACGACTTCCGTGCCGCACGCCCGCACGCCCGGATTGCGTTGGCGGTGGCCAATACACACGAGTTGGTCGACCTCCTCAAACAACATCGACTCGACTGCGCCCTGATCGAGGGTGTGGTCACCGACGCAAGCCTCGAACGTCACGCCTGGCTGGACGATGAGCTCTGTCTGTTCGCCCGCGCCGGGCATCCGATGCTCGACGCCCTGGCTCACGGCGCACGTCCCGGGCCCTACCTCGCTCAGGCCGACTGGATCGTCCGCGAACCGGGCTCGGGCACTCGAGAGCTGTTTCTGCAGGCCCTGGCCCCCATCGTGCCGCAGCCTCGCACGCTCATGCAGGTCAACGACCCTCAGGCCATGAAAACCCTGGTCATGCAGTCCGATGCTCTGGGCTGCCTCAGCCGTCTGGCGATCGTGGACGAGCTCGCCGACGGCCGCCTCGCAGAGATTGCGCCGCCCAATCGAAGCATCGCCCGGTCGCTCCGGCGTGTATTCTGGATCGTCTGGCACCGCGGACGTCCACAGTCTGGAGCGGTGCAGCATTTCATCGCGCACGCGCTGGGCTGGCGTCCGAGTCTGCGAGTTCGCAGGGCTCCGGCCCTTCGGTCAAGCAGCAAGACCGATAGGTCGATCCGAACACGAGGTTGATATGGCAGCCCTTGAAGGCATCACGGTGTTGGCTCTGGAGCAGGCCATCGCAGCGCCTTTTTGCACACGGCAGCTCGCCGATCTGGGTGCGCGGGTGATCAAGATCGAGCGGCCCGATGGCGGTGATTTCGCCCGGGCCTATGACACGCGGGCGCAGGGCTTGAGTTCGCATTTCGTCTGGGTCAACCGATCCAAGGAAAGCCTGACGCTCGACCTCAAACACCCTGCTGCGCGTGACATCTTCTCGGAATTGCTCAAGCGCGCCGATGTGCTGGTACAAAACCTCGCTCCAGGAGCAGCGGCGCGGCTGGGCCTGTCCTTCGATCAGCTCGCGCCGTCCCATCCCCGTCTGATCGTCTGCGATATTTCTGGGTACGGCGACAGCGGCCCGTACCGGGAGCGCAAGGCCTACGATCTGCTGGTTCAGAGCGAGGCAGGGTTTCTGTCCATCACGGGTACTGAAGCCGAGATGGTGAAGGCGGGCAGTTCGATCGTAGATATCGCAGCCGGCATGTACGCCTACAGCAACATCCTCGCGGCTCTGATCGAGCGGAGTCAAACGGGACTCGGACGGCGCATCGACCTGTCGATGCTTGAGGCGATGACCGAATGGATGGGTTTCCCGCTGTATTACGGCTATGACGGTGCGCCACCGCCCCCCCGGGCCGGAGCCCGCCATGCCGCCATTTGCCCGTACGGCCCATTTCGTTGCGGCGACGGCCGTACCGTGATGCTCGCGGTTCAAAACGAGCGGGAATGGGCTGCGTTTTGTCGGATCGTTCTGGCCGATCCGGCTCTGGCCGAGGATGCGAGCCTGCAGGGCAATGCCCGTCGATTGGCAGAGCGCGACCGCGTCCACCAGCTGATCGAATCAGCCTTTTCGCGCCACTCGGCTGATGAGGTGATCAGGCTGCTTGAAGAGGCGAACATCGCCTTTGGTCAGGTGAACAACGTCGCCGACCTGTGGCACCACCCTCAGCTCGCAGCCCGCGCGCGCTGGCAGACGATCGAAACCCCCAATGGCCCGATTCAAAGCTGGCTGCCCCCGGGCATGGAGGCGGCACGGATGGATCCGGTCCCCGCGCTCGGTCAGCACACGGAAGCCATCCTGACCGAGCTGGGCATCCCCGCCGATCGTATGGGGGCGCTCAGATCCGAGCGGGTGATCTGAACTGCCCAGGCTCAGCGCCCGGCATCAATGCTCGAGAGTAGTGGCCAGGGCCTGCGCGGCGGCATGCAACTGGGGCAGAAAACCGATCAACTCCGACAAGGGCGTTCGTTCGGTGCGCGCCTCGATTGAAACTGCAGCGACCAGCCGGCGGGTATCGCCGCGGACCCCGACCGCAACGCAGCACCGGCCAGGGAGGTACTCGTCCAACTCGGTGGCATAACCCTGGGAACGAATACGCTTCAACTCCCGCTCAAGCGCCTCAGCGTCCACCAGGGTCTGACGGGTGTAAGGAACACGGGGCACTTGCCGGCCGAAACGGGCGCGCGCACGATCGGTCATTTCGCTGAGAAAGAGCTTTCCGGAGGCCGCCGCGTAGAGCGGCAAGGCCGCACCAGGGCGCAGTCCCGGCAAGAACGATCGATCCGCTTCGCTGCGGTCGATGTAAAGTACCTCATGCCCGTTGGGCACGGTGAGGTTGCAGGTTTCGCCCACGTGCTCGACCAGTTCGTCGAGGATCGCCCGGCGGGCTGCGCGCTGAGGCGAACCCATGAGCACTGCGCTCGCAAGCTGCGCCAGACGCCCCCCTGCGAGAAAACGCCTGTGGCCGGGCTCGCGCACGATCAGGCCATCACGCTCCAGCGTTCCGAGAATCCTGAATACCGTAGGCTTGGGCAAACCAACCACCCTGGAGATCTCGGCGAGGCTCAGCCCCTCGGGGTTGGATGAGACGGCATCAAGGACCCGGAAAGCCCGCTGGATCGCAGAACCGGCGGGGGGAGCGGGGCGGTAGTCGTCAGTCTGGACTCCGAAGTTCATCAGGGTGAGCTTTGGAATGGTCAGTATTGGTAAGTAATTTTCCGACTCTAAACCATTTGTCCGGATCATTTGGACGGAGGGCCATTGCCCAAGTCGGTCTTTACCAGCCAAGCCCCGGACTCGGCGACCCGTTAAACTTCCGCTTTTCCCTCACCGCTTCCCACCATGCAAGAGAAGTACGACCCCAGCGCGATCGAACGGGCCGCGCAGCAGCACTGGAACGCGATCGACGCTTACCGCGCAGTCGAAAGCGACCCGCGCTTCCCGAAGGGCAAGTTCTACGCCTGTTCGATGCTGCCTTACCCGTCGGGCAAGCTGCACATGGGCCACGTGCGCAACTACACCATCAACGATGTGATGTACCGGCATTTGCGAATGCAGGGCTACAACGTTCTGATGCCGATGGGGTGGGATGCATTCGGCCTACCCGCCGAAAACGCCGCCATGAAAAACAAGGTGGCGCCGGCCCGGTGGACCTGGGACAACATCGCCTACATGAAACGGCAGATGCAGGCGATGGGGCTCGCGATCGACTGGAGCCGCGAGGTCGCCACCTGTTCACCCGAATACTACAAATGGAACCAGTGGCTGTTCCTCAAAATGCTCGAGCGCGGCATCGCGTACCTCAAGACCGGCACCGTCAACTGGGATCCGGTCGATCAGACCGTGCTCGCCAATGAGCAAGTGATCGACGGCCGCGGGTGGCGATCCGGCGCGGTGGTCGAAAAGCGCGAAATTCCGATGTACTACCTGGCGATCACCCGGTATGCGGACCAACTGCTCGCCGAACTCGAGGGCCTGGGCTGGCCAGAACGAGTGAAGCTCATGCAGGAAAATTGGATCGGCCGCTCGACCGGGATCCGATTTGCATTTCCTCACCAGATTCGCGATCAGGCCGGCGCAGCGATCGGCGGCGGTTTGATGCATGTGTTTACAACGCGGCCCGACACCATCATGGGGGTCACCTTCGTTGCTGTCGCCCCGGAGCATCCGATCGCAATCGCCGCAGGAGCGCGCGACCCGAAGGTCGCGGCCTTCAACGAGTCTTGCAAGCAGGGCGGGGTCACCGAAGCCGAAATGGCCACCCGGGAAAAGGACGGCGTTCCAACCGGATTCTTTGTCGAGCATCCAATCAGCGGGGAAAAAGTTCCGGTGTGGGTGGGGAACTATGTTTTGATGAGCTACGGTGACGGCGCAGTAATGGGAGTTCCCGCACACGACGAGCGCGACTTTGCCTTTGCGCGCAAATTCAATTTGCCCATCCGACAGGTGATCGAGGTGGACTCGACCCATCCGGTCCGACGCAACGCCACAGCCTTCGATGCCTCGATTTGGCAGGACTGGTACGCAGACAAGCAGAGCGGGGTGTGTGTGAACTCGGGCGAACTGGACGGGCTGGTCTATGCCGATGCGGTCGAACGCGTGTCCGGCCTGCTGTCCGCGAAGGGCCTGGGAGAGAAGAAAACCACTTGGCGGCTTCGCGACTGGGGCATTTCCAGGCAGCGCTACTGGGGCACGCCCATTCCGATCATTCACTGCGGCGATTGCGGCGCCGTACCGGTCCCCTACGAACAGCTCCCCGTCGTTCTGCCCGAAGATCTTGTGCCCGACGGCAGCGGCAATCCGCTCAATCGCGACGAACGGTTCCTGCGCTGCAGCTGCCCACGCTGCGGCAAACCCGCCCGGCGCGAAACCGACACGATGGACACCTTCATCGACTCGTCGTGGTACTACATGCGCTACTGCTCGCCCGACAATCACCAGTCAATGGTTGACTCACGCAACGATTACTGGATGCCGATGGATCAATACATCGGTGGGATCGAGCACGCGGTACTGCACCTGCTCTATGCGCGCTTTTGGACCAAGGTCATGCGCGACCTCCCAGGCGACTTTCCGGGCGACCCGGGGCGCGGCCTGGTCGGCTTCGACGAGCCTTTCAGCCGGCTGCTTTGCCAGGGCATGGTGCTCAACCACATCTACTCTCGAAAAGGCGAAAAAGGCGGGATCGAGTACTTCTGGCCTGAGGATGTCGAGAATGTGTACGACGCCAAAGGCGCAATCATGGGCGCGCGATTGAAATCGGATGGCTCTGCCATCGATTACGGCGGCGTCGGCACGATGAGCAAGAGCAAGAACAACGGGGTTGACCCTCAATCGCTGATCGACCAGTACGGGGCTGATACCGCGCGGCTCTTCGTGATGTTCGCCGCGCCGCCTGAGCAGACTCTGGAATGGTCAGGGTCGGGCGTGGAGGGGGCTTACCGATTCCTGCGGCGCCTGTGGTCATGCGCCTTCAGCCATCACAAGGCCCTCGCCCAGGGATACCCGGCCATCGACGCAGCCGCTCTCGATGAGGGGCAAAAGGCGTTGCGCCGTGAGGTCTACAGCATCCTGCGCCAGGCCGACTACGACTACCAGCGCATGCAGTACAACACCGTCGTATCGGCGGCGATGAAGATGCTGAATGCGATCGAATCGTCGGCCCAGACGGACTCGCCACAGGGCTCGGCGGTTCTTGCCGAATGCCTGTCGATCCTGATCCGCGTCTTGTATCCGGTCGTACCGCACATCACCCACACCTTGTGGCAGGGATTGGGTTTCGCCGACCGTCTGGGCGACCTGCTCGATGCCGGGTGGCCGCAGGTCGACGAAGCGGCGCTGCGGCAGGATCTGGTTGAACTCGTGCTGCAGGTGAATGGCAAGGTGAGAGGTTCCGTCAAGGTCGCAGCCGATGCCGACCGGGCGACGATCGAGCAAGCCGCGCTCGCCAGCGAGGCCTTCCAGCGCCATGCCCAAGGTCAGGTTGCCCGCAAGGTGGTCGTGGTGCCGGGGCGTTTGGTCAACGTGGTGGTTTGAGGATGACCCCGAGCGCTCGGCGCATCCCCGCCTGGCGCGCGGTCAGACAGAGCCCGCGCTCGGCCTCGCGGCGCGCCTGGGTCCGAAGGACCGCGGGGCTGGGCTTTTCCGTGATGTTTGCATCCGCCATGTCCGGCTGTGGGTTTCGGCTGCGCACCTCGACGCAGATGCCGTTCCATCGGCTCTACACGAACTTTGCGCGCAACTCGGCCATCGGATCGGAGTTTCGCGCCCTGCTCAGGAGCACGGGCGACACCGTCATCGTCGACAAGCCCGGCGAGGCCGATGCACAGCTCATCGTGCTGCAGGAGGCCAGGGAGCGCGAGATCGTCGGTTTCACAAGCACCGGCCGCCCGCGCGAGTACCAGCTCAGACTGCGTTTGCGGTTCCGGGTGCTCGATGCGAAGGCGCGCGAGTGGCTGCCGCCGACCGAAATCCTGCTGCGCCGGGAAATCACCTCGAGCGATATCGAAATGGTGACGCGGCAGCAGGAAGAGGAAATGCTCTACCGGGAAATGCAGTCGGATGCGGTCAACCTGATCTTGCGCCGCCTGATGGCATTGCCGGCGCGCTGACCCCCATACTGACCGCCATGCCGCAAATCCGTCTCGATGCCCTTGAAGCCAGCCTCGGCCGGGGTCTTCCGGCGATCGTCTGGATTCACGGCGACGAAGCGCTCCTCGTCATCGAGGCCGCCGACCGAGTCCGGGGCGCTGCCCGCGCCGCCGGGATCGATGAGCGGGTCGTCTTCGAGGTCGATCGCAGTTTCAAGCCCGCAATGCTCGCCGCAGAAGCCGGTTCGATGTCGCTGTTTGGCTCACGCAAACTGATCGAACTTCGATTGACCGGAAAACCTGGCAAAGAACTGGGCGAGGCACTTTCGAGCCTGCTGGACAGTCTCGACGATTCGGTACGCTTGATGGTCATCAGTGGGCGGCTGGATCGGGCGAGCACCGAAAGCCCCTGGTTCAAGGCCCTCGAGCGTGCGGGCTCCGTGGTCCCCGTCTATCCCGTTGAACGGCGCGAGTTGCCCCGCTGGATCGCGGCACGCCTGGCCGCGCAGGGCCAGCGCGCCGATTCCGCCACCGTGGAATTCATCGCCGAACGTGTCGAAGGGAACCTGCTGGCAGCGCATCAGGAGGTGCGCAAACTGGGATTGTTGTTTGAGAAGGGCCTGTTGCCTCCCGCCGAGGCCCGGTCGGCTGTGATGAGCGTGGCCCGCTTTGACGCCTTCGGGCTCGTGGATGCCATGCTGGCGGGCGAGGCGGCGCGCTGTCGGCGGGGCCTCGCGGGCCTGCGCGCCGAGGGCGAGGCCGCGCCGCTCGTCGTCTGGGCGCTCGCCGACACCGTTCGTGCGCTGCTGCGGCTGCATGCGGCCGCAGCGCATCAGCAACCACTGCAACCAGTGCTTCGCCAAGCACGGGTGTTCGGACCGCGCGAACGGCTTTTCACCTCGGCGCTGTCCCGGATGACCGTCTTGCAGCTTCAGACAGCGCTGCAACGACTGGCCCGGATCGATAAAATGATCAAGGGAGCCCTTGCCGGCGACCCTTGGCAGGCGCTTGAACGCCTGATGCTCGGTTTATGTGGCACCCCTTTTGTAACGGAAGTCTCCCTTGCCTGAAGCTCATCAAGATCCCACGGCCTACCTCGCCTGCCTGGGAGTGCGCGCTCGCGCTGCGAGTCGGGCGATGGCCCGATCCGAGGGGGCCGCACGCGATCGGGCGCTGATCGAAATCGCTCGCGAACTCCGGGCCTCCGGCCACCGCCTGGCTGAGGCCAACGCGCGGGATCTCGAGGCTGCGCGGGCGGCCGGTCATGATGCGGCCTTCGTCGACCGTCTGGCCCTCACGCCCAAGGTGGTCGATGCCATGGCCACCGGGCTTGAACAGATCGTCATGCTCCCCGACCCGGTGGGCGCGATCGAAGGGCTCAGTTATCGTCCCTCCGGTATCCAGGTCGGCCGCATGCGCGTACCGCTGGGCGTGATCGGCATCATTTACGAGTCCCGGCCCAACGTCACGATCGATGCGGCCGGGCTGTGCATCAAGTCCGGCAATGCCGTGATTCTCCGGGGTGGCTCGGAAGCCTTCCACAGCAACCGCGCCCTGGCGACCCTGGTCCAGACTGGTCTGGAACGTGCGGGGCTGCCCGCCGACGCGGTTCAGGTGGTCGACACAACGGACCGTGCCGTGGTCGGTGCCATGCTGCTGGCCACCGAATGGATTGACGTGATCGTTCCGCGGGGCGGTCAATCGCTCACCGAGCGGGTGGCCCGGGATGCCCGCGTGCCGGTCATTCTTCATCTGGACGGTATCTGTCACGTGTATATCGACGACCAGGCAGAGCTCGAAATGGCCATCCGCGTGGCCGACAACGCGAAAACGCAGCGCTATTCCCCGTGCAACACGATGGAGACGCTGCTGATCGCCCAAGGAATCGCCGGACGCGTTTTGCCCGCTCTGGGCCGAATTTACGCGGACAAGGGCGTCGAGCTGAGGGGTGATCCGGCCAGTTGTGCGATTCTGGGCGCCGCCGGGCTGGCCTCTGTGCCTGCCACCGAGGAGGACTGGCGCACGGAGTACCTCGCACCCATCCTGTCAATTCGGATCGTCGCCGGAATCGACGAGGCGATCGAGCACATCGACCGATACGGCTCAAAACATACGGACTCGATCATCACCGAAAACCACGGCCGGGCCATGCGCTTCCTGCGCGAGGTCGATTCCTCGTCCGTAATGGTCAATGCGTCCACTCGTTTCGCCGATGGGTTCGAGTACGGTCTGGGAGCCGAAATCGGCATCTCCACCAACAAGCTTCACGCCCGGGGCCCGGTGGGGTTGGAAGGGCTGACCTCACTGAAGTACGTGGTGCTCGGATCCGGACAAATCAGGACCTGATCCATGGAGAGCGGCTATCTTTGGGTGAAAGCCCTGCATATCGTGTTCGTAACCAGCTGGTTCGCAGGCCTGTTCTACCTGCCCCGCATTTACGTGAACCTCGCCATGGTCAACGAGCCAGGCTCAGAGCGAGATCGATTACTACTCATGGCCGGCAAGCTCTGGCGGTTCATGCAGCCGCTCATGGGACTGGCCCTGCTGTTCGGTCTCTGGCTGTGGCTCGGCTATGGAGTCGGGATGGGCAGTGGCAATGGCTGGATGCATGCCAAGCTCGCGATCGTGGTTCTGCTCCTCGTCTATCACCATGTCTGCGGCCGGCTGCTCAAACAGTTCCGTGATCTTCGCAATCGCCGCTCACATGTCTGGTTCCGCTGGTTCAATGAGGCTCCGGTGCTTGCGCTCGTTCTGAGCGTGATCCTGGTCGTCGTAAAGCCTTTTTGATGTCCCAGCCCCCCGAACCACTCAGCGTCCAGCATGCCCTGTTCGCCAGCTGCCCGCGGGGCCTTGAAGCGGTGCTTGCCGACGAGCTGGCTGCACTGGGCGTGCGGGCGCTGAAAGTCGCAGCAGCCGGTGTGTATTTCGAAGCGACTCTGCCCGAGGCCTGGGCGGTCAATCTGCAGACCCGCCTGGCGAGCCGGGTCCTGATGCGGCTCACGCGAGGCGGTTATCGGACCGAGGACGACATCTATCGACTGGCGCACTCGGTGGCCTGGGAGCAATGGTTCGACCCGACCATGACCCTGAGGGTGGATGTCACCTCGCAACGCTCGCCTCTCACCAGCCTGAATTTTGTCACCCTGAGGGTCAAAGATGCGATCGTCGACCGCCTGCGTGAGCTGACGGGACGCCGTCCGTCGATCGATACCCGGGCACCGGACGTCCGCGTTCAGGTGTTTCTCTCGGCCCAGGAGGCCACGGTCTATCTCGACTTGTCCGGCGAATCCCTCTTCAAGCGGGGCTGGCGCGGCGGAGAGGATGACAAGGGCGAGGCCCCCCTCAAGGAGAATCTGGCCGCAGGCCTGATCGCCCTCGCAGGCTGGCGGCCGGAGATGGCGTTTTACGATCCGTTCTGCGGCTCGGGCACCCTGTTGATCGAGGCCGCACAGTGGGCACTCGATCAGGCGCCCGGCTCAGCGCGGTCCTTCGGCTTTGAACGCCTTAAGGTGTTCGATGCGGTGGCCTGGGCGGACTTGCGTCGCATCGCCGCGCAGCGAACACGCGCCCGTC
>JBIKVK010000103.1:0-10904 GCA_044356835.1 Burkholderiaceae bacterium
ATCAGCGGCCGCTCCGCCATCCGGGCCACCATGTCGGGCTTGAGCACCCCACCTGCCGAAAGACCCAGGAAAACATCGGCCCCGTCGATGAGTTCGGCCAGCGTGCGCTGGTCGGTCTTCTGTGCAAACTGCGCTTTGAGCGGGTCCATGAGCTCGACCCTGCCCTCATACACGACCCCCGCCAGATCGCTCACCCAGATATTCTCGCGCGGCATGCCGAGATCGAGCAGGAGGTCCAGGCAGGCCAGCGCAGCGGCACCGGCGCCGCTACAAACAAGCTTGATCTTGGAGATGTCCTTGCCCACCACGCGCAGCCCGTTGGAGAGCGCCGCGCCCACCACAATGGCCGTGCCGTGCTGGTCGTCATGAAAGACCGGAATTTTCATCCGCTCGCGCAGCTTGCGCTCAACCTCGAAACAGTCGGGCGCCTTGATGTCTTCGAGGTTGATCCCGCCAAAGGTGGGCTCGAGGGCTGCAATGACCTCGACCAGCCGATCCACATCCGTCTCGGCCACCTCGAGATCGAAGACATCGATCCCGGCGAATTTCTTGAAGAGGACCGCTTTGCCCTCCATCACCGGTTTGGCGGCCAGCGGCCCGATGTTGCCCAAGCCGAGGACGGCCGTCCCGTTGGTAATGACCGCGACCAGATTGGCGCGGCTGGTGTACCGGGACACTGTCGCTGGATCACGGACGATTTCTTCGCAGGCCGCAGCCACCCCCGGTGAGTAGGCCAGCGCCAGATCACGCTGGTTGGTGAGCTGCTTGGTCGGCGCGATCGAGATTTTTCCGGGCCGGCCGTTTTCGTGATACGCGAGCGCTGCTTTGCGGAGTACGGGGTCCATGGGGGTTCGGGCGAGAGCGAGCGAATGGGTCTCGACGACATCGCCATCAGTGGTAATGGCCGATTATGCCCCTTCTGGACAAAACCGCCAGACCGTGGGGCCAGCGCCAGGGGTATACCGGTGCGCATGCACTGCGTGCCGCGCGGCCTTCAGTACGAGCGACGATCAGGACCCAGCCGGTGCGGCGAGCGCCCGCTCGAGCACCTGGGCAACATGCAGAGCCGAACGTTGGGCGCCGTCGAGGATCTGGTGACGGCAACTCGTGCCGTCGGCGACCACCAGAGCATCCTCAGGCACTGCCGCCAGGGCAGGCAAGAGGTCAAGGCGGGCGATGGCCTGCGACACCGGAAATGTTTCCGCCTGGTAACCGAATGCGCCGGCCATGCCACAACAGCCTGACTCGATGGGGGTGACCGAAGCCCCGGGCAGCCACCCGAGCACCTCGCCTACAGAGCCCATCAGACCGAACGACTTTTGGTGACAGTGGCCGTGAAGGTGAATGCGCACCCCCCCCTGGTCGGCAAAACGGAGTTCGGGCAGCCGGTCCGCACTGCGCTCTGCGGCCAGATATTCCTCGAAGAGCAGGCTCCGAGCCGCAAGCCGCTCGGCCTCGCCGGCAAATCCGAGGGCGAGCGCCTCATCGCGAAAGGTGAGCAGGCACGAGGGCTCAAGACCGATCAGGGGCAGGTGCGCAACCTCTGGCGCGTTGACGGCCTTGAGGGTCCGCGCAATTTCCTCGCGGGCGCGTTCGACCTGGCCCGTCGCAAGCCAGGTCCGGCCGCAGCAGAGCGGACGATCAGGCTCCGGGTCATCCGGCGACGGCCGCGCAACCAGCACCCGGCGTCCGGCCGCTTCGAGCACCCGGCGGCCGGCCTTCAGGATCTCGGGCTCAAAGTGGTTGTTGAAGGTGTCGGCCCAGAGCAGCACGGCCGGAGCGGAGGCCGACGCATCCGCCGGAGCGCCTCCGGATGCACCGTGGCCGGTGAACGGGGTGCGATGCCATCGAGGCAAAGTGCGCGCGGAGGCGAGACCCAACACGCGTTCGCGCAACCAGCCGGAACCGGGCAAACGGGCCAGTCGGTTGACTACGGGCGCAGCTCGAGACGCCCACGCGGCATAGCGCGGCAGGGCACCGATGAGCCGGTCGCGCAAGGACAGGCCGTGACGCTTTCGATAGTGGTGCAGGAATTCGATCTTCATGCGGGCCATATCGACGCCGGTCGGACATTCGCGACGACAACCTTTGCAGCTCACGCACAGGCTCATGGTCTCGCGCATGGGCTCGGAGACCAGCGCATCAGGCCCCAATTGACCGGAGAGAGCGAGCCTCAGCGTGTTGGCCCGCCCGCGGGTCAGGTGCTGTTCATCGCGCGTCGCACGAAAGCTCGGGCACATCGCGCCCGGATCGAGCTTGCGGCAGTGGCCATTGTTGTTACACATTTCCACAGCCTTGGCGAAACCACCCGCCGGATCGCCGCCCGTTCCCGGCGCGCTGAGTGTTTCAGTGGCCGGGTCGTTGCGGACATTCCACGCCGACCAGTCGAGCGCAGTCTGGAGAGGCTCAGCGGCATAACCCGGGCGATAGCGAAACAGCTCGCGCTGATCCATGCGGGTGGACCGCACGATCTTGCCCGGGTTCATCAAGCCACGGGGGTCGAACAGGTCCTTCACCTCTTCAAAGGCGCGGGTGAGCCGCGCGCCATACTGCCAGCCCACCCATTCACTGCGGACCAGTCCATCACCGTGCTCGCCTGAGAACGCGCCCTTGAATCGCCGCACGAGTTCGGCCGCCTCCTCGGCAATCGACCGCATCTTCCGCGCGCCATCGGTCCGCATATCCAGGATCGGACGGACATGCAGGGTGCCCACCGATGCGTGGGCATACCAGGTGCCTCGAGTGCCGTGTCGCTGAAACACTTCGGTCAGGCGGGCGGTGTACTCGGCAAGATGCTCAAGAGGCACAGCGCAGTCTTCAATGAAACTGACCGGCTTTCCGTCCCCCTTGAGCGACATCATGATGTTGAGGCCGGCCTTGCGGACCTCCCAAAGAGCCTTCTGCTCTCGGTCGCCCGTGAGGGCGACGACCGCCCCGGGCAGGCCGTGATCGCCCATCAGTTCCTCGAGTCGAGCGAGCGCCTGTCGCTGGGGCTCGAGCGATTCGCCCGCGAACTCGACCAGCAGGAGCGCTTGGGCAGATCGCCCGCCCGAGGCCACCAGGACGGATTCAATCACTGGCCTGAATGCCGGATTGGCACGCGCGAGATCAATCATCGTTCGGTCAACGAGCTCGACAGCGCTCGGACCCAGCGCCACGATCGACTGGGTACAGGACATGGCCTGACCGAAGTCCGGAAAATTGACGACGCCCAGAACGCGGGCCTTCGGCAAGGGCGAGAGCTTGAGATGCAGGCGGCGGAAATGGGCCAGCGTGCCCTCCGAACCCACTAGAAGGTGAGCGAGGTTGACCGAGCCGTCGGCCGTGTAAGGACGTTCCGAGCGGGGGTGAAACACATCGAGGTTATAGCCGCCCACGCGGCGCAGCACTGTGGGCCAAACTCGTTCGATCTCCGCCCGCTCGCGAGCGCCGATTGAAAAGAGCTGCGAGACCAGTTCGCCAGAGCGCCCGCTCCCGAGCGCCCGACCCGAGTTCATGCCGAAGGGGCCAAATCGCTCCTGAACGCCATCGGCCAGGATCGCATCGATTGCGGTGACGTTGTGCACCATATTCCCGTAGGCGAGCGAGCGCGAGCCGCAGGAGTTGTTCCCCGCCATACCCCCCACGGTGGCCTGAGCTGAGGTCGACACGTCGACCGGAAACCACAGGCCATGGGCTCGCAGCTGGGCATTGAGACGATCGAGCACCACACCCGGCTGCACCTCGACCTGCGCCGCGTCGACGTCGAGGGCGGTCACCGCGTTCAATCGGCTGCAGTCGATCACCAGCGCCTCGCCCACGGTCTGGCCACATTGGCTGGTTCCAGCACCGCGCGGCAGCATCGGCACGCCCATCTCAGACGCAATTTCGATCGTCGCCTGCAGGTCCAGTTCGTCGGCCGGAACGACCACGCCAAGCGGCTCGATCTGATAGATCGAGGCGTCGGTCGAGTAACGCCCGCGACTGAATGCATCAAACAGCACCTGCCCCTTGAGCACCGTGCGCAAGCGCGCCGCGAGACGACTACGAGCAAGGGGCGCGGCATTGACCGGGACAGCATGCACAGCGGAGTTCATCGGAAGCCTCGATTCATTCAGGCCTTTAGAATAAACGCAGATCAATTTTTCAGATCGAATCACATGAGCATGCCCCCACAGGTCGCTTCGGCTTTGAGACTCGCCGCCCGCACTGAGCGGATAGCCCCGTTTGAGGTGATGGAGCTGGTTGGTCGGGCAGCGCGACTGCGCGCGCAGGGCAAGCCGGTCATTCAACTCGATATCGGTGAGCCCGATTTTTCTCCGCCTCCCGCTGTCCTTGACGCACTGGCCCGTCTCGCTCGCGACGGATCGGTGCGGTACACGAGCGCAACGGGCACTGCGAAATTGCGCGAGGCCATCGCGGGCGACTATCTGCGCCGCTATGGTCTGCGGATCGCCCCCGAGCGGATCATCGTGACGGCCGGAGCCAGCGCTGCGCTGCTGCTCGCCTGCGCAGCACTCGTCAACCCGGGCGACCGGGTGCTGCTCACCGACCCCAGCTACCCGTGCAACCGTCATTTCGTGGCCGCATTCGACGGAGTACCCGAGGCGATTGCCTCGGGTCCAGACACTCGCTACCAGATGACTGCAGAGATGGTCCGATCGAACTGGTCCGACCATGTTCGAGGTGTATTGCTCGCGAGCCCGGCCAATCCGACCGGGACGGCCATTGCCTTTGACGAGCTTGGCCGGATCGCGAGTGAAGTGCGTGCGCGCCAGGGTTTCACGATTGTGGACGAGATTTACTTGGGCATCAGCTTTGACCAAGCGTCACGCTCGGCCCTGGCGCTGGGCGACGATGTGATCGTGATCAACAGCTTCTCGAAGTACTTCGCGATGACCGGATGGCGGCTTGGCTGGCTGGTCTCACCCCCCGAACTGGTCCCGGTGTTCGAAAAGTTGGCGCAGAATCTTTTCATCTGCGCATCGGCGCTCGCCCAGCATGCAGCGCTGGCCTGTTTCGAACCTGACACGATCACGCTGTGCGAAAGCCGACGCGAGGCGCTTCGCGAGCGTCGCGACCTGATCGTCCCGCGGCTGAAGCGGGCCGGCCTGACGGTACCGGTATTGCCGGATGGCGCCTTCTATGTGTACGCCGATTGCGCCGCGACCGGCATGAGCAGCGTCGTCATGGCCAACCGGTTGCTTGATGAAGCCTATGTGTCAATCGTGCCGGGCAAGGACTTCGGTCAGTATCAGGCCGACCGGCATCTGCGTTTGTCTTTTGCGAGCTCGGTCGAGCAGATCGTGGAAGCCACAGACCGAATCGGACGATTTCTCGGTCGGAGCGGCTGAGTCAGAAGAGGTTCAGCACAGACGATTCCACTCGATCCATCCCTTGCGCAGCGACTTGGGTTTGCGCGGCCAAGGCCTGCTGGAGCGCATCCCTCTCCCTCATCACACGCTGTCCGTAGCCCCCGTCATTGCGGCGACGAGCCGCACCCACGTAGGCCTTGAGCGCTGCCTCGACGCTACCCTCGCGAAGAAGGTGATCGCGCAAAATGGTCGTGCCCACATGAATATTAGCCACCGGGTCAAAAGCTGCGGCGGGCCCTCCAAACGCATCAAATTTTTCCCCGTGGACAGCGGTTCTCACCTGCATGAGCCCCTCGGCTCCCATGAGGCTTCGAGCCCGCGGGTTGAATGCCGACTCGATCGAGATCATCGCGAGAACCAACAAGGGGTCGACCCGCAATTCCTGTGCGGTGAAGTAGGCATGCGCCACGACCTCGACCACATCATCGACCCTGCGGCTGTACTTGCCCGCAAAATATCGAGCGGCCTGCAATTGTTCGGCTGACAGCATCAGTCCTCCTACTACGGCCCCAGGGACAAGTCGGTTCGGGGAAGCATTCAACAATGAGCGCGCGGCTGCCTCGCCGATACGGTCGAGCTCCCACATGTCGCGCAGGGCCTCAAGCCCGGCCAGGGCCTCCGGATAGGGATGTGAGTTGCTGGGAAGAGCCTCGGGCAGCGCGAGAGGCGACTGCGGATCGAGGCGAGCCGCGTCCTCGATGACCTGCTCGTCGACGGCGATCAACGATCCCAAAAACAGGGCGGACGACAATGACGCGACGAGCCCGCCCGCGACCACTTGCCGGACCAAGCTCAATTGACGGAATCGCGTCAACAAAGATGAAAGCTTAGCGAAGTACATGGGAACTCCTTCGAAAGCGCCCCGGGGATTTCTGTGAACGCGGGCGAAAGCCCACGCAAGTCAGAACTGCACACACATCGAAGTCCGCTCAACGGACGAAAACTTCAGAAGCACTGGCCTGCGCAGGCAAAGCCACGAGGCCGTAGTAAGCTAGGAAGGTCTTTTGCGACCTGAGCACACTTACTCGGGACCGGAGCGTCACGGAGGAGACGGGCGTCTCCATGAACCGGTCGAAGCCGAATCATAACGCAGGTCGAAAACCGGCCGTTATCCAACGATGAAATATCACGACCTCCGCGATTTCCTGACCCAACTCGAGGCAAGGCGGGAACTCAAGCGAATTACAGCACCAGTCTCGCCCCATCTTGAGATGACCGAGATCTCCGACCGTGTGCTTCGAGCCGGCGGTCCCGCTCTGTTGTTTGAGCGCCCTGCAGATTCGCATCGGGATTACCCGATCCCGGTGCTCGCAAACCTGTTCGGCACGCCCCTTCGGGTGGCTCTGGGCATGGGTGAAACATCAACCGACGCATTGCGGGAGGTGGGAAAACTGCTCGCCTACCTCAAGGAACCCGAGCCGCCCAAGGGTCTCCGCGACGCCTGGGACAAGTTGCCCATGCTGCGTCAGGTCCTCGCGATGAGCCCCAAGGAAACCGGCTCTGCGCCTTGTCAGCAGGAGGTCATCGAGGGCGATGAACTCGATCTGGCGCGATACCCCATCCAAACGTGCTGGCCAGGTGATGCCGGACCGCTCATCACCTGGGGGCTGGTGGTGACCCGAGGTCCCAGCAAGCACCGTCAAAACCTCGGCATTTATCGACAGCAGGTGATCGGTCGTAATCAGACCATCATGCGCTGGCTCGCGCATCGGGGAGGCGCCCTCGATTTTCGCGATCATTCGATTGCACATCCTGGAACGCCCTTCCCAATCGCAGTGGCACTGGGTGCCGACCCGGCGACGATCCTCGGGGCCGTCACGCCCGTGCCGGACAGTCTTTCGGAGTATCAGTTCGCGGGTCTGCTGAGGGGATCGAGGACTGAAATCGTTCGCTGCAGAGGGCTCGAGCTGCGCGTGCCTGCGAGCGCCGAGATCGTGCTCGAAGGCCACATCAGGCCCGACCCCGACGGGGCGTTGAGTCGTGCTCATGGACAGCGACTGGGATGGCGCGGCGACCCGCCGCCGCTGGCGCTCAAGGGCTACGAGATGGCGCCCGAAGGCCCGTTTGGCGATCACACCGGCTACTACAACGAGCAGGACTGGTTTCCTGTTTTCACGATCGACCGGATCACTCAGCGCCGCAGCCCGATTTACCAGTCCACTTACACGGGAAAGCCCCCTGACGAACCGGCCATCCTCGGGGTCGCGCTCAACGAGGTGTTCGTGCCGATCCTGTGCCGCCAATTCACCGAAATCTGCGATTTCTATCTGCCGCCGGAGGGCTGCTCATATCGCCTGGCCGTCGTTTCAATGCGAAAACAGTACCCGGGCCATGCCAAACGCGTGATGTTCGGGATCTGGAGCTTCCTGCGACAGTTCATGTACACAAAGTTCATCATCGTTGTCGATGACGATGTCAACATTCGCGACTGGAAAGAAGTCATCTGGGCGCTGACCACGCGAGTGGACCCGCAGCGTGATTCGGTGATCGTTGACAACACACCCATCGACTATCTGGACTTTGCCTCTCCGGTGTCCGGATTGGGTTCCAAGCTGGGCATCGATGCCACCAACAAGTGGCCGGGGGAAACCCAGCGCGAATGGGGTCGCGCGCTCAGCATGGATGCCGACGTCAAGCGCCGCGTCGACCTCTTGTGGTCGAGCCTTGACCTCGAGTTGCCTAAGGATCAACCGGGCACTCAGCCCCGCTCATAGACCCACCGGATCAGCGCGTCCTGAGCGGGCTGGGCGCCCAGCAGTCTTTCGCCGTTTGCAATCATCGCAACAGCATAGCGCCGACCGGAAAGCGCATCGACGTAACCCGCGATCGACCGCACATCGCGCAGGCTTCCAGTCTTGATCCAGGCGCGACCGGAGACCGGATGACGGGCCAGCCGACCGCGCATCGTGCCATCGTATCCGACCCGAGGCAGCGACTCGCGCAGCGCCACCCCGCTCGGGCTGCGATCGGCATGTGCGAGCAGCGACGTCAGGCCGGCCGCACTGATGCGCTCGGAGCGCGACAAACCCGAGCCATTGTCGATCACCAGTTCCGGCAGATTCAGGCCCTGCCTCGAAAGCCAGGCATTGACGACCTGCCGGGCGCGCTCGATCGTGGCGCGCTGGCTGTGACCCTGCGCAGCAAGGGTGAGCAGCAACTGGCGGGTCATCACGTTGTTGCTGAATTTGTTGATGTCTTGCACGATCTCGAGCAGATTGCGGGGCGAATCCCAGCGCAGCCACACCGGAGCACGCGCAGCGCCCGAGACGACTCGGGTCACGCCCTCGAATCTTCCCCCGACGCCACGCCAGGCAGCTTTGAAGAAACCATGAATGAATTCGGTATGGCCGAGCACCGCCGCGTAGACGCTCTGCTCTCCGCAGGTCGGTACAAAGCGCCCACCCACACGAATTTCAGGCCCGCGCCCCAGCTCCGGCTCGAGGTCACGGACCCAGATCGCGCTGCCCGCCTGAGCGCAGGGGCCATTGACCAGCTTGATCTCGTTTCGCAAGCGAACGTCGGCGAGCGGCGGATCGAGGCTGATGCGGGTCTGGGACCCGTCGTGCCGGACCACGATCCGCGTGGCCTTGAAGTTCATCAGGGCGGCATGAGGTGGAACGTTGTAGGGCTGCCAGGGCTCGCCGTCGAGACTTTCGAGCAACGTGCTGCTGAGGTCAAAGAGGGCATCGTCGATGATCAGATCACCGCGAATTTCGTTCAGACCCGCTGCCTTCATACGGGCGATCAACTGCTGAAGATCTTCTATGACGAATTTCGGATCGCCGCTGCCTTTCAGCACGAGGTTGCCGTACAGCACCCCGGAGCGAAGCGGTCCATCCAGATGCAAGGTCGTCGACCATCGGTAGTCGGGCCCCAACAGGCCCAGCGCTGCGTAAGTGGTAATGACCTTCATGGTCGAGGCTGGATTGAGCGGCACGCGACTGAAGGAGTCCATCAGACTCGCGCCGCCATCCACGGGGCGAACCGAGATGCCCAGCGCCTCGGGCGCCGCACCCGTCATCGCAGCCCAGGCTGAGGGCAAGGCCGAATCGGGCGTGCCTGGGGGCACCTCGCCCCGCTTTGGCTTGTCAGCAGCCTTCGCCGAAGCCTGGGTCCCGCCGGCCACGGCCGCGGCCAGCAAACCCAGCATCAGGCGTCTGCGCCCAGTCGCCCCAGGCGGGCCGGAATCGCCTCCAACTGAGGCTGTGAATCGTCGGATCATTTAAAAAAACCAGCGAGCAAGGTGCATTCGTCGGGGCGGTCAGGTACGGCGACTCAAATGGGGCACCCTGCAACCGACGGGTCGACCTCAATTGTGCGCTCACGCTCGCCGGATGTCAGCGGCGCCGACCCGGTGCGCGTACCCCGAGAATCACACATTCATTGTCCCTGTCCCGGCATCGGGCTCTTGAAAAAGGGACAGTCCGCCCTATAATTGGCACTCGCAGTCGACGAGTGCTAGCAACAGCATTCCCGGTATGCCGGGGTCGTCGACGCAGGTCAAGCGCAAGCCTGACCACAAACCCCAAGAAAATTTTGCTTGTATTTCAAGTCTTTAGGAGCATGCTTCCATGAAACTCCGTCCTTTGCATGATCGCGTGATCATCAAGCGTCTGGACAACGAGCGCAAGACCGCCTCCGGCATCGTGATTCCCGATTCCGCTGCTGAAAAGCCTGACCAGGGCGAGGTGCTTGCAGTCGGCAACGGCAAGATCGGTGACGACGGCAAGGTCCGCCCGGTCGGCGTCAAAGTGGGCGACAAGGTTCTGTTCGGCAAGTACAGCGGCCAGACCGTCAAGGTCGACGGCGATGAACTCCTCGTCATGCGCGAGGAAGACATCATGGCTGTGGTCGAGTAAGCCCCAGTCTGACGGTACTTCCTTCATTCATTCATCCCTCAATTAAGTATCAGGAGCCTTCAGAACATGGCAGCCAAGATTGTTCTGTTTCACGATGATGCCCGCCACAAAATGGTCGCAGGCGTCAACATCCTCGCCAACGCCGTCAAGGTCACCCTCGGTCCCAAGGGCCGCAACGTGGTGCTCGAGCGCAGTTTCGGCGCCCCCACCGTCACCAAGGACGGCGTTTCTGTCGCCAAGGAAATCGAACTGAAGGACAAGTTCGAGAACATGGGCGCCCAGATGGTCAAGGAAGTCGCTTCCAAGACCTCCGATGCCGCCGGTGACGGCACCACCACGGCCACCGTGCTGGCCCAGGCGATCGTCCGCGAGGGCATGAAGTACGTCGCCGCAGGCATGAACCCGATGGATCTGAAGCGCGGCATCGACAAAGCAGTCGGCGCGCTCACCGAAGAGCTGAAGAAAATCAGCAAGCCCTGCACGACCAACAAGGAAATCGCTCAGGTCGGTTCGATCTCGGCCAACAGCGACACCGAGATCGGCAACATCATCGCTCAGGCGATGGAGAAGGTCGGCAAGGAAGGCGTCATCACCGTCGAAGACGGCAAGTCGCTCAACAATGAGCTTGATGTCGTCGAAGGCATGCAGTTCGACCGCGGCTACCTGTCGCCCTACTTCATCAACAACCCCG
>JBIKVK010000104.1:0-10901 GCA_044356835.1 Burkholderiaceae bacterium
GAGATCGTGACCAGCCAGATCCGAAGCCGCATCATCCGCTGAGTCTCTGGGTCGAGTGGCTTTCAATGCAGACGGTGAGATCTCGGTCCATGCGAGACATTCGTATAATGTGCATTATGTAAAATCATTGGTGGGCCAAATCCAGGCACACTGCGGCACACCAGGACCTCAAGGATCGGTCCGGTGCCGATCGCCCCGACCCCCAGCGGTCAGGGACGATGCTGATACCAGTCGATCCCCTGTTCGTCGGTTCGCACCACCACTTCGTCAAGCCGGCGCAACCGGTTCAAATGAGCGAGACTTTCGCCCGTCGCCAGGCTCATCAGCATCTCGTCATCGATCGGTCGGGCAAACAAAGCTCCAAAGACATCGATCGCGCGACACGGTTCGCTCAACTTTTTTCGCAATCGGTTCAACGAGGCCTCATGGCCCTTCATCAGATCATCGAGTCGATGATGAAGGCCGTAGAAAGGCGTGTTGTGCGACGGCAGCACCAAAACATCGGGAGCAATCCGGGTGCGGAGTCGTTCGATCGATTGCATCCAGTCCCCCAAGGGGTCCGCATCAGGCTCGATCGGGTGCACCGAGACATTGGACGAGATACGGGGCAACACCTGATCGCCCGAAATCAGCAGTTTCCGTTCAGGGCAATACAGACAGGCATGCTCGGGTGAATGCCCCGTTCCGACGACTACCTCCCATTCGAAGGCACCGATGCTGAAGCGTTCACCGTCGATCAGTCGACGGAAGGTGTCAGGAAGCGCATGTATGTGCTTTCCGAAATTTCCGAAGCGGGTGCGATAGAACTCGACCGCATCGTCGGTCCACCCTGCCCGCTTATAAAAATTGACTGCCTCGGGCGGTGGCTCACGTCCAGTGTCCGCGACCAAGACCCGGCATTGGAAATACTCGCCGCGGGTCATCCAGAGCCGACAGCCAAAGCGCCGGGTGAGCCAGCCGGCCATACCAATATGGTCCGGATGCATATGGGTGACAATGACTCGAGTCACAGGGCGACCCGCCATGGGACCCGAGAAGAGTTGCCGCCACGCTTGCGCTGACGCCGGTTGTTGCACCCCGGTGTCGACCACGGTCCAGCCAACCCCGTCCTCAAGCGCCCACAGATTGATGTGGTCAAGTGAATAGGGCAGCGACATCCGGATCCAGAACACCCCCGGCGATACCTCAAGAACCTCTCCAGTTCCCGGGGGGTGCTCAAAGGGATAGCTCAGGGAGCCCCCAGGCTCCGATGGATTCGATGCTTTTTGTTGACCTGCCTTCATTGTGCGGCCCTACCCTTTCGCTTGCACGCCGAACCACGCCACCCAGTCAGGCAGGCGGCGGCGCCGGAGCATCTGCCCTGGCCCGCCAAGCCAGGCCGAGCCAGGATATGACGCCCACCCCTGTCAGCACTGCAGAGGCCACCGCCATTGCGACGCTCGAAAACATCACCCACGGAGATATCACCCCGGCGGCGAAGGCGCTGGCCGCAGAGCTGACGACCGACTGAAGCGACGATGCCATGCCGCGGCGCTCTGGAAACAGGTCCAGGATCATGAGCGTAATCGCCGGCATCAGTATCGCCCACCCGAGCGACATGAAAAGGATAGGCAGCAGTGACCATTTGACTGAGGGATCAAACGAGATGCTGGCGAGCACATTGACGCAGGCCACGATGCCCATCAATGCAAATCCGATTTGAACTTGTCGCGCAGGCCGAACTCGACCAGCCAGTCGTCCGCTCGTCCAGGCCCCCAGCATGATTCCGGAGATCGAGAACACAAACAGCAGGAAGAACTGCTCGGGCCTCAAATCCAGGACATGCCCTAGAAACGCTGGGGCCGACAGGATGTGCAGAAAGAACGCGTTGAACGGCACCCCGCTCGCGAAGGCAAGCAACAGGAATCGGCGATTTGAAAGCAGCTGCAGATAAGACCTTGCAAGCGGTCGTACCGCAATCGACTGCCGCCGTTCGGGCGAAAGCGATTCCGGCAGATAGCGGTGCGTCGCTGCGGCGAGAATCCAGGCGTAGGCGACCAGAAACCAGAAGATCGACTCCCACCCAAGCCCGATAAAGAGCCAGCCTCCGATCAGCGGAGCAAGCGCTGGAGCGACCCCAAAGATCATGGTGACCAGCGACATCATCCGCTGAGCCTCGGTGGGAGGAAACAAATCCCGGATGACTGCGCGCCCGATCACCGTGCCAGCCCCGGCACTGATGCCCTGCACCACCCTCCAGACCACCAACCATTCAATCGAACGCGCCAGGGCACAACCCACCGAGGCGAGCCCGAACAGAAGGAGGCCTCCAATGATCACCGGTTTACGGCCGAACCGATCCGAAAGTGGGCCGTGAAAGAGGTTGGCCGCGCCAAACGCGAGTAGATAAGCCGAGAGCGTCTGCTGCATTTGGGCATCGCTCGATTGGATTGACTCGGCGATGCCGGCAAACGCAGGCAAATAGGTATCGATTGCGAAAGGGCCAATCGCAGACAGGCAGGCGAGCAATACCGCCAGCGCCCACCGGGGCGCCCGCCAGAGCACGTGCGCCTCAGAAGACATCAAGGATTGGGCGTTGCGCGCGATGATTCAGAGCACACTCGATGTTCAGCTTCGACAATCATTGGCCAATTGCTGGCCGGAGCGGGTATCCAATAGGAGAGACTTGTCGACGATCGTGATCCAGGCCAAGCCCGACACCTTGTCCTCGAAGCGCATCGCGCCGGACTGGGTCGCCACAGCCTGCAAAAGGTAGTCGCGCCGATTCCACGTGAGTACGGCCGAGCGCCGGTCGTAAGAAATGTGCCGGACGTGAACCTGACGATTCAGCTCACAGCGGTATACGCCCGGCGCCATTCGAACATCAGGGTGTGCAGTCTCAGGGCTGGCCTGCACGGTAGGAGCGCACCAAAGTGCGGCCGCACACAACATTGGAGCAAACGCTGATCGATCACTGCGCACGAGGAGGTCTCCGGTGGGAGCAATGGATAACAGGAACAGACCGTATTATGAAGCCTCAGGCGGGATCGCGTGACTGGATATAAAATCCCTGCAATGAAAAAGGAAGACCTGACTCCGACGGCCCGCTGGATGATTCTGGGCGGGGCCGCTCTGATGCTGACCCTCGCAATGGGCATGCGTCAGAGCATGGGGCTGTTTCAGCCCCACATGATCCGATCGATCGGCATCACTGCATCGGACTTTTCCTTGGCCATTGCGATTCAAAACATCGTCTGGGGTTTGACCCAGCCCTTCGCGGGAGCTTTGGTTGATCGCTATGGGGCACGGTGGGTGTGTACGACCGGGGTTTTGATCTACGGCATCGGCATGCTGACGACCGCGTTCGCCACCTCGGCTTTGGCGGTCACCGTAGGGGTGGGCTTGTGCGTCGGGATCGCACTATCGTGCACCGCGTCCAACCCGGTCATGGCGATCACCTCGCGCACGGTCTCGGCGGCGCGTCGCAGCTTTGCCATGGGTGCAGTGTCGTCCGCCGGCTCGCTGGGACTCATGTTCACCTCGCCTCTCGCGCAAGGGCTCATCGTGTCCGAGGGCTGGCAGATCGCCATGCTGGCCTTCTTCGCAATTGCAGTGGTGATGGTTCCGGCTGCTTTCATGGCGGGCGGAGCGGATCGCATTGAGGTGCCCCGAGCTGCGGGCCCTGACCAGTCAGTGCTGCAAGCGGTCCGCGAGGCCACCTCGCACTCCGGTTACATCGTCATGGCGATCGCTTTTTTCGTGTGTGGACTGCAGCTCGTGTTCCTCACGACGCACCTGCCCACCTACCTGGATCTCTGTGGCATCGATCCTTCGGTCACAGCCGCAGCGCTTGCCCTGATTGGACTGTTCAATGCCATCGGGTCCCTTGTGTTCGGTTGGTTGGGGGGCCTCTATTCCAAGCATCTTCTATTGGGAGGGATCTACGTCACGCGCTCCCTTCTGATCACCGCATATTTCTTGACGACACCCACGCCCACCACGACGCTCCTCTTCGCGGCGGCGATGGGTTCGCTGTGGCTGGGGGTCGTACCGCTACTCAACGGTCTGGTGATCCATCTCTTCGGCCTGCGCTATGTCGCCACCCTGGCCGGTGTTGCGTTTCTGAGCCATCAGCTCGGTTCCTTCGTCGGTGCATACGGCGGCGGCCTGATCTACACCACCTTGGGTTCCTATGAGTGGGCCTGGAAGGGAGCGGTCATCATCGGCTTGATTGCCGGACTCGCGCAGATGACGATGAACACGCGCCCGGTCGAACGCATGCGGACCGCCTCAGCCTCACCGGCGGGTTCAGGCGCTTGAAGGGTCCGGGCTGTACACCCCATCCCCCGCTGGAGTTCGACGAGCACGGCGCGCCTTTCAGCGGGCTCTTCCGCGATGTGTTTCGAAGCCGGGAAGGCGCCCTGGCCGAATCGCTCGAAGTGTTTGTCAAGGGCGTTCGGCTCGCGGAGCGATCACAGGGGCGATCGTCCTTCACGGTGCTGGAAATCGGTTTTGGTCTGGGAATCAATTTCCTGGCGACCTTAGAGACCTGGCGGACTTGCAGCAATCCGAAGGCCTCATTGCACTATGTTGCAATCGAGAAGCATCCGTTGCCGCGAGACCAGCTCGCCCTCGCGCACCGGGCCATGGGAATTCACACCGAGCGAGCTGACCAGCTGCGCGAGCAGTGGCCTCCCGCAACTCCCGATCTTCACAAGCTGGTCTTCGACCAGGGCCGGGCCACTCTTTGGCTTGCATTCGGGGACGCGCAAGCCTGGGTCAGACAACTGCGCTGCGGCGTGGATGCGGTTTACCTGGACGGATTCTCGCCTGCACTCAACCCGGAGTGCTGGTCTCCCGGCCTGATCAAAGGCCTGGCCCGGTTGTGCCGGCGGGAGGCCCGCCTGTCGACCTACAGCGCGGCGCGCCCAGTACGCGACGCCCTGCAGCGCTCCGGATTCATCGTCGAACGCACGCAAGGATTCGGCCGCAAGCGGAACCGGATCGATGCGCTCTATCGCCCCACCTGGCCCAGCTGGCCCGAGCCCGCGGCCCCGCCCCAGTGGTCACGACAGCACGCACTGGTGGTCGGAGCCGGGTTGGCGGGCACTGCAGTCGCGGCGCGGCTGAATGATCTGGGCTGGACGATTACCCTGATCGACCAGGCCTCCGGCCTGATGCGTGGCGGCTCGGCGCAGCCCCTGGTGGCCGATCACCTGCATGTTTCCGCGGATGACAATCTGATGGCACGGGCGAGCCGCGCCGCTCTCTTTTTTGCGCGTGCTGCCCGAATCCCGCTCGGCGTGTCCTGGGAGCGCTCGCCGCTTGGGCGCCTGCAGTTGGGCACCGACGAGGATGAGACGCAGTGGCTGCAGCACACGGCCAGGGCACTCGGTTTCCCATATGAGGTGCTCGCCTGGGTCGATGCTGAGGAGGCCTCCGGCATCGCCGGAACCGCGCTCCCCAGTGGGGGGCTCTGGATGCCCACCTGTGATGTCCTGGACCCCCAGCGACTGGGGCTGGCACGCTGCGAACGCTTTTCCGAGGCCACCACCCTTCTGCTCCACTGCCGAGTTTCCGCGCTCGAAAGACGGGACGACGACTGGTGCGCTCTCGGCTCGGACGGCACTGAGCTTGCGAGAGCCCCGGTCGTTATCCTATGCAGCCCGGACGATCTGACTCATCTGGCCGGACTGCGCTCCCTCGCGCTGAGGCGGATCCGTGGCCAAACCAGCTGGATCGATCCGAATCCCCTGCCCGGCTTGCGATGTGTATTGGGCGGCCCCGCCTACGCAGTCCCCTGGACCCAGCGCCTGTTGATCGGGGCGAGTTATGAAGAGTCCGATACCGTAGGGCCCGACCGAAGCTCCGATCTCAGCAATTTGGCCCGGTTCAGGCGACTGCTCGGGCCTCACGTCACGGTTCCGGAGGCAGCCCTGTCTTCAGCCCAAGCGGGATTTCGCTGGACCACCGCGGATCGTATGCCCCTGATTGGGGCCCTTCCGGACGAGGTGACCGGAGTGCGGCTGGCTGAGTCATTGCTCCGTAACGCCAAGCTCGAACTGCCCCGCCAGCAGGGTCTGTTCTGCGCGACGGCCCTCGGCTCGCGCGGCAGCCTATGGAGTGAACTCTCGGCCGAGCTCATTGGCGCTCTGCTGACTGGCTCACCTTGCCCCGTACCCGCCGATATCGCTGCAGCACTCGATCCGGGACGCCATCTCCGACGACATCTGCAACAACGGGGCACGATACACTGATGCGCGATCCATCAGTGACCGATCAGCCCGTCCTCACCTCGAATATTTACGACCAAGAGACCGCCATGTCCACCGCTCTTCCCACCCGCCGCCGCGCCAAGCCTCAATACGATTGTTCAAAATGTCCGGGCTACTGCTGCAGCTATCCCCGCATCGAAGTCAAAGACAGCGATGTCGCACGGATGGCTCGCCATTTCGGGGTCACCGAGACTGAGGCCGCGAAGCGCTTCACTCGCCTCTACGACGACGAGGGCACCCCGGAACGCATCTTGCGTCACAAAAAGGACACCGTTTACGGGTCGATCTGCCGCTTCTTTGACACCCGAGAGCGGCGATGCACCATCTACGCTGCCCGCCCACAGGTCTGTCGGGAATATCCGAACGGCAATCGATGCGGCTATTACAGCTTCATTCAGTTCGAGCGCAAGCATCAGGACGATCCGGAGTTCATTCCTTCGGCCTGAGCACCCGCGCGGCGAGCTCAAACGGGGCGGCGCTCAGCCGAGCGCAACCCGCGCGTTTCGGAAGATCCGCATCCAGGGGGAGTCTTCACCGAGTGAGGGGTCACGCCAGCTCATCTGAATGGATCGGAATACCCTCTCGGGATGGGGCATCATGATCGTCGCTCGACCGTCCGCGGTCGTAAAGGCGGTCAGCCCTAAAGGCGAACCGTTCGGGTTTGCGGGGTATCTTGACGCCGGCTCGTTGTGCCCATCGATGAAACGCAGGCACGCACGTGCGGCTTCTACATCACCAGGACGATCAAACCGTGCCCGTCCTTCGCCATGCGCCACCACGATCGGCATGCGACTCGAGCCCATCCCCTGAAACAGCAGCGAAGGTGAGTCGATCACCTCGACCATGACGAGACGAGCCTCGTACTGCTCAGAGCGGTTGCGCTCGAAACGCGGCCATGCATCGGCGCCGGGGATGATCCCCTTGAGCTGCGACATCATCTGACAGCCATTGCAGACCCCGATCGACAGACGGTCGGGCCGCGCAAAGAACTGCCCAAACATGTCGAGCAGCCGGCTATTGAACAGGATGGAGCGGGCCCATCCCGTTCCTGCGCCCAGGACATCGCCGTACGAGAAGCCGCCGCAGGCGGCCAGAGCCTGGAAATCCGCCAGATCCGCCCGCCCCTCGAAGAGATCGGTCATATGAATGTCGACGGCTTCAAAACCAGCCCGATCGAAGGCCGCAGCCATCTCGATGTGGCTGTTGACCCCCTGTTCGCGCAGGATCGCAACCCTGGGGCGTACACCGGTCGCAATGAATGGCGCGGCAATATCCTCGGCCGGATCAAAGGTGGTCAAACATCGCAGACCGGGACCATCGCCCCCGGCACAGTCCTCGAATTCCTCCCGCGCGCAATCAGGGTCGTCGCGCAGAGCCGCGATGCGGAAGCTGGTCTCGCTCCAGAGCCTCTGGAGTCCCTCCCGAGAATGGGCCCACACGCGGCGGCCATCCCGATAGCAGGCGATCTGATCATCATTGGCGGGCTTTCCGATCACGTGGGCATGCCTGGACAATCCCGCTGCCCGCAGCCTGGCCATCACTGCATCGCGATCGTCCGCACGCACCTGAATCACGACCCCAAGCTCTTCGTTGAACAAAGCTCGCAGGGACAATTCATTGCGCTGCACCGCGACCTGCTCGGGCCGGATCTTGAAATCGCCCCAGTCGGCCGCGTGTGGATCGATCGTGAGCAAATCCAGATTGATGCTTAGACCACAACGACCGGCGAAGGCCATCTCGCACAGGGCCACAAACAGCCCCCCATCCGATCGGTCATGAAGTGCCAAAATCCGCCCCGCTCGGCCGAGGTCATGGACCACCGTGATCAATGCGGCGAGCGTACTGGGATCCTCGAGATCAGGGACCGCATCACCGAACTGCTGGGTCACTTGCGCCAGCGCAGAACCACCGAGACGAGTTCGCCCCGCTCCGAGGTCGATCAGGATGAGTACGGTCGCCGGATCTGCAGTCAACTGCGGGGTCAAGGCAAGCCGGGCGTCCTCGATCGGTGCCCAAGCAGTCACGATCAAGGAGACCGGGGCGCTCACCTCACGATGACCGCCCCCTTCGGGATCGGTCCAGACAGTGCGCATCGAAAGCGAATCTTTGCCGACTGGAATCGATACACCGATCGTCCTGCAGAGCGCCGCCGCCGCATCGACGGCGTCTCGTAGTGCCGCGTCCTCATCGGCCGGGCCGCAGGCCGCCATCCAATTCGCCGAAAGCTTGATGGTCGACGCATCCCTGGGCAAAGCACCGAGGAGATTCGTAAGGGCCTCACCGATTGCCATTCTGGATGCTGCAGCGGCGTCCAGCACGGCCAGCGGGGTGCGCTCGCCCAACGCCAAAGCCTCGGCACGGTTCGACCGATAATCCATCAGACCCATGCCATAGTCGGATACCGGGACCTGCCAGGGTCCCACCAACTGATCCCGCGCACTCAGCCCACCGACGGTCCGATCGCCGATCGTGATCAAGAACCCCTTGCTCGCCACCGCCGGAAGCCGCAATACCCGCGTCACCACCTCATCCAGTTCAAGTCCAACAGTGTCGACCGGGGTGCCCACTCGGGCCTGATGGGCTGCATTCCGATGCATGCGGGGAGGTTTTCCGAGCAGCACGTTCATCGACAGGTCAACTGCCGCGCGCTCGTCGTCGGACGTCACACGCAGCTGGCCGTCATCGGTCACCGTGCCCACGACCGCAAAGGGGCAGCGCTCGCGAAGACACAGCGCAGCGAATGCATCCAGGCGCTCGGGCGCAAGCGCGAGCACATACCGCTCCTGCGATTCGTTACACCAGAGTTCGGCGGGGGACATTCCCGACTCCTGAACCGGGACCCTACGCAAATCGAAGCGGGCGGAACGTCCTGCACCGTGTACGAGCTCGGGGAAGGCATTCGAAAGCCCACCCGCACCGACGTCGTGGATCGACAAAATCGGGTTGTCCTCGCCCATCGACCAACAACGATCGATCACCTCCTGAGCGCGGCGCTGCATTTCCGGGTTTCCTCGCTGCACGGAGTCAAAATCCAGATCGGCAGAATTTGCGCCGGTGTTCATGCTGGACGCAGCGCCCCCGCCCACCCCGATGCGCATGCCAGGGCCGCCGAGTTGGATCAGCAAACATCCCACCGCAAGCGAGAGCTTCTGATCGTGTCGGGCGTCAACACTTCCAACCCCGCCCGCGATCATGATGGGCTTGTGATAGCCGCGGATGACCCCTCCCACGTTCTGCTCGTAGGTCCTGAAATAGCCGAGCAGGTTGGGCCGCCCAAACTCATTGTTGAAAGCAGCGCCCCCGAGAGGCCCTTCGATGATGATCGACAGCGGACTGGCAATGCGATCGGGCCGTCCATACGGCACAGCTCCGGCATCCGTCCTGCAGTCGGCGGGCGCGAGCACATCGGCTGCATTCTCCCAGGGCTGCTCGAACTCAGGGATGCGAAGGTTTGAGAGACTGAAGCCGGTCAGACCGAATTTCGGGCGGGCTCCGCGTCCCGTTGCCCCCTCGTCGCGAATCTCGCCTCCGGCTCCGGTCGAGGCTCCCGGGAATGGTGAAATTGCAGTCGGGTGGTTGTGCGTTTCGACCTTGAGCAAGCTATGGGTCTGCTGACGCTCCGCAGAGTAGACCCCTGGCCCCGCGGCTGCCCCTCGGGGTACGAACCGGTCAACCATTCCCCCTTCCAAAATGGCCGCATTGTCCGCATAGGCAACCACCGTGCCCTTCGGATGAGCTTGGTGGGTGCTGCGAATCATGTCAAACAGCGAACCCTCGACGGCCTGTCCATCGACCGTCCACGTCGCATTGAAGATCTTGTGCCGACAATGCTCCGAGTTGGCCTGGGCAAACATCATGAGCTCGACATCCGTGGGGTCGCGGCCTGCTTCCTGATAGGCCTCGAACAGATAATCGAGCTCTTCATCCGACAGGGCAAGGCCCAGCTGCAGATTTGCGTCAACCAACGCATCCCGACCCGTCTGTGAAATCGTGATCGTGCGCATCGGCTGGCCGGTCACGCCGGCAAAAAGCGTCTCGGGGGATGGCACCCCTTGAAGGGCACTCTCGGTCATACGGTCATGGAGCACGGCGGCCACTCGCTGCCAGGCCGCCGGATCCACCGGGGCCGCCGCTCCGAACCGCCCACCCATGAAGCGGCCGCGAAGTTGCAGGCGGTACTCGACCCCCCGTTCGATGCGGTCGACTTCGGCGAGACCGCAGTTTCGGGCAATATCCGTGGCCTTGCTCGACCATGGGGACACAGTCCCCACGCGCGGCACGATCACGATGACCGGACGATCGGGCGCCACCGCTGGTTCAGCTTCAGCCTCCAACAAGGCGCACAACTTCTCGTGCGAGGTCTGAGGCAGGCTGGAGCTCAAGGAGACGAAATAAACCGAGGTGGCTTGAAGCCCAGTGACCCGAGGTTCAATCGATCGGATCGCTTCCAAAAGGCGCCGGGACCTGGCATCGGATAGCGGGCTGGGGCCAGAGAGGGTCAGATAATGGGGCATTCCGCCGGATCCGGAGAAAACTGCGATTATACGAAGACCGGTTCGCCCCGGCCCCGCGCTTGACTCGATCTCTCGACGCGGTATCTTGCCGGCTCCGCAATCATTCCAGGCACAGAGAATTACGGCCATGTTG
>JBIKVK010000375.1:0-3011 GCA_044356835.1 Burkholderiaceae bacterium
GATCAGCATGAGCGGGGTGGCTTTCAGAAACAGCTCGGTCAGCCCGTAAAGGTCATCGATGGGGTTGAGAAAAAATACCCTGAATGCGTTGAACGGGTCCTTGCCCAGGATCGCAAACAAGGCCAGGCCCGCGCAGGCGGTGAGGATCGCGGCGAGCACGGGTGAGGCCAGGCGCATCCAGGCCGAGGGCCTCACCCGCGGCTCGAGTCGCGGCAGCAATGGGCTCATCCGAGGCCTGCCATCATGAGTCCGAGTTCGGCCGCATTGGTCGAGGCCGTGGGCCGAGCGCTCCCCAGCCGTCCCCCGGCGAGCACTGCGATGCGGTCGCTGATCTCGAACAGTTCGTCCAGATCATCGGAGATGACGAGCACCGCCCCTCCCTGGTCCCGCAGATCCAGCAGGGATTGCCTCAAAAAGGCAGCGGCGCCGACGTCCACGCCCCAGGTCGGCTGGGCGACCAGCAAGACTCGAGGCGTCTGAAGCAGTTCACGCCCGACGATGAAGCGTTGCAGATTGCCGCCCGATAGCGAACCCGCGGGGGCGTCGGGCCCTGGACATCGAACTGAAAACCGTTCGATACAGCGCTCGGCAAACCGCCGCACCGACTGAAAGTCGATGAGGCCGTTCGAGCGAAGCAAGCCTTGACGTGCTGCGGTCAGCAGGACATTGCGGGCCAGCGACATCGCCGGTACGGCGCCTCGGCCGAGGCGCTCTTCCACGATGACGCCCAGACCGAGGGTGCGACGGGCCGCGACCCCCGATCGGCCCACAGCCTTGCCGCGCACCTGGATGCGCTCGGCCTCGTCGGCGAGCACCTCGCCGCTCAGGGCATCCAGCAATTCGTTTTGGCCGTTGCCGGAGATGCCCGCGATCCCAAGGATTTCTCCCGAATGGAGCTCGAACCGAATCGACCGCAGGGACGTACCGAAGGGGTGGCTTGGAGCCAGATCGAGCCCGTCGACCGACAAGACGACCTGCCGGTCTGATGCGGGCGCGGCGCGCGTCACGCGCGGGAGTTCCCGGCCGATCATCATCTCGGCCAGCTCTGTGGCCGTGTGTTCTGCTGGCTCGCAGCTCGCCACCACCCGCCCACCACGCATGATGGTGGCCCGGTCGCAGAGGCTGCGGATCTCTTCGAGCTTGTGGCTGATGTAGAGGATGCTGCAGCCTTCTGCCGCCACGGTGCGCAGCGTCTCAAAGAGCGGTGCCACCAGCTGAGGAGGGAGAACCGAGGTGGGTTCATCCATGATCAGCAGTCGCGGTGACTGCAGCAGACAGCGGACGATTTCCACGCGCTGGCGCTCGCCCACCGAGAGGTCGTGAACATGGCGGCGCGGGTCGAGAGCCAGGCCGTAGCGTCGCGAGGTCTCGATGATCCGCTCCGAGAGCGTCTCCATGGGCGTACGCTCGCCCAGACCCAGAGCGATGTTCTCGGCGACCGTCAGCGTCTCGAACAGCGAAAAATGCTGGAACACCATGCCGATGCCCAAGGCTCGGGCCGCGGCCGGGCTGGCAATGCGCGCTCGCCGGCCTTCCCAGAGGATCTCCCCGGCGTCGGCTTGGAGGACGCCGTAGATGATCTTGACGAGCGTGGACTTGCCCGCACCGTTTTCGCCCAGCACTGCATGGATTTCCCCCGGCGAGATGTCCAGGCTCACGTCGTCGTTTGCCAGAACGGCGGGCCATGCTTTCCTGATGCCGCGCAAGCTCAGTCGCGCGGTCTGCCTGACTGAACGGGCCGCCTGATCGGTCCGGTCGCTCGACTCCTGCCCGGCCTTCGGGCGTGATGCCGGAACGGGCGGGTGAGCCGGAGCCTGGGCGAGCGCAAGACTAGTGTCCACCTCATGATTATCGAGGATCGCCGGCTGCCGGTGTTAAAACGCCGCGCCCGCGCGGTCCGGGCAGGGTCCGCCGGCCCTTGACTTGGGTGTATCGTTTCACATCCAGTGCCTTCGGAAGATTCTTGGATGAACCACCCTTACGCCCACCGAAACATGGCTGCTCAGCCGCTGGTGCCCGCGCTGGTTGAGGCGCTACGCTCCCGATTCGGCGATCGTTTCAGTACCGCTCAGGCCGTGCGCGATCATCACGGCCGAGATGAGTCTCCGTTTCCGGTCACCCCGCCCGATGGTGTGGTCTTTGCGCAGACCACTGACGAGGTCGTAGCGGCCGTTTCCGCCTGCCGGGCTCATCGAACGCCGGTCATCCCCTTCGGCGTGGGCTCGTCGCTCGAGGGCCACCTGCTCGCGGTGCGCGGCGGTGTGTCGATCGATCTGTCCGGCATGAACCGGGTCTTGCGTATCGACGCCGAGGACCTGACTGCCACCGTCGAGGCCGGGGTCACCCGCAAGCAGCTGAACGAAGCACTGCGCTCAAGCGGGTTGTTCTTTCCGATCGACCCCGGGGCCGATGCGAGCCTTGGGGGGATGTGCGCAACGCGGGCGTCGGGCACCAATGCAGTGCGTTATGGAACCATGCGCGAGAACGTGCTCGCGCTGACCGTCGTCACGGCCGAGGGCAAGGTGATCCGAACCGCCCAGCGCGCCAAGAAGAGTTCGGCCGGCTACGACCTGACCCGACTCTTCGTGGGCTCCGAGGGTACGCTCGGAGTCATCACCGAGGTCACGGTCAAGCTCTATCCCTTGCCCGAGGCGATGTCGGCCGCGGTGGTCAACTTCCCCAGTCTCGATGCGGCGGTCCGGACCGTGATTCAGACCATTCAGCTCGGCGTTCCGGTGGCCCGCAGCGAATTCCTGTGCGAACACACGATTCGGGCCATCAATGCCCACAGCGGCACGACGCTGCGCGAGGCGCCCACGCTGTTTTTTGAGTTTCATGGTTCGACGACCGGTGTCGAGGAGCAGGCTGAGACGGTGCAGGCGCTGGCTCGTGAGCATGGCGGTCAGGACTTTCAGTGGGCGAGTCGGCCCGAGGATCGCACCCGGCTGTGGGATGCTCGGCACAAGGCCTATTTCGCCTGCCTGCAGGCCAGACCCGGGGGCCGTGCCCTT
>JBIKVK010000376.1:0-3004 GCA_044356835.1 Burkholderiaceae bacterium
TAGTCCATCCGGGCCGTGGTATACGGCGTAAAAGCCGGCCATGTTCGCGAGCAAGGCCTGGGCCGTGCAGACGTTGCTCGTGGCTTTGTCCCGGCGGATGTGCTGCTCGCGGGTTTGGAGCGCCATCCGCAAAGCCGCCTTGCCCGAGGCATCGCGCGATACGCCGATGATGCGCCCCGGCATCATCCGCACCAGGGCTTCGCGGACGGCCATGAAGGCCGCATGGGGGCCGCCGTTACCGAGCGGCACGCCGAAGCGCTGCGCAGAACCGATCGCGATGTCCGCGCCCATCGCCCCGGGCGACTTGATCAGCACTTGCGCGAGCAGGTCGCAACCCACGGTGACGATCGCGCCGCAGGTTTTCAAAGATGCGATCGTATCGGTGAGGTCGTGCACTCGCCCGAGGGTATCGGGGTTTTGCAAATGCACGCCGAAGCATTCGCGTGCGGAGGCGATGAAGTCGGCCGGTGATTCGATGCTCAGGGCGATTCCCAGGCCCTGCGCACGGGTGCGCAGCACTGCGATGACCTGGGGATGCGTGGCCGGGTCGACGAGGTAAGTCGATGAACCCGATTTTGAAGCGCGCCGGGCCACGGCCATCGCCTCGGCGGCGGCCGTCGCCTCATCAAGCAGTGATGCGTTCGCAACCGGCAGGCCCGTGAGGTCGATCACCATCTGCTGAAAATTGAGGAGCGCCTCCAGCCGACCCTGGGCCACCTCGGCCTGATAGGGTGTGTACGCGGTGTACCAGCCCGGATTTTCCAGGACATTACGCCGGATCGGCTCCGGGGTCAGGGTGCCGTAGTAGCCCCCTCCGAGATAGCTGCGCCAGACCTGGTTGTGCCCTGCGATCGCACGCAGTTCGGCCAGCGCCTGGCTCTCGGTGGTGGCGCCCGGCAGATCGAGGGGCTGCTCGAGCCGGATGGCTGCAGGGATGGTCGCCTCGATCAGGTCGGAGCGCGAACGCCGCCCCAGGGCATCGAGCATCGCTTGTTGCTCTGCCACCGACGGACCGATGTGCCGCTGATGGAATTCGTCTTCGCCGAGCAGTGATCGGATGCCCTGGCCCACACGCTGTGTCGCATTCATTGCGTTTCTCCGCGTCCGTCAGGCGGCGCCCGGGCCAGAACCGTAGGCCGCGGCGCTCAGCAATTGGTCGATTTGGGCGGGATCCAGCGGCCGCAGGCGCATCAGCCACCCTTTGTCGTACGGGGATTCGTTGACCGATTGGGGGGCCTGCGACAGCGCATCGTTGACTTCGATCACGTCTCCCGCCACCGGGGCGTAGACGTCTGAGGCCGCCTTGGTCGATTCGACCACGATGCAGGCCTCGCCCTGGGCGAGGGTCCGCCCGGGCGCCGGGAGCTCGACGTAGACCAGTTCGCCCAGCGCGTCCTGGGCATGGTCGGTGATGCCGATGGTCACGGTGCCGTCGGACTCGACGCGCAGCCATTCGTGGGTTTCGGTGTATTTGAGCGATTCGGGCAGATTCAAGGCGAGCTCCGTGGTCGTACCGAGGCCGCGCCGGCCTCAGCAGGTGGATCGGGAGCCCCCTCTGTCCGTGGTGCCTGAGACATTCAGCCCTGCCTGCCGAGGCGAGCGCGCTCGGCGGGGCCAGACCTGTTTCCTTCGGCGAGCCGTCATGAAGACCAGGACGACTTCTCTCCAGAGTGCCTGACCCGCGGCAGTCCTTTTGCCTGAGAGTTTGCTGGGGCGATACACCTTCGGCGCCGCCTGCGCTGGCACGTGTCCAAGAGCCCACACGTGCTGCCGACGATCTCTCCCGCCGCGGGACAACGGGCGACTGAATGTGCCAAAAGCGCGGGAGGGTGTCAAACGCCAGGGGCTTGACGGGCGGAGTTCCGTCCGTCAGTTCGTTCGGGCCGGGTCGCGGCCGGGCCAGGCGACCAGGGCGATGCCTGCACAGGCGCACATGAGGGCAAAAACCAGGGTCACCGAAAAGGGTTCGCCGAGCAGACCGACGCCCACCAGACTGGCCGCGACCGGTAGGGCAAGCGCGAAAACTCCGCTATGGCTTGCCGGGACATGGCGCAGACCGGTCAGCCACAACCATGTGGCGATCATGCTCGCGGCCAGCGAGTAGAAGATGAGCAGACCCCAGTCAGCGGCGCGCACGGCCGAGAAGTCGAAGCTTTGCGCCTGCCAAAGCCCGAACGGTGTCATGAGGGCGCATCCGATCAGATTGATCAGCGCCGATATTCGCTTTGGAGACATCGAACCGGTCAGGCGCTTGCCCAGTACGACGTAGAGCGCTTCACATGCGGCGCAGCCCAGAAGCAGGAGCTGGCCGGTGGCCAGGGCCAGGCCGGAGGTCGGGCCGGCGGCGGCCTGTACGGGCGCCGGGGCCGTGGCGAGCGCCAGCATGCCGGTGATGGCAAACGCGATCGCCAGCCAGATTCTTGCCGACGGCCGTTCGCCGAGAAACCCCCAGGACATCAGGCCTACCAGCGCGGGCATGGCCGCCAGTACGACCCCGGCCGATGACGCGCCGGCCAGGGCGACCCCATTCAGCATGAGGATCGAGAACAGGAAATTGCCAAAAAACGACAGCACGAACAGGGCGCGCCAGGTGGTGCGGCTTGGTGGTGCCTCGTCGGTCGGTCGTGCGAGCCAGGCGAGCATGGCGACTGCAGCGATGCCAAAGCGCAGCCAGGCGAGCAGGAAGACCGGGAAAACCTCCGTGAGCGGTCGCGAAAAGGCGACGTAGGTGCCCACCAGGCCCATGCCGGAGGCGAGGAGGGCATAGCCCAACAGGCGTTCGCGGATCTTTGGGCTTTGAGTGGGCGCGATCATCGCGAAAGTGTATCCTCGGCGCTCGTTGGGGCTGCCGTTTGGGGCTGCCGTTTGATGCTGCGACGCCGCTGCGACGCATGGGCATGCTGCCCGCCGGCGTGAGCCTCTGGAGTGTTTCCGCGATGAATGCCGTAACAGAAGATCTGCGCTTCGCTGATGTGAGGGCACCTCTCGATGCCAGTCGCAGGGC
>JBIKVK010000378.1:0-2991 GCA_044356835.1 Burkholderiaceae bacterium
ACATCCCGCTTCTGGGCCTGTCGAGGGTCTTTGCGTTGATTGCGCGGGCCGGCCTGCGCAGCGCCGGAGGGTCAGAACGAAACCGCTAGAATTGCAGCCCATCACTTTCCCCGACCCCCTCATGCACACTTTTCAGCAGACCATCCTGCGACTGCAGCAATACTGGGATCGATTCGGCTGCGCCTTGCTGCAGCCCTACGACATGGAGGTCGGCGCCGGGACCTTCCACACCGCCACCTTCCTGAGAGCCATCGGACCCGAGCCCTGGAAAGCGGCCTATGTCCAGCCCTCAAGGCGCCCGCGCGATGGCCGTTATGGCGACAATCCGAACCGGCTGCAGCACTACTATCAGTATCAGGTCGTCCTGAAGCCCTCCCCGCCCGACATCCTCCAACTCTACCTGGGCTCCCTTGAGGCTCTGGGCATCGATCTCAAGTCGAATGATGTTCGCTTTGTCGAAGATGACTGGGAGTCGCCCACCCTGGGGGCCTGGGGACTGGGCTGGGAAGTCTGGCTGAACGGCATGGAGGTCACGCAGTTCACCTATTTCCAGGAAGTGGGCTCACTCAAGTGCCAACCCATCACGGGCGAGATCACTTACGGTCTTGAACGGCTCGCCATGTATCTGCAAGGCGTGCAAAGCGTCTACGACCTTCGCTGGACGGAAAACATCACCTACCGCGATGTCTTTCACCAGAACGAAGTCGAGCAATCCACCTACAACTTCGAACATGCCAATGCGGAGATGCTGTTTCGCCACTTCGGCGAATTTGAGGCCGAGGCGCGCTCACTGATCGAGGCGCGTCTGGCGCTCCCCGCCTACGAAATGGTAATGAAATGTTCGCACACCTTCAATTTGCTCGATGCGCGTGGCGCGATCTCAGTCACCGAACGCGCTGCATACATCGGGCGCGTACGTCAGTTGGCTCGGGCTGTTGCCCAATCCTTCTACGAATCGAGAGAACGGCTTGGGTTTCCAATGCTCGCCGGTCAGGAGGGCTGAGCCATGGGTGCCCCGCTTCTGATCGAGCTTCTCACCGAAGAGCTCCCCCCCAAGGCGCTGCAGCGCCTGAGTCAGGCCTTCACCGACTCGATTGTCCGTGGATTGAAATCGCGTCATCTGGCGCCCGATGACGCTCGGGTCGATTCCTTCGCGAGCCCGCGCAGGCTGGCGGTCAGAGTCCACCCGGTCGTCGCAGAGGGCCCCTCGCGCGAAGTCGAGGTCAAAGGACCCTCGGTCAAGGTTGGACTGGACTCGAATGGTCAACCGTCACAGGCACTGATCAAATGGGCTGAACGTCAAGGCGCGCATCTTTCAGGGCTGACCCGGGCAAGCGACGGTAAGCAAGAGTGCTTCTATTGGCGCAGCACCGTACGCGGAGCGCACTTGGGAGCAGTGATTGACGCTTTGCTCGCAGAAGCCATCGCCGCGCTACCGATCCCGAAGGTCATGCAGTATCAATTGGCCGACGGGCAGACGACCGTTGCCTTCGTCCGGCCTGCCCATCGGCTGGTCGTGCTCCACGGGTCTGACGTGGTGCCCTCGAGCCTCTTGGGTCTGAATGCGGATCGAATCACTGAAGGGCATCGGTTTCAGGGGCAGGCCCAGATCCGCATCGACGATCCGGCGGGTTACGAATCTATTCTGGAACAACAGGGTCGGGTGATTGCATCCTTCGTCGAACGGCGCGGCCGGATCGCAGCGCTCCTGGAGGCGGCAGCCAAAAAGCTCGATGCATCTATGGGCGAGCCTGAATCGGTCAGCACCCTTCTGGACGAAGTGACCGCACTCGTCGAGTGGCCCGCCGTCTACGTGGGGGGGTTCGAGTCTGCCTTCCTTGAGGTACCTCAAGAATGCCTGATCCTCACCATGCGGACCAACCAGAAATATTTTCCGCTCTTCGATCGAGGCGGTCGGCTGCTGCCTCGCTTCCTGATCGTCTCGAACATGGATGTCCGGGACCCCTCGTTGATCATCGACGGAAACGAACGAGTCGTGCGTCCGCGCCTGGCTGATGCGCGCTTCTTTTTCGAACAGGATCGAAAGAGCCCTCTGGCGTCTCGAGTCCCGCAGCTCGCATCGGTGGTATACCACGCCAAGCTGGGCACTCAGGCCGAGCGCCTGGAACGGGTCCGTGCAATCAGCCGAACCGTCGCTGCGCAGATCGGAGCCGATCCGGCGGCGGTTGACCGTGCAGCCCTCCTCGCGAAGGCCGACCTCCTGACCGGCATGGTCGGCGAATTCCCCGAATTGCAGGGCATCATGGGGCGTTACTACGCCCTGCACGACGGCGAACCCGCTGAAGTCGCTCAAGCCATCATCGATCAGTATCGGCCCCGGTTCTCGGGTGATTCGCTTCCGGAAACGCTCGCAGGAACGGCTCTGGCCCTGGCTGACAAGACCGAGACCCTGGTCGGCCTGTTTGGTATCGGACAATTGCCAACCGGCGATAAAGATCCATTCGCGCTCCGTCGGCATGCCTTGGGCGTAATGCGCATGCTGGTCGAAAAGCGCCTGCCGATCGGTGTTTCTGTCCTGGTCTCCCTCGGCTTCGCAGCCTTCGGCCAGAGACTTCAGGGCGGGCGAGATGAGCTCGAACAATTTTTGCTCGAGCGATTGGCCGGGTATCTGCGCGATCGCGGTTTCTCTGTTCCCGAAGTCTCTGCCGTGCTTGCACAACGGCCGGACGATCTGTCGCGCGTCATCGAGCGATTGAACGCTGTACGCAGTTTCAGTGCCCTGCCTCAGGCTCAGGCGCTGGCCGGCGCCAACAAACGCATCGGGAATCTCCTTCGCAAGAGCGCGGGAGACAGATCCCTGCCGCAATCGATCGATCCGGCGCTGCTGACCGAACCTGCCGAGCGAGCGCTTGACGATGCGCTTCGCGCCCTCGCACCCAGCCTGGACGCCAAGCAGGCGGTCGACGATTTTGAAGGAGCGCTGACCGAACTCGCGCAGCTGCGTGACCCGGTCGATCGCTTTTTCGAAGA
>JBIKVK010000377.1:0-2991 GCA_044356835.1 Burkholderiaceae bacterium
CGACCTGGTTCCCGACGTATTGCGGCACCGTCTGGTGCTGTCGTATGAAGCCCTCTCCGACGGCCAGGACGCTGATGCCCTGATCCTTCGCATTCTGGGTGCACTTCCTCAGCCCGACACGCCGCTGAGCAGCCATGTTCGGATTCCTGAAACGGCGTGATGCGCAGGAGGCGCACACCACGCCTCTGAGCACGGACCGCCAGTCCCCTGGTCGTGCCGACCCCGACGCGCTGCTTCGCCGCTTGGAGTGGACCGTCGTGCGCCGCCTCGACGGCATGCTTCAGGGCGACTACCGAACCCTGTTTCGCGGTCACGGTTTTGATCTGGCCGACCTGCGCGAGTATCAGCCCTCGGACGATGTTCGCTTCATCGACTGGAACGTCACCGCGAGGCTTCAACTCGCCCATGTTCGCGAACATCAGGAGGACCGAGAGGTTGCGGTCTGGATGCTGGTCGATTTGACCGGGTCCGTGGGCTTTGGGTCTGGAGCTGTTTCCAAACGTATGCTGGCCGCAAGCTTCTGCGCCGTGATGGCCCGGCTTCTGTGCGCGCGGGGCAATCGGGTGGGCGCGCGCCTGCTCACCGACGGGCGGAAACTGATCGACGTGCTCAAGCCTCGGACCGGACGCCCGCACCTTCTGCACCTGATCGACCGAATTGCATCGGCACAACCGGGTCCGGGAAACGCGGGGGAAACCGATCTGGGCCGCCTGCTCGCCGACGCCCACCGCGGTATCGGTCGCCGCTCGTCCGTGTTCGTGTTGTCCGACTTCATCAGCCAGCCCGGCTGGGACCAGGCTCTGGGCTTGCTCGCGCAGCGACACGATGTCGTCGCGGTGCGGCTCTTCGATCCTCTGGAGCAGCAACTCCCCGATCTGGGATTGCTCGCCCTGCGCGACGCCGAGACCGACGAGTTGGTCTGGATCGACAGTGGCGACGACGCTTTCCGGACTCGCTTTGCGCAACTCGCCGACGAACGTGAGGAGCGCCTGAGGGCCACCCTGGCCAAGGCCGGGGTCGATTGCCTGGAGCTGTCCACCGACGAGGAGCTGGGAGACTCGCTCGCCCGCTTCGTGCGATTGCGCAAGCGACGCGCCCAAATGGCATCGGGAGCCGCCTCAGTCGCAAAACGGCTCGGGAGCGGGCGATGATCGAGTTTGATTCCCTGACCTTCATGTGGCCGGTGCTGCTCTGGAGCCTGACCGCACTGCCGTTTTTATTGCTCCTGTATGTCGCCTGGGGGATGCGTACCCGGCGCCGGATGAACCGCTATCCGGGCATGGTCGCACCGACACAGCGCCGCGGGGGGGCGATGGGCTTCCTGGGCCGACATGGCACCGTGCTGCTGATGATCGTCGCGCTGGCCGCCCTGCTGACCGCCCTTGCCCGCCCTCGGGCCATGCTTCAGGTTCCCACTCTGGTCGAAACGGTCATGCTCGCGATCGACACCTCGGGCAGCATGCGGGCCGAGGACATCAAACCCTCCCGGATCGAGGCTGCGCGCAATGCAGCGGAACGATTCATTGAGCAGATGCCTTCCCGTGTTCGTATCGGCATTGTGAGCTTCGCGAGCACCGCTGCCCTGGTACAGGCGCCCACCGCCGAGCGTGACGACCTGTTGCGCGCCATCGAGTCGCTACCCCTGCAACGCGGCTCGGCGCCAGGTACGGCCATCCTCGTCAGCCTCGCCGAGTTGCTGCCCGGGTCGGGCATCGACGTCCAGAAAATCATCAACGAATCCATGGGCGAGGGCGGCTCCCGCGGGCCCCGCGGTGCCTCGCTCGATTCGCGACCCGGAAGCGGATCAGCGGGGGCCAACGATCGGGGGGGCTCGCCTCAGCCTGAGGTCGCTCCCGGCTCGCACCGGAGCGCAGCGATCATCCTGCTGACCGACGGCGAGGGCAACATCGGCCCCAAGCTGCCGGAAATGGCAGAGCTTGCGGCGCGTTTCGGCGTTCGTGTTCACACCGTAGGCATTGGCACCCGGGAGGGCATCACGCTTCGGGCCGAGGGCATGTCGGCGCGAGTCAAACTCGATGAGGAGAGTCTGCGCAAAGTCGCCGATGTGACCCAGGGGGAGTATTTCAGCGCCGAGTCCGCAGCCGAGTTGGCCCGTATTTACAAGAGCCTGAGCACCCGGATCGCCTTCGAACGCAGACAGTCCACCGAGGTCACCGGGTTGTTTGCGGCGATTGCGGCGATGGTCATGCTGGGCGCGGCCGGGTTATCACTGCTCCAGAGCGGCCGAATCGCTTGACTACGAAGTCCGCAGATCGCGGCACCGATCAAGACACAACAAGTTGTCATTGATCATAGACTTTATGTAGTGTAAGGTTAGAGTTACGCACTACCGCGATTTCCGCGCCCCTGTGGAGGGCCTTTTGAACCGGTCCACGTCCGAGAAGTCGCAGCGGAGCCCCGCGCCGCAGCGGCTCACCCTGCCAGAGCGCTATTCCGATGGAGTGGCCCCGGATCGAGTTCATCCGGGCATTTCAAAGGCGCTGCTGCAGGAACTCGCCAACGCCGCGCTGGACACCGAGCCGGCGCGTTTCACCGAGGCCGCCCAGCGCGTGCTCGAGCGTTGCCGGGATGCAGAGCAATTTCTCGAAGAAGCCATCAGTGGCACAGCGATGGCCTTGGGCACCTGGTGCGACGATCGACAGATCGCCCTCGACACCGTGTCGGCGGCGACCGAGCGCCTTGAGGAATTGGTCTTCGAGATCGCCGACTCCTACCTAAGCCAGAGCGTTGCAGCCGCCACGCCGTGGTCCATTCTCATCACCCGCGCTCCAGGCAGCGGACACACCCTGGGCTCTTTCATTGTGGCCGAGCTCTTCAACTGGCACGGCTGGTCGGTCATCTCCGGGCCCGGCATCGAGGGCGAACGGGTGATCCGTACCTTGATGAGCGAGCATGTCGATGCACTGGCCGTGACGATCTCCGAGGAGCGCGACCTCCTGGCCGTACATCGGCTGATCTCCCACTGTCGCT
>JBIKVK010000105.1:0-10815 GCA_044356835.1 Burkholderiaceae bacterium
CGGTTCGGTCAACAGATCGCGGCCTTCAAAGAGGATACGACCCTGGTAGTGGGCATCGGGATTGAGCCGCAGGACCGACAGCGCAGTGACGGTTTTACCCGACCCGGATTCGCCCACCAGCGCCAGGCGCTCACCCGCGGCAATCGAAAAGCTGACGTCCTCGACGACGCGGGTCCTCCCGCTGCTGGCCGCAAACTCGACCCCCAGCGACTGGACGTCAAGGAGCAGCTCGGTACGAAGATGGGCTGGGTTCACCGGTCAGCCTTTGCGGGTATCGAGGGCATCGCGCAAGGCCTCGCCAATGAAGATCAGCAGCATCAGGGTGACCACCAGGACGCCGAAGGTGCCGATGGAAATCCACCACGCGTCCAGATTGGCCTTGCCTTGAGCGAGCAGCTCTCCGAGACTCGGAGTCGATGACGGGACGCCAAGCCCGAGGAAATCGAGGCTGGTCAGCGCCACGATCGCGGCACTCATCCGGAAGGGCAGGAAAGCAATCACCGGGGTGAGCGAATTGGGCAGGACATGCCGCCAGATGATTTGCCCATCGGAGAGCCCCAGCGCGCGGGCCGCCGTCACGTATTCGAGCTGACGGTTGCGCAGGAATTCGGCGCGGACGTAATCCGAGAGGCCCATCCAGCCAAAGAGCGAGAGGATCACGAGCAGGATCAGCAGGCTCGGCTCGAAGATCGAGGCGAGAATCAGCAGCAGATAGAGTTCCGGGACCGAGCTCCAGATCTCGATGAAGCGCTGCATCGCGAGATCGGTTCGGCCAGCGAAATAGCCCTGTACGGCGCCGGCCGCAACGCCGAGGATCACGCCGACCGCAGTCAGTGCAAGACCGAAGAGCACCGAGATGCGAAACCCGTAGACCAGGCGAGCGAGCACATCGCGCCCGCGGTCGTCAGTACCCAGCTTGTTCACCTCCGAAGGCGGCGCAGGATTGGGGCTCGGCGCGAAATAGTTGATCGTGTCGAAACTGTAGGGATTGGGCGGGTAGAGAGCCCAATTGCCGCCGGTGGTGAGTTGCTTGCGGATGAACGGATCGAGGTAGTCCGTCTCAGTCCTGAAGTCGCCCCCGAACGTCGTTTCGGGGTAGTGGTGGACGAGCGGGGCATACCACTGCCCCTGATAGTAGGCAATGAGGGGCCGGTCGTTCGAAAGCAGTTCCGCGAACAGCGAAACGACAAAAGCAATCATGAAGAGCCACAGGCTGACATAACCGCGGCGATTGGCGCGAAAGCGTAACCAGGCGCGCTGTCGCGGACTCATCGAGAAGCTCCGAACTTGACTCGCGGATCAACCCACACATACATCAAATCGGTGATCAGCTTGGTGGCGAGCGCGAGCAGCGAAAAGAAGTAGAGCGAACCCAGCACGACGGGGTAGTCCCGGCGAATCACCGCTTCGTAGGACAGCAGCCCCAAACCGTCGAGGGAGAACAGCGTCTCGATCAGCAGCGACCCGGCAAAAAAAGCTCCGATGAACGCGGCGGGAAAGCCGGTGACCAGCGGAATCAGCGCGTTCCTGAAAATATGCCGATAAAACACGCGTCGTTCGCTGAGGCCCTTCGCGCGGGCGGTCAGCACGTACTGGCGGCGAATTTCCTCGAGGAAGGTGTTCTTGGTGAGCATGGTGGTCACGGCAAAACTGCCCAGCACCAGGCAGGTGAGCGGCATCGCCAAATGCCAGAAGTAGTCAAGCACCTTGCCCATCATGGACAGTTCGGCCCAATGGTCTGAGGTCAGACCACGCAAGGGGAACCATTGCAGAAACGAACCCCCGCCGAACAGCACCAGGAGCGCCACACCGAGCACGAAACCGGGAATCGCATAACCGATGAGGATGGCCGTGCTGGTCCACAGATCGAACCGGGTGCCATTGCGGACGGCCTTGGCAATGCCGAGCGGAATCGATACTGCGTAGACGAGCAGGAAGCTCCAGAGGCCCAAACTCACGGACACCGGCAGCTTTTCGATCATGAGGTCCCAGACGCTCTTGTGATGAAAATAGCTCTGGCCCAGGTCGAAGCGGGCGTAGCGCAGGACCATGTCGACAAACCGCTCCCAGGCCGGCTTGTCAAAGCCGTACATTTCGCGAATTTCCTTGAGGCGGGTGGCATCGACCCCCTGCGCCCCACGATAGCCGCCGCCCGTTGAGGCCACCTCTCCGGCCAGCCCCCGGCCGCGCAACTCCTCGAGCAACTGCTCGACGGGCCCGCCCGGCACGAATTGGATGATCACAAAACTCACGAGCAAGATCCCGAGCAGGGTCGGGATCATCAGCAGCAGACGTTTGAGGATGTAGGTGGCCATCGTAGTTCTAGTCGAAGCGTCAGCGCCGCTGGGGTTCAGGTCTCACCCACCAGGTCTTGAGCAGCCAGCTGCGGGCGTCATAGTAGAGCGGCAACCGTTCAGGATGGGCCAGCCGGCTGCTGAAGGACACGCGGTGGGTAGCCGCATGGAAGTGGGGCACCATGTAATGCCCATGCCGCAGCACTCGGTCGATCGACCGGGCTGCCACCACCAGTTCGGCACGGCTGGAACTCGCGAGCAAGTGTTTCACCAAGGCATCGATGGCCGGATCCCGCACACCCGCCACATTGTCTGCCCCTTTCTCGTCGGCTGCCGCACTGGTGAATCGCTCAACGAGTTCATTGCCCGGCGTCTGGCTTGCGGAAAACACATGCACGACGACATCGAACTCGAAATCATCCACCCGCTTGGTGTAAAGCGCAGGGTCGGTCACCCGCATGCGCGCGCTGATGCCGAGCTTTTCGAGATTGCGCACCCAGGGTACCGCCACCCGCTCAAGCGCCTTTGAATAGGTCAGGATTTCAAAGCTGAACGCCTCGCCCGAAGCATTGCGCAGCAGCCCGTCGTCGGCGACCCGCCAGCCTGCCTCGGCGAGCAGCGCCTGGGCACGGCGCAGATTCTCGCGCAGGCTCGAAGGAGGATCGGTCACCGCGGGCAAGGGCACCTCGCCGAACACCGCGTGGGGCAGGCCTGCGCGAAGCGGCTCCAGCAATGCGAGCTCGTCGGCGCCGGGTCGGCCCTGCGCAGCCATGTCGCTGTTGGTGAAATAACTGGGACTGCGCCGGTACTGCCCGTAGAAGATCTGCCGGTTCATCCATTCGAAATCCATGGCGAGCGACAGGGCCTCGCGGGCACGCACATCCACGAATTGCGGTCGACGTGTATTCAGGGCGAATCCCTGCATGCCGGCAGCATTGGAGTGCGCAAACTCGCGCTTGACGAGATCGCCTCGGTTGAACCGGGGTCCGGTATGGCCGCGTGCCCAATTGCGCGCCGAATTTTCGTAGATCCAATCGAACTCGCCGGCCTTGAAGCCCTCCAGGCGGGCCGTCTCGTCTTTGAAATATTTGTAGGTGATGCGCTCGAAATTGAACATGCCACGGCGCACATTGAGTCCGGCCGCCCACCAGTCCGGATTGCGGCGATAGCTGATCGACCGTCCGAACTCGGACCGTTCGATCAGATAGGGCCCGCTCGCGATCGGAGGGTCTTGAACGACCGCCGAAAAGGCTTTGCCGGAGCCCCACTTGCGAGAAAAAACGGGCAGCTGAGAGCCCACGATCATGTGGATTTCATGGTTCTTGCGATGGAACCTGAAACGGACCGTGCGAGCATCCAGCGCCAGGGCCTCTGCAACATCGGCGAAATACTGGCGAAAACGCGGATGCGCCTCGCGGCCCATCAGGGTCCGGTAGGAATGCACCACATCTTCGGCCGTGACCGGATCGCCATTGGAAAAACGGGCCTCTGAACGAAGGACGAAGGTGATCGAGAGGCCATCGGGTGCATGGTCGATCGACTCGGCCAGCAGGCCGTACATCGAAAACGGCTCGTCCCAACTGGCCTCGGCGAGCGTTTCGAACATGAGCGTGGTCATGCCTTCGGCAGCAATGCCCTTGAGGGTGAAGGGATTGAGCTTGTCGAAGGAGCCAAAACCGTTCAGGTTGATCGAGCCCGTGCGCGGCGCCGCGGGGTTGACGTAATCGAAATGGCTGAAGCCCGGCACATAGCGAGGCTGGTCCCCCCAGGCAAGGCCATGCACGGGCGCCGCCCCGGCCCGAGGTAACTCGAAGGCCATGACAGCAAACAGCACGCACGCGGCGAGGCCGCATCGAAACACGTGATAGATCGATCGACAGGGCATCATTAAAACCACCACCGGCAGGGTCCGGGCAGCCTCGCCCAGGTCAGCCTGCAGTCTTGCTGGGCCACTCGAAGGGTCGGCCAGAACCTGCGTGCGACAATACCGCATTTCCTCAGGACAGGACTCAATGACCATGGGATTTCTCGCTGGCAAGAGACTTCTGATCACCGGGCTGCTGTCCAATCGCTCGATCGCTTACGGGATTGCCCGAAGCTGTCATGCCCAAGGCGCCGAACTCGCATTCACCTTTCAAAATGACCGATTCCGAGATCGGGTCTCGGAAATGGCCGCTGAATTCGGCTCTTCGATCGTGCTGCCCTGTGATGTGGCCGAGGACGCCCAAATCGATGCCCTGTTTGCTGATCTGCGGACCCATTGGGATGGCTTCGATGGTTTGGTGCACGCCATCGCCTTCGCACCGCGCGAAGCGATTGCAGGTGATTTTCTGGAAGGGTCCAGCCGGGAAGCCTTCCGGGTCGCTCACGACATCTCGGCCTACAGCTTTGTCGCGCTCGCCAAGGCGGCCCGACCGATGCTTGAAGGACGCCGCGCAGCGCTGCTGACGCTCAGTTACCTTGGGGCGCTGCGCGTGGTCCCGAACTACAACACCATGGGACTGGCCAAAGCGAGCCTGGAGGCCTCGGTTCGATATCTCGCCGACAGCCTGGGGCCTGCGGGCATCCGTGTGAATGGCATCTCGGCAGGCCCGATCAAGACCCTGGCCGCGAGCGGCATCAAGGGGTTTGGCAAGATCCTGGATTTCGTCGCATCGAATGCACCCCTGCGTCGCAACGTCACCACTGAGGACGTGGGCAATGCGGCTGCATTTCTCTTGTCCGATCTCGCAGGCGGGATCACCGCTGAAATCACCTACGTGGATGCGGGCTTCAGCCAGACGGTGGGCGGCATGCAGTCGCCTGGCGCCTGAGCGCCCTGGCCGGTTCATCCCGGGCGGATCGTGGAAGCACTGTCGGTCCGCGGGCTGCGCAAGGCGCTCGCCGGGCGAGTCGTTCTCGACGATGTCAGTCTAGCGATCGCGCCGGGCGAACGGGTCGCCCTGGTCGGGGAATCCGGCAGCGGCAAGTCAACGCTCCTCAATCTCATCGCCGGACTGACCCCGCCCGATGCGGGCGAAATTCTCATCGCGGGTGAGCTCATGCCCGCCCACGATCCGGACGCGGGAGCCGCGCTGCGACGGCGCAGCCTCGGCTTCGTATTTCAGGCCTTTCACTTGCTGCCGCACTTGAATCTGGAACGCAACATCGCCGTGCCATTGCTCTTGAACGGGATCGGGCTCGCCGACGCGCTCGCGCGGGCCCGGGCTCTGCTTGACCGGTTGGGGCTCGCCCAACGGGGTCGGGACACGCCCGGACAACTCTCCGGGGGAGAGCAACAGCGGGTCGCACTCGCGCGAGCACTGGCAGCGCGTCCGAAGTTGCTCCTGGCTGACGAGCCCACCGGCAACCTCGATCCAGCCACCGCGGAGCAGGCCCTCACACTGATCACCGAAGAATGCGCCGAGGCCGGCGCGGCGCTCCTGCTCGTGACCCACTCGGAGACCGCTGCGCGGTCGGCACAACGTTGCCTCAAGCTCTCAGACGGGCATCTGGCTGAGCTCTGAGCCAAACATGAGCCCCCAAGGAACCCATGCTCCGCTCATGCTGCTCGCGTGGCTGTGGTGGGCCCAGATCCGACACCAGAGCGGCCGACTGCTGCTCGCAGTGATTGCCATCGCGATCGGTGTGGCGCTTGCACTCGGTATCCACCTGGTCAATCGATCGGCCCTGGCCGAGTTTGCCTCCTCGATCGCCCAGGTGAACGGCGAAGCCCAGGCCCAGCTGATCGGCCGCTCTGGGACGTTCGGGGAAGACCTGATCGAACGCGTCAGCTCGATCCCAGGCGTCGCGATCGCAAGTCCGGTGATCGATGTCCGCGCTCGCATCATGCACAGCCCGGGCAGACCGAGCCCGCACAACGGTCAGACACAGGCGTCCTACCTCCGCGTGGTGGGCATCGATCCTTTTCGGGCGGCTGCAGTCACCCCGGGGCTGATCCCCCAGGTCTCGGACTCCGGCCCGGCCCTCGCGAGCGCCCTCTTCGATCCCGACGCCATCTTCTTGTCCCGCGCAGCGCTGCTGCAAAACGGCCTGGGCCTGGGCGACACAGTGAGCTTGCGGGTCGGCGACCAGCTGGTACACCTGGTGGTTCGGGGCACGGTCGATGGCTCGGGCAGTCAGCAAGCCCTCGCTGTCATGGATATCGGCACCTTGCAGTGGCGGATCGGACCGATGGGCCGCATTTCAAGGATCGATCTGCTGTTTGATGGAGAGCGCGACCTGGCGTCGCTGCGCCGGGCGGTGGAGGCTCAGTTGCCTGCCGCCGTGATCTGGAGCGGTCCCCAAGCCGACGTCCAGCGAATGTCCAACTTGTCCCGAGCCTATCGCGTAAATCTCAATGTACTCGCGCTGGTCGCGCTTTTCACCGGCATCTTTATCGTGCATTCGGCTCTCGCCCTCATGGTGGCGCGCCAGTCGGGCGAACACGCGCTGTTGAGCGTGCTGGGCGCCTCGGGTCGGCTCTCGGTCGTGCGGGTGACCGGATCGGCGTTGATGATCGGTACGCTGGGCGCGGCCTTGGGCGTCGCCTGCGGCATCGGACTGGCGCAGCTGATGCTTCAGCTCACCCGCGGAGACCTGGGCGGGGGTTACTTCAGCGGAATCGCACCGACCCTGGAGATCGACGCGTTGTCCGTCATCGTGGCCCTCACCGGTGGTGTGCTGGCGGCGCTGGCAGGCGCCTGGGGTCCCGCGCGGAGCGCACGGCGAGTGCACGCGTCTGCGAGCTTGCGGGGCGCCGCGAGCGAAGCGATCCTCGATCGCACCGGCCATCCGGTGCTGGCAGCGCTGCTTGCGGTGCTGGCCATGGCTCTTCTCGCCGCCCCCCCCATTGACGGCCTGCCCATTGCCGCCTACGCCGCGATTGCTCTGCTGCTTGTGGCGGGCATACTGCTGAGTCCGGCGCTGCTGAGGAGGCTCTGCAACCTCGTGGCCGAGGGCGAGGGCAGCGCCCGCCTGGGCACGATGGGGTGGCTTGCACTGCAGCGGATCGCCGGATCACCCGGCCAGACGGCCACTGCACACGCCGGGGTCATTGCGAGTATTGCGCTCGCGAGCGCGATGGCCATCATGGTGACCAGTTTTCGAACCTCAGTCGAGCAATGGCTGGACCAGGTCTTGCCAGCGGATCTTTACGGACGGGCGAGCAGCAACGAGACGGTGGCCGCGCTCAGTCCCGCGATACAAGACCTCATGAGCCAGGCGCCGGGCGCGACCCGCACGCGCTTTACCCGTCTGGTACCCCTGTTGCTCGATCCGAAACAACCGGCGGTCAGCCTCATTGCGCGCGACTTTGGCGCGGAGGACCCGGCGAGACAACTGCCGATGACGGGCGAGCTCCGGAGCGCGCCCCCCGGAGCGGTGCGGGCCTGGATCACCGAAGCAGTCGTCGATCTGCATGGCTATCGACCAGGCGACTGGATCGACTTGCCGATCGGACCGGAGGGGTCAAGCCTGCGCGTTTTCGTTGCGGGCGTCTGGCGTGACTACTCCCGGCAATTCGGGGCGATCGCCATCGATCGCGACGCCTACCGTCGCCACACCGGCGATCATTCGGCCAACGAAGTCGCGTGGTGGCTCAATCCGGGCACCGACCCTGCGGCGTTCGCGACAGCCCTGCGGGCACAGTCGCCCGCAATGGCCTCGCTGGAACTGCGCGACACGCTGGACCTGAAGTCCTTGTCGATGCGCATCTTCGACCGGAGTTTCGTGGTGACGTATGCGCTTGAGGCGATCGCAATTGCAGTTGCACTGTTTGGTGCCGCCAGCAGCCGCGCCGCCGAGGCGCTGGCCCGGCAGCGCGAGTTCGGCATGATGCGACACATCGGTCTGACCCGCCGGCAGCTGGGCTGGTGTTTTACGATCGAGGGTGCACTCGGGGCGACACTCGCCTGCGTGTGGGGGCTCGCCCTCGGCGCGGGCGTCGCGGCCATTCTGGTCCACCATGTCAATCCTCAATCCTTTCACTGGACGATGAGCATGCACTGGCCGGTGGGGCTGCTGATCGCAACCGTGTTGACCACCGTGCTGCTGGCCGCGCTGGCGGCGAGACTGGTTGCGCGTCAGGCCATGGGTCCGGGTCCACTGGAAGCGGTCCGCGCGGACTGGTGATGGCGACCCACCGCACCCGCAGGCACGTGCTGGACGCGGCGCTCGGCAGCCTGCTCCTGCTCGGCGAGCCCTCTCTCATGCAGGCGGCCCGAGCGCAGTCGGCGAACACCCCTCAGCCGCCCTTTCCCGCGGTTCAACCCAGTCGGCCGCTGGGATTCCCGCGGGATTTCGGCGCTCATCCCCTCTACCGGATTGAGTGGTGGTATGTGACCGCCTGGCTTGAGCCGCAACAGTCATCGGGCGAGGCGTTTGGCGTGCAAATCACGTTTTTTCGTGTGCGTACCGGTCATCCGCTCGACAACCCGAGCCGATTTTCTCCGGCTCAGCTGGTGCTGGCTCATGTGGCGATCGCAGACCCGGGCAAGGGTCGCCTCCTGCACCGCGAGCGAAGCGCCCGACCTGGCCTGGGAGGCGCCCGATTTTCGGATCGTGATACCGACGTGCAGATCGGGCGGTGGTCTCTGCGCAGAACGCCCGACGACCGCTACCTCGCGCGCATTGACGAACGCGGGCTGGATCTCGAATTGAGTTTCGAGCCCATCGGGCCACCGGTCCTGCAAGGCGATCAGGGCTATTCACCCAAGGGGCCGCTGGCCCCGCAGGCGAGTTATTACTACAGCCGGCCCTGGCTGCGTACTGCGGGCCGCGTCAATGGTCGAGCGGTCACGGGTGAGGCGTGGTTCGATCACGAGTGGTCCAGCGAATTGCTGGCTGAAGAGGCTCAAGGCTGGGATTGGGCCGGCCTGCATCTCGATGATGGACGCGCCCTGATGGTGTTCCGGATTCGTGACCGCCAGGGTGAGAGCCTGTGGACTCAGCATCGCTGGATCAGCCGCAGCGAGGCCCGGGGTGAATCCGAGGGCGCAGAACAAGCCAGGCCGTCAGACCCGCGCCAGCCTCAGCCCATGGATGACGAGAGGACCCACTCGGTCGCCCCGGCGGGAAGAGTCACCATTCATTTCGAGGTACGTCGGCTTTGGCGGTCGCCCCGTACCGGCGTGCGCTGGCCCGTGGCCATGACCATCACCGTCGGCACGACTTCCCTCTGGCTCGAGCCCCTGATGGATGACCAGGAGCTCGATGCCCGGGGGGGCACGGGCGTACTGTACTGGGAAGGTGCGGTCCGGGTGCGAGCCGCAGACGGCCGTTCCATCGGCCGCGGCTATCTCGAACTCACCGGCTACGGTGAAAAGCTGCGGATCTAGGCCGATCGCTGCGCCCGCCGCCCCCGAGTTCAGGTCCCCACAGGCTCGATCGCCGACCCGGCAGGCGGGCTCGTCCACACCTCTGCCGGCAGGGCGCGGGCGCGCCGCCAGACCGTCACCCGGCTCACGCCCAGGAGTGCAGCCGCCCGCTCGACCCGCCCCCCAGTACGTCGCAGGGCGTCGATGATGGCAGCGTCTGAAAGCCTGGCTCGGCGGACCGGCCAGCTCACAGGCTCAGCCTGCTGCGGCTCATCCGACCGGGCCGAGGCGGCAGGCGCGACCTCCGAACCGACTTCGGCTGACACCGGGTACAACTCGGGTGCGATCACCCTCAGGTCGGTCAGACTGCGGACCTCCGGACCGCTCCGCAATTCGCGGGCCGCAGCCGTGCAGGCCACCACCCGTTCCATGACATTCTCGAGCTCCCGCACGTTGCCGGGCCAGTGGTAGGCGCGCAGGGCCTCCAGGTGATCGTCGATCCAACGCTCGGCCACAGCATGCCGGTCCGTGCGCTCGAGCCAGCGCCGGGCGATCAGGGCAATGTCTTGCCTTCGGTCACGCAGAGGTGGCACCGCGAGTCGAAGCACATTGAGACGAAAGAACAGGTCGGCCCGAAAGCGCCCTTCGGCAATCATTTTCAGCGGATCGCGATTGGTTGCAGCGATGACGCGGATGTCCACCGGGACGGGCTCGGTCGCACCGACGCGCAGCACCTCGCGCTCCTGGAGCACCCGAAGCAATCGTGCCTGCGCCGGCAGCGGCATCTCGGTCACTTCATCGAGAAACAGCGTGCCCTGATGAGCGGTCTCGATCAGACCGGAGCGCCCCCCGCGCCGCGCGCCCGTAAACGCGCCCTCCTCATGGCCGAACAGTTCACTTTCGATCAAGGTCTCCGGAATCGCGGCGCAGTTGATCGCGACAAACGGTCCCCCGTGCCGACTGCTCGCGCGGTGAATGCCCTGAGCGAGCATTTCCTTGCCGGTGCCACTCTCACCGGAGATCAAAAGGGTGGAATCCGAGCCGGCCCAGAGCCGGGCCTGCATGCGCAGCTGTTGCATGGGCATGGAGTCGCCTACCAGGTCATCGATGCCGTAGCGAGCTCGGGTATTGGCCGCACGGCTGCTCCTTCGAATCGACTCTTCTGCGCGCCGGACGGCTCCTGCCTCCTGGCAGGTCAGCACCGCGCCGCTGACCCGCGCCCCCGC